>JAFGMA010000086.1 GCA_016927835.1 Candidatus Zhuqueibacterota bacterium | reverse complement strand
TGCGTTACGCTCGCAATGACATGCTTAAGAATATGATGTTACAAACTAACCCTTAATAGGTATATCAGATATGCTCCTAATTTAATGTATTTATATGCGAATAGCAATACATTTTGTATTTTCCAGATAGAAGTTCAGGTAGCGGAGGGCGATAGCAAGAATGCACGCGCTTAATCAGCGCCCATCGCAACTGCCTGCAAGGAGCATTTTTAATTTTATTCGGAAACCGGTGCGTTGAAACGTATGAAGCGACGTATATCTGTGTAATTAATTCACGAAACAGAGTTTCTCGGATTCGTACGTTCCAAAACCGTAGTTTTGGAACGAGCATGACCACACGAGCATGATCAGCCGGTATTTTGGACCGAAGGCTAGCGGCATTCAGGTATTTTCAGGCACTTTAGTCACATTAGTCACTTTAGCACACTTTAGTCACTTTAATTCACCACCTCACTTTTTGCTTGCAATTGAATTCAAAAATATGTATCATGACCGCGTAATCGCACATCAGTGCTCAAATTTGGAAAATCTCATTATTCAATAGCTTAAGGTACCCGTTTATGATCCACGTTCGCACCCGTATCAGTCTCTCCCTTTTTCTTTTTGCATTCACATTGCACTTACACGCGCTTGACTGGCAGATGTGGCGTCACGATGCCGCCCGCAGCGCTGCCAGTCCGGAGGAACTTCCGGCGGCGCTTCACCTTTTATGGAGCCGCCAATATCCGCAGCGCGAGCCGGTGTGGGATGATCCCCTGAATTGCGATCTCATGCCTTATGACCGGGTGTTCGAACCCATCGTTCTGGGCGAAACCATGTTTATCGGTTTCAATGATTGCGATAAGGTGGTGGCAATCGATACCGAGACCGGCGCAGAAAAATGGTCATTTTACGCGGACGGACCGGTGCGGCTGCCACTGGCGGGCTGGCAGGATCGCATCTTTTTCACCAGCGATGACGGATACCTGTATTGCCTTGCCGCGCGGAACGGCAGGTTGCTGTGGAAATTCAACGGTGCGCCAAAGCAGAGACCCATCCTGGGCAACCAGCGACTGATTTCGAGTTGGCTTGCACGCGGCGGCGCAGTCGTCGAATCGGTGAATCCCGATGACGCTGTGGTGTATTTTACCGCCAGCATTTTCCCATTCATGGGAACCTTCATCTATGCGATCGATGCGCGCACCGGCGAGGCTATCTGGCGCAATGAAGGCTTGGGCTCGCAATATATCAAGCAGCCGCATAACTCGCCCTCGTTCGCCGGCATCGGACCCCAGGGCGTGCTGGTCATCAGCGGCGAGCGGTTGCTGGTTCCGGGCGGGAGATCGGTGCCGGCATGCTTCGCCAAAGCCACCGGCGAGTTGCTGTATTTTCACCTGGCTGCCAATAACAAAACCGGGGGTGCGTTTGTTTGCGCCAATCACCAGGTCTTTTTCAACCACGCACGCGAACGCATGGTCGATGTCTACGATCTGGAAGACGGGCATAATTTGATGCGCCGCGTCGGTAAATTCCCGGTACTCACTCCCAAAATTGTTTATTTTTCAGGCGAAACAATCACCGCGCGCGATGCCGGCAGTCTCGATGATAAATTATGGGAATTGCAGCAGGATGCTTCCGGCGATTTGATCAAAGCCGGTTCGCGCCTTTACGCCGGCGGCGAGCATCATATCACCGCGATCGCCCTCAATGCGAACGGCGCCTTTCCGGCAATTGCCTGGCAACTGCCCCTCGATGGCAGGATCGAGCGATTGCTGGCAGCGAACGGCAAGCTATTCGCGGTCACTTATGACGGGCGGATTATGGCGTTCGGCAAACATAGCAAAAAAGTCCGCACCTATCCCTATCAAAATCACGCGCGCGTATCGGCGAACCGCAAAAAATCGAAAAAGGCGCTTCAATTAGCACGCACCATTCTCGGTGAAACCAGCATCCGCGACGGTTATGCGCTGCTGTATGGCATTCGAAACGGCGATTTGCCCGCGGAGTTGGTGTACAATTCCGAGCTAAACTTCGTTGCGCTGGAGCCGGATGCACGCCAAATGCTAACCCTGCGCCAGCGATACGATGGCACCGGTATCTATGGCAAACGCCTGAGCCTGCTCCCCGGTGACGCGCTGAGTTTCCAGCCGCCGCCTTACCTGGCATCGCTGATCGTTGTGACCGATCTGGCTGTGAACCAGGTACTTGAAAATCCGCCTGTGCTGGATAAATTATTTGACGCGCTTCGTCCTTACGGCGGCAAGCTCTGGATTCAAACCGGAAAGCAGCAGTCGAAGCAACTGGCGACACGCGTTCGGGACGGAGATTTTCCGGGCGCAGAACTTGTTCAAAGCGAGACCAGCACGATTATCACGCGAGCGGGGAAATTAGCCGGGGCAGGGACGTGGACGCACCAGTACGGCGATATCGCCAATAGCGTCAAATCGGATGATCGCCTGGTAAAAATTCCGCTGGGACTGTTGTGGTTCGGCGGCAACTCGAATGTGGATGTGCTGCCGCGGCACGGGCATGGTCCGCCGGAGCAGGTCATCGGCGGGCGGCTATTCGTCGAGGGTATGGACATGATCAGCGCGCGCGATGTGTACACGGGTCGCGTGCTCTGGCAGGTGCGACTCGACAGTTCGATCAGTTCGGGCATGTTTTTCGATGACACCTACCAAAACACACCGCTGAATACGAGCTATAACCAGGTGCACATTCCCGGGGCAAACGCCCGGGGCTCCAATTTTGTGGCGACTCGGGAACAGGTTTATATCATCCAGGATACGCTGTGTCATGTCCTGGACGCTGAAACCGGCTTGACCCGACGGAAAATCCTGCTGCCGGCGGATGCATCCGGTTCGCGCCCGCAATGGGGGTATATCGGCGTTGCGGGCAATTCTCTTATCGCCGGAGCCGGTTTCGCAGCATTTGCGCGCATCAATCCCGACCTGGCTCTCGATGCGGAAGCCTTTGCCAAACTCACGCCGAAAGAGCAGCGCAAGATCAACACCTACGAAAATTATGATCGAACCGCCAGCAACAGCCTGGTTTGTATCGATCGGCAGTCCGGGGACGTTCGCTGGCAATTCCCGGCGCGCTACGGATTTCTGCACAACGCCATCATTGCCTCGGATAGCCTGATTTTTTGCCTGGATAAGCTCCCCCCCTATTACCAGAAAAAGCTGGAGCGTCGCGGATTAGCCCACCCCGATGATTTTCGGCTGGTCGCGCTTCATATCACCAGCGGCGAACTTGCCTGGGAAACGCAGGAGAACATTTTCGGAAGCTGGCTCAGTTTTTCCGGAGAACACGGTCTGCTGCTTCAAGCCACGCGTCCTTCGCGGGACATGGTGCGCGGCGAAGAAGGGGAGCGGATGATCGTGTATTGCGCGAGCGACGGCAGTGTCCTCTGGGACCGGGCGATCGAATATAAGAATCCCCCCATTTTGCACGGCGATCAGATCATTACCTATCATTCGGCGTATGACATTCAGACCGGCGAGCAGGTCACCCGGCGGGATCCGATGACCAACGAGGTGATACCGTGGCGCTACACGCGGATGTACGGCTGCAATTATAATATCGCCAGCGAACACCTGCTCTCTTTCCGCTCGGCTGCCGCGGGATTTTACGATCTGCTCAATGATGGCGGAACCGGCAATTTTGGCGGCTTCAAATCCGGTTGCACTTCAAACCTGGTCGTGGCAGACGGTGTGCTCAACGCGCCGGAATATACGCGCACGTGCCAGTGTTCTTATCCCAATCAAACCTCGCTGGCGCTGGTGAACATGCCTGAATTGGAATACTGGACGTATAATGATTTCGAATGGCAGGGCGCACCTGTCCGTCGGGTGGGCATCAATTTCAATGCGCCGGGCGATCGCATGGCGGATAACGGCACACTGTGGCTGGATTATCCCAGTGTGGGCGGTGTATCGCCGGATCTACCGATTGACATCGAGCCGAAGCATGCGGAGGGCATCCGGCGGCACGCGCTGTTCATGGAGCCGGGCGGACTACCCTGGGTTGCATCATCGGCGCTGCAAGGCGATTTGAGCATTCAAATTGAGCTATCGAAAACTGACATGCAGACTGCGCGCTACACCGTGCACCTGCATTTTGCGGAGTTGGAAAATAAAAAGCCGGGCGAGCGGATGTTTGATATTCTGGTGCAGGATCAGCCTGTGTTCATGGGAGTGGATATCGTCCGCGAAGCCGGTGGCGCAAACCGGGCGCTCATCAAAAGCCTGCGGGGCGTTGCGGTGAAGAAAGCGCTGACGATCCGATTGCAGCCGGCAGCAACCACGCCGGATTGCGAGCCGCTGATTTGCGGCGTGGAGATTTTGCGCGAGGATTGAGAAGTGCGGGCGATTTAAAGGCTTATAAGAACTGATTTGGATGTTCGCGGGATGCCTCATCAAAGCCGAAGCCATTTATTTGTAATATTGCTTTATCAACATAAAAATGGAGAAATGATTATGGCTAGTGAACAAACTTTGCATCAGCAACTGCAAATTGAATGGCAAGATCATATTCAAACACGTATGCAGACTTGGAAAACATTGGAAATTGAAGCCGCTTTGGTTTTAGGCCTAATTGGAGCAGATCTAAAATTCGATAATATTTTTGTCGTGATCATTATTGGCATAATTCTTATATTATCGAGTATATCAGGAATAGCAATTACTGCGCACCACAGGAAAGCCCAAATTCGCAAATTCACACATATAGACAGAATCGAAGAAAAATTGGAGCTGCATGCTGATGATTTGTTAAGTAATGTACATGTCCCATCAGAGTTCCGTTGGTTTGATGTGATAAATTTCAAAAAAGTAAATACACCGCTGTTTATTCTTAGAATGCATTTCGCTATATTATCCTTCACTGCGATATATATTCTTGCGCGTTTGGCTTTAAATATACCAATATAATAGAAAGCAGTTATGAAAGCACAACCTGAATTGCCCACAGTCGATTTCTGCGGGCTCAATGTTACGCGATTAGTGATCGGCGCGAATCCCTTTGGCGGGCACAGTCATCAAAATCAGGCGCGCAGCGAGGAAATGCTGGCGTATTATCATATCGACCGAATCATTGAAACCTGGGAACGTGCGGTGGCAGCGGGAATCAATACGATGGTGACGAATAACGAAACGCCGCATGTGCTCGAAGCGGTGAAAGCCTATCTCTCATCTGGCGGATCGCTTCAGTGGATTGCCCAGCTCAATCATCAACACAAAACGAATATGTTCGAAGCGATCGACGAAGCTGTCGAAATCGGGTGCAAGGCGCTCTTTTTACACGGCGCCCGCGTTGAAGATGCGTATCTGGAAAAGAATGAAACAGTTCTGCGAATCTGGTGCGAGTATGCCCGGAAACAGGGCGTCATCGTCGGGATTGCCGGTCACGCTCCGGAAGCACACCTGTGGGTGAATACGCTTGATATCGTCGATTTCCACGCGGTGTGCTTTTTCAATTGCGGCAGTTTGCATTCGGGAAAAGGGCATCATTTCAAATTGCGCGATCTGACGCCAGCAGTCGATTGCATCAACCGCATCGCGAAACCGTGTATGGCGTATAAAATTATGGGTGCGGGACGAATCGATGCGCGGATGGCGTTCGAATTTGCCTTCGAAAAGATCAAGCCCATCGATGTGGTAAATGTAGGAATCTATCGTGGTGATAATGATGACATGGTCGAGGACGATGTTGCTATGGTTCGCAGCATTCTTGAATGAGGGTGTGGATCTCTTAAAACTACCATTAATTCAGGCATTTTGAGCAATTGATTCACGAGCCCATTCCAAAAACCACAAATTGCACAAATAAGCACGAATTGGGACAAATTAAGTTCAATAAAATCAATTAGTGAAAATTAGTGAAATTCGTGGTTTGACTCTTTTCAGAGTGGACTTATGGATTAAAGTGTAACTCCTATGTCAACCAGGAGGATTCTTATATAATTTGGAATAGGATGTTAATTATGTGCATGTTACGTAACCGCAATAAGATACTTCCAGAATGACAAGCTCCCGGCATCAAATCACAAAACAATCCAAAATAAGTATATTGCAGCCGGCGCTTCCTGCCTTTATTCATTGCGCTGCCAATATTTCGTCATGATCGCGACTCTTCGCCCGGGAAAAATATCCACCCGGTACGGCACGCGCCCGGTCAGCGTCATCCCCATTTTCTGATAAAACGGAATTGCCGTATCAGTGGCACCGAGGTGCATTTCATGATAGCCGTTTGTCCGGATCTCCTGTTCAGCCGCTATGAACAGCATTTCGCCGATACCTTCCCGATGGTGTTCCGGAGCCACATAAAGTTTGGTGATTTCGTTCGCCCGAATTGCCACCATTCCGGTTATCGATTCCGCCTGATGCGCAATCAAATAAAACTGTGTTTTCGATTCGCGCTCAACTGTGGGAATAGAACCGCGATCGGTTAGCAGCCATCTGAGTTGTGATTCGGTGTACCCTTCCTTTTCAGCAAGCCAGCGGTAGCAATCGCATAAAAGCTCACTGACGTGCGGAATATCTTCGCTGCGCATTTTCCGAATCACTCTCATGACTGACTCCGGTTGATGGCTCATTTCCCGTCCAAGTAATTGTGACAGACATGTTTAGCGCCCCGTTATTCAAACCTTCACTTTTACCACAACTTTATGCACCTCGCCGGATCCGGTGAGAGGCGCATGAGCATCTTCGGGAAAAAACACAGCGAATGTTTTCCGCCCCACTGCGATCCAGGTTTCCGGTTTATCATCAAAAAATTCAATATCTTTTTCGGGATCGTACACCGCGTTTGTTTGCTTGCACAACGGCTTGCTTCGCCAACCCATTTCATCGACGCCGGAGATGACGAATTGGATATCGATGTATCGGCGATGCGCTTCCAAAGGCGCTCGCTCACGCGCTCTTGCCCGGGCTTTATCGACAATGGCGAACACTTGCTCACCATCAATTTCGTATTTGCCAGGGGCAAGCGTCGCCAGATTCGGCTGCGTCAAAAACGCGAATGCTTTAGCGAAATTGGGATAAACGCTCGCATATCGCTCACACTGGTCGATTTGATCGAGAATCATTTGACCTCCTTCTTTGGATTTTTTGCGAAATCACTGGTTCCGGTTCCGCGCCGCACCCGCCAGAAAATTTCGCTATTCAAATTTTTGATCGTCAGCGCATCATCTGAAATTGAAACGCAAACCACACCGCCGGGTGTATGAATTTGCCAATCATCATCTGAACGCGGCTTAAGATTCTGAGCATTGAAACTATTGAAGTAGTTGAAAGGTTGCGCATGATCTTCAAATGGCATAAAAAGTCAAGTGAGATGGAAATGAATTGACACAGCAAAAAACTGAATCGATAACGAAGTGGAATACCATCCCCGGAGCGAAATACCACATTCCGCTCCGGGGAACCATAGCAATCGCTATAATTTTTTGAGCATTTCGTTGGCTTTCAAGCGGGCGAAGGATTGGTTCAAATTATTGAGGGCATTGAAATTCGCAGCTTTCTCACACATCTGTTTGGCGTTCAGCGTATCCCCCTTGCCGCTGTACGCGAGTGCCATTCTGAAAATATTAAATGGATTGAGTTGATTCGCCTGGTTCAATTCTTCGAGTGCTTGATCATAGTCTTTTTCAGCGAGAGCTATCAATCCCGCCAATTCGTGCGCCAATCTGAGCTGATTCGGATTTTTAATAGTTTCAACTTGTGCGTGGAACTGGTCGCCGGCGATCTTTGCTTCAGCGAGCTGATTTTTCGCCAACGCCACACGGGCTGAATTGTACAAGAAAATGCGGTTTGCATTATTTTTGATTTCGGGTGCAAGTCCGGATGCCAGTATGAGCTCGAGCGCGTTCTGATAGTTCTGTGCTGCATCCTCGGGCTTCTCGGCTTCGAGCATGATATTACCGATGAGGATGCGATCGCCCGCCATTGCAGCCGCATCGTTTATGTTTTCAGCGAGCGCATATTGTTTTTCGATTGCTTCGACAGCGGCATCGAGATTGCCTTCATCCGCAAAAGAGACTGCGGTAGCAAAACATGCCTGACGTCGCTCGCCATCATTTCGGGCAATTTCCAGCAGTTTTTCAAGTTGTTCACGTGCATCTGCATGTTGACCTTTATAATTCAGGTTCGTGGCGATACCTAAATGTGATGCAACAAAACCCGGATTGAGTTCCAGCGCCTTGCGATACGATTGGATTGAAGCATCGTACTTGCCCATTTTCATCAATAATTCGGCGTAAGAATCGTGCGGATTCGGATCACCCGGGATCAATTCGATGTATTTTTGAAATGCTTTTTCAGCGTCCGCATAGTTTTCCAGAAATCTGTACGCATAGCCCATTTGGTTGTATGGCTGTGAAAACTCCGGATTGATGGTGGTCGCTTTTTTGAATGACTGAATTGCCATATCATATTCCTGCTGCCCGAAATAATTCAACCCCAAAAAATTATGTGCGCGTTCGTCGTTCGGATATGCTGCCACCATTTTTTGATAGTATTCGCGCTGTTGCATTGGAAATGCATTCACTCCGGCTTGATTTCCGAGAATCCATAGCCGCTCGCCTTCGGAGGCTCTGTCCGCTAACGCCACGGCTTTGTCGAGTTTTTCGAAAAATCCTTTTGCGGTTGGCTGCGCAAATGATAAATACAAATACGCCAGGGCAAAATTGGTATCGGCAGCCACTGCGTTTTCAAAATGCTGCAGCGACTCTTGCGCGCGCAGTTTCTCAAACATATCGCGTCCTTTGAGAAAATGCTCCTTTGCTGCTTTCGATGAAGTTGTTATCGGAATTTTCCCCTGTTGCCCACTATCGCAAGCAAACATCTGCATGAGCAATAGAATCAAAGCCAGCGAAAACAAACGGTTGACAACATTTCTGATTCCCATTTTATACCTCCCATTGCTGTGATGAAAAGTTTAAGGACTTAATTGAATCCAGTTAGCAATCCTAACAGAACCTTACGGTTAAGCCTTTCAAATGTTGCAGAGGGAGTTTCGCCTTTTGCACACGCACAGCAATTAGGATAGCGGACAGATGCATATCGATCAAAAAGCTGCGCGACAGCCGGGAGAGTTGAACAATTCTGCCTGGTTTTCGTTGATCAAATGACTTCATTGCAGGCACAAGGGCGTGCCAGATTAAAGGTGAGATCAATTCAATTCGCAAATAACGAGCAAGCGATGAACCGCGTCGACGATTTTCTTGTCATCGCCCCACCCGTGCTGGTGCCAACCCAGCTTCCGGTCGGGGCATGGCTATTCGCATCTCAATTGAAGGGCAATGGCGTTCATGCGATTTTATATGACGCTTCCATCGAATTTTTCAATTATACCCTTTTCGAAACATTGAATTCCACCAACACTTCGCTGTCGAAATCGTCTTTATGGCGACGCGCTCAACGGGCAGTACACTATTTCCGGAATAATCGTATTTTTGACGCCCATCAGCATCGCACCCACATCAACAATTTGCACCGGTATTTGATCCGGTGGAGCGGGCAATTCAAAGGCTGGCGCCTCGGTCTCACTGACGTCACCTTGGATCGCATTCCACCGCACGATCCCGAACAATTTATCCGATATGTATCCGATGGCGGATGCACCCCGTTCACGGCATTTTTACATACACAACTCATTCCCGCAATTCAGGGCATCGCCGCGAAGACGATCGGGGTATCGGTCACGTACCTTTCGCAAATCTATTTTGCCATTGAGCTTGGTGTTGCGCTGAATCGAATGGACATTAAACCGGTCCTCGGCGGCGCATTGATCAATGTGCTGGATGAAAAAATCGGCACACCATTCGATTTCAACGGGCTATACACCCGAATCCCCCCTGGCGGCAGGCTGCTTGTGACGGGGAGTGTCGATTCACCTCTCGAGTTGCCCCGGCTCATTCATCCGCTCGCTCGATACTTCACGCCCGCGCCAATTATTCCGATTCCGCTTTCACGTGGCTGCTACTGGAACCGCTGCCTGTTCTGTCCCGATGCAAACCGGGCGTATTCTATATTCAAATCCGAAGCGCTGATTCAATTTCTAACCGCTGCAATGGAATTGGTGAATTCTGATGACGTTATTTTTAATATCAGCGATTCGGCGATCCCTCTCGGGCAATTGACTAAGCTTCTGCCATTTTTCAAACGCCATAACGCTCGATTTTATGGTTTCCTGCGCTTCGAAACGCTGCTGACGCAGGCAAACCAATTCGCGCGAATGCAGGAAAGCGGTGCGGTGTTGCTGCAATTCGGGCTGGAAAGCGGCTCGCAGCGTTTGCTGGATTTATATCAAAAAGGCATTGACCTGCCGCAAGCGGAGCAAATTCTCAATCTGGCACACGCGCATGGGATCAGAAATTATGTCTATCTTTTGTTTGGTCTGCCCACCGAGGAAGATTCGGATCGGGAAGCGACACTGCAATTCATTCGGAAAAACCGCCGGGCAATCGATTACCTGAACATCTCGATTTTCAATCTGCCCACCGATTGCGCGCTGCTGGCGCAACCAGACCGATTCGACATTATTCCTGCGGATGAAATAGCATATCGAAAACCGCTGCAGCTTTATGTGCCATTCAGGGGCAGAAGTGGATCGGTGCGGGTCGAGGCTCGAAAATTCATTCAGGGGCAGTTTCAACGCGATAGCCTGGTGCGACCGATTCTATTGAACACCCCCGACCGGCTGCGCATCGATCATGCTGTATTTTTTGAATGAGACTTTGGATAAAAAAGCTTGAATTTTAAACAAACTTTTCGCATATTCCCGCACACAAAAAAATTCGAAGCGGAGCATGCATGATTCATCTGAAAGCGGTTCATCTGAAATCCAGCCTTCGACAAAAGGACAGCTACCCGTTCAATTTGCGTCTGATCCGCGAGTTGGACCGGCTCGAATTCAATTCGCCGGTAACATTCTTCGTCGGAGAAAACGGATCGGGAAAATCCACCCTGATCGAAACGATTGCCGCCGGTGTTTCGCTGCCGGTAATCGGCGGGGAGCGAATTGAAAACGATATCACACTGAAACCTGCGCGGGAACTGTCACGGCATTTCAGATTTGTATGGACTAAAAATCCACACAAAGGATTTTTTCTTCGCGCGGAAGATTTTTTCCGTTTCGCCAGAAAAATGACAGAGCTCAAACAAGAGATGGAAGACACAGCTTCCGAATTCGAAGGAAAATTCGCAGGCTACGGATTGCAGTTAGCCCGGGGCGCTGTGATGGGGCAAAAAGCCGGACTTGTTGAACGGTATGGCGAGGATTTGAACGCTAATTCCCACGGCGAAAGCTTCCTGACGTTGTTTCAGGGAAGATTTGTGCCCGGCGGCTTGTATTTGATGGATGAACCCGAGGCGCCGCTCTCACCGCTGCGGCAGCTATCGCTGATCTCATTGTTGAAAGAAATGACACAGGAAGGCGATTCCCAATTCATCATAGCGACGCATTCACCGATTCTGATGGCATTCCCGGGCGCAACAATCCTCAGCTTCGATAAATGCCCGCTCGAACCGGTCGATTATAATTCGCTGGAGCATGTCTCGCTGACCCGCGATTTCCTGGCGAATCCGGAGAATTTCTTAAGGCACCTTTGAATGTGAATGCCAGCGATACCCTTCACATGAGTAATTTTATTTCGAATAGATCAGGCAAGCAGTTTTAATTCCCTGTTTTCAAAAAGCAATTAACGGAGAGTATCCAAACAATGAGCAAACTGGCACTTGTCGGCGGCAAACCGGTGACGGACAATCTGTTAGCCGGCGCGCGGCTTACCACACGATCCGATCTCGAACGGCAGTATCTATTGGAAGTTCTCGATAGCGGAACCTGGGATGATTGGCCCGGCGTCGAATCGATGGCTAAAAAATTTGAAAACGAGTGGGCTGCATACAACAAATCCAGATTTTGTGCCCTGCTGACCAATGGCACGCATACGTTGCAGGTTGCCCTGGAAACATTGGACATTGGGTTCGGCGATGAAGTGATCGTGCCGGGCTTGACCTGGCAGGCAACCGCCAGCGCAATCTGCGATGTGAATGCGGTGCCGGTCATGGTCGATGTTGATCCGGAGACGCTCTGCATCGATACGGCGAAAATTGAAGCGGCAATAACACCGCGAACCAGGGCGATCATTCCGGTGCACCTGTACCATCGTATGGCGGATTTGGATCGCCTGATACCTCTCTCGCGCAAGTATAATTTAGCTATCATTGAAGACTGTGCACATGCGCACGGATCGCAATGGGATGCTCAAAACGCGGGCACATTCGGCGATTTCGGCTCATTCAGCTTCCAGCGGTCAAAATTGATCACCGCTGGCGAGGGCGGCGCGTTGCTCATGCAAGATGAGGAGAATTACTGGAAAGTTGTCAGTCAACGCAGTTGTGGGCGCGAATTCCGGCAGGGGATCAAAGTTCACAGCGGAAACTACCGGATAACCAGTTTTCAGGCGGCTGTTTTGCGCGCCCAATTGCAGGCACACGCTGTTAACGCGCCGATCATCAACCAAACCGGATTGGCGCTGGATGCGGCGATTGCTGAAGCGCCCGGCGTCCAACCGCTGCGGAGGAATCCGCACATCACCCGGCAATGCGGATACGCCTTTGTATTTTTATACGATCGTTCGGCGTTCGATGGCATCGAAGGGAAACTATTCAGGAAAGCATTGTCAGCCGAAGTGGGTTATGACTTCACAACTACTTACACCCCGCTTTCGCACAGTGAGGTGTATTCTCCGCATCAAAAGAAGCGGCACCACCTGAATCGCAGCTACCTCGAGGCGATAACACCCTCGCGCTGGAACCTGCCCGTTGCCGACGATCTCTGGCAACATCGCGCGGTGCTGGCTGGTTGGGGCATCTTTGCCTGCCCGCCGGAACGCGCGTCTCTGTTAACCGAGGCAATCGCTAAAATTCATCTAAACCGGAACGAGCTATTACGAATGATTTAATTTAAAATGCATTTAGTGCAAAGATTATAACCATGTTTTCTTTTTGCCCACGAACAACACTAAATTCAATAAAAATGTAAGTTTGAGCGTAAAGTAATGGCTCAGTTATTGGTTTTTTTTAGTTTACAGTGCCTCTTGGGTTCCAAAACTGGAGTTTGGGAACCAGTAATTGAGGGATTACGGGTGTAAAAGGGGCGAATTCAGACACAGCAGTTCCAATAAAATGAATCAGTCCCATCTAAACGGAACCACTTGCTTTTCGTGCATGTTAGTGTATTTCGCGAGCTAATCCATTGGAGAATCATGAACACAAACAAATTTTGGACACCTTATCTTGGCGCGGTTTCGCTGACATTCGATGACGGAACCAGGAATCAATTGGAACTGGCACTCCCTGCTCTGGACAAATACAACCTGAAAGCCACGTTTTACATCGTGCCAAACGGCGCGCAATGGGAAGAATGCCGCTCGCAATGGGAGCGAGTCGGCGCCAACGGGCATGAGATTGCCAATCACACACTTTCGCATATTTGCTCGAATAACTTTTTGGGCAAAACAGGCGGACTCGAAGACCGAACACTGGCTGAAATTGAAGCGGATATTTTAGCTGCACAACAGCGCCTTGAGCAGATCGCACCCCATCAAAAACAATGGACATTCGCCTATCCGTGTTACAACACCGATGTCGGGCGGGGCATGTCGCGGCAAAGTTATATTCCGCTGGTTGCCAGGCACTTCATCGCCGGGCGTGCCTGGGGCGAACACGGCTTCGCGAATCAACCCGAAGTAATGGATCTGGCGCACGCCGGCGGCATTGCCACCGAGCGCATGAGCGGACATGAAATGATCGGTCTTGTGGAGGCGCTCGCGAGCAAAGGGCAGTGGCTCATCCTCGTATTCCACCAAATAAATGGCAGCCGGCTCAGTGTCGGCAGCTATGATTTTTCATTGCTGCTGGAATACCTGCACAGCAAAAGAAGCCAGTATTGGACAGCACCCGTGGTGGAGGTCGCTCAAAAAATTGCTGCGTATCAGGCAGCAAACGCTTTAAAATTCTGATGTATCTGGCTGCATTGCTTTTCGAATTATCGGCATCGTCATTTTGATAACCTTTGAAAGCTCAAAAAAATTTAATCCCTAAATCAAAAATGAGGTGACTATTCACTCATGATCTTCGATCTGAATGTATTCCTGGGCTATTGGCCCTTCCGCCGCTTGCGCCACAGCGGATCAAAAAATGTGTTGAAATTGATGGATCGCACCAACACCGACAAGGCACTCGCATTACCGCTCCAGGCAGTTTTTTATAAAGATTGCCTCGAAGGCGTGCAGGAGATGCTGAATGACATTGGTTCGGACCGGAATCGATTGCTCCCATTGGCAGTCGTGAATCCGAATTTTCCGGGCTGGGAACGCGATTTGCGCGATACGATAGAAAATTTGGGATGCGTCGGTTGTGGCATTTTGCCGAATTATCACGGCTACCGCGTGTATGATAGCTGCTGTGAAGCGTTGCTTAAAACGCTCATTGAATTGGATTTGCCCGCATTGTTATTTATCCGGCTGTGGGATGAACGCTCGCATCACTGGTGCATGCGCGTACCGCCAATCGACATTCAGGATATCGAATATGTATTGAACACATTTCCTGCGCTTCGCATTGCGATCGGCAACGCAAACCTGCCCTCGGAAGGGGTATCCCTGGTTCCTTTTATGAAAGATCGCACGCAAACACTTTTGCTAACCTCGTACAAGTCGTTGTATTTGGCACGAATGATCGAGCAAATCGGCGCCGCGCACCTTGCGTATGGTTCGGGCACTCCGATGTATTATGCGGAAGCGGCACTGATGCAAATTCTCGAGGCGGATATCGATGAATCAGCGAGATCCCGAATCTTGTACGAAAATGCTGCCAGCTTCATCAGCCAGAAAGGGATAAAATGATGCTAATCGATTCGCACATTCACCTCGATTTCGGCGGATTATCTGACTCGGATTTTATTGAGCGCGTCGAAAAAGGTCTCACCGATATATTCATGTTATCGGCGCTGCATGGTGGCTATTATCCGCGCGAGAATGACGTGCAGGCAAGCAACGACGCTGTGCACAAGCTGATGCGCCGCCTGCCCGATAATGTAATTGGCTTTGCGTATGTGAATCCGGTTTGCGGGGAGCACGCCCTTTCCGAACTTAAACGGTGCGTGGAGGAACTGGGCTTCAAGGGGATAAAATTATGGGTAGCGACGCTGTGTGATGATCCGCGCGTATTCCCGATTGTGGAACAAGCCATCGAATATGGCATCCCGCTGCTGGTGCATTGCTGGGTGAAAATTGACGGCAATTTGCCGTTCGAAAGCACGCCCATGCACCTAAGAAGACTGGCACAACGCTTCCCCGGGGCAACATTCATCATGGCACATCTCGGCGGTGATTGGGAATACGGATTGAAAGTTGCGCGGGAGTGCGAGAATGTTTACGTGGATACGAGCGGCTCTATGGCGGAACAGGACTGTATCGAAAAATTGGCTGAAACTATCGGCGTGCACCGGCTTCTGTTTGGGACAGATAATTCGGATTTGGCATTTTGTAAAGCAAAGATCTTCGGTGCTGATTTGAAAGCTGAAGAGCGCGAAGCTATTTTCTGGCAGAATGCAGCGCGGTTGATGAAACTCAAGCAGTGATCAATTCCGGTACCATCGCCAGTCATTCAGTTCTTCGTTGCTTTCATACATTTTCTTCAGCATCAGATTTTCGTTATCGATTTTTTCCAATAATCTGAGTATGGATTTCTGGGTTTCGGCAATCACTTCCAGCTTCTCGAAAATGTCTCCTTTTTTTGCGATCTCGTCCATTCTCAAACTCACAATCTCAACCAGTGAAATCACCTTCTCAATATCCTCATGATTCCGCAACGACACTTGCTCCATTATGGCAGCTTTTTTTTCAAGAGCGGCGAGTTTTCTCTCAAGTAATTCTTCCTGCATTTCTTGCGGCTGTTCCGGCGGTTTGAGATAAATCGCAATTCGTTCTTCGACGAGATTGATGAGTTCTGCTTTCAATTTATCAAAATGCTGTTTTGTCAGATTTTGGTTCTGGGACGCGGGCATGGATAAACCTTTCAATAACTCATTAAATTTATTGGCTCAGGGCTTGGTTAATGCGATAAAGCTCTGCTTTTCAATCGCGTTCAAAAGGTAAAAAAAAAATACGTGGCAGTCAAGTAGAATTTTGGCAACTTTGCCAGTAGGTTAATTTTTAAAGGAACCTTTCCCAATGAAACGAACCAGAAGCATGTCATTCCGGCGGCTGTAGTACAGAATTTTCAGCCGGCTAATGGTGATTTTTGTATGCGATGCGCCGGAATGACATTTTCTTTCGGGCTCTGGTCAAAACGCTTACGCTTGCTTCGCCTTAAAAATGACAGACGTGATCAATTCGACGATTAACCCGTAAATTGCACCGAATACGAGTGTGCCGATGAAAATATACAGCATTTTGGGTTCTGCTAGCACTGAAACCGCCATCGGGATGCTGAAGATGAATCCGAGAACGATGCCATGCAGCCACCACGCCATACGCCAGGCACTGATGCCAATTCCGAATCCCAATAAAGTGCGCGATAAAATGATAGTTACCGCTTCCGCGCATCCCTTAGGCTCTCCCATGCTATTGGCGATTTGCCAGCAGATCAATCCGCAGATTAATCCGATGACGGTTGCGATGATAATTCGATGTGTGCTTGCCATAAGTCTTTCCTCCCTGCATGTTTTTGGTTTACTTTGTACAACAAGCAATTAATTGGAACCTTTGCACCATCACCTTCGGTACAAATTAAAGAGCAACTACTTTTGCTGATACCCACTTCCCGGTTTCTGAACTCTTTACAGCATGTTAAGGAGGTGGGATTAAATAACCTGGACATTTTGCTTAATAATAATATTGATAAATAGCAGCTTAAGAAATTTTAATGGGTAATTTATTTTATCCCACCTGCTAAACAAATTTAAAATATTTACTGTAATTGTCAAGATATTTTCCTAAAATTTTTGCGGGCGATGATCATTGTGGGTATTATTGCATTTTGTCAAACGTTACAAGTGGTAGCTGGAATGATATTTGTCTACCAATTTGCATAATTTTATGAATGAGAGTCGGTGAAGAAAATTTATGCAACAGGAAATTAAGCAGTATTGATTAAACAGGGAAGAGACTATGTGCGGAATTGCCGGTATTGTAGGTTCATTCAGCGAAACGGAGGCAATGAACCAGGTAAGAAATATGATTCGTGTGTTGCGGCATCGTGGTCCCGATGAATTCGGTATTTACCGGGATACACGTGCCTGTCTGGGGCATGCCCGGTTGAGTATCATCGACCTGGCAACCGGATCGCAGCCCATGACCAATGAAGATCGATCACTATGGATTGTGTTTAATGGGGAAATATTCAATTATCCGGAGTTGCGAGAAAAGCTTCTGAAAAAGGGGCATCATTTCAAAACCACCTCTGATACCGAAGTATTGCTCCACGGGTATGAAGAATTCGGCGTAAAGCTGCTCGAAAAACTGAACGGGCAATTTGCTTTCGCGATTTGGGATTCGAAAAAGGAAGAGTGTTTTATCGCACGCGATCGGGTCGGAATACGACCGCTATTTTATACTCTGTCGCAGGGATCGCTCTTTTTCGCTTCCGAAATAAAAGCCCTGCTGTGCAATCAAACCATTCCGGCAGAATTCGACTTCAAATCATTGATCCAAATCTTCACCCTGTGGACAACATTGCCGCAGCGTACAATTTTCAAAAACATCTGTCAACTGCCCCCGGGGCATTTTTTAATCTGGAAGGGCGGAAAAGTTCGGATACAAAAATATTGGCAATTGCAATTTCCGGCAGCCGGCGATTATGCAGATAAATCCGTAGAGCGATGGGCGGAAGAATTCCGGCATCTGCTGATTGACGCTTCGCTGATCCGCTTACGCGCGGATGTGCCGGTGGGCGCATACTTAAGCGGCGGGCTGGACTCTTCGGTCGTGACAGCGATTATCAGGCATTACACATCAAATGATCTGCGGACATTTTCCATCAGTTTCGAGGAGCGCACGTTTGATGAAAGCGATTTTCAAAAGCTCATGATCGAGCATCTGCAAACGAATCATAGCAACCATCGCGTTTTGAATCGGGAAATTTATGAGAACTTCAGGCGCGCATTATGGCACATTGAAACACCGATACTTCGAACTGCGCCGGTCCCGCTGATGATGCTTTCGAAATTGGTGCGCGAAAACCGGTTTAAAGTCGTGCTCACAGGAGAAGGTGCCGATGAATTTCTCGGCGGATATAATATTTTTAAAGAAACCAAAGTACGGCATTTCTGGGCAAAATTTCCGCAGAGCGAGCTGAGACCATTGTTATTGCAAAAGTTGTATCCCTACCTGCGAACCGCTTCAGCCCGGAACCGGCGTTTCATGGAACGGTTCTTCGCAAAAGATTTGACTGATACCGGGAATCCGGTCTATTCGCATTTAATTCGGTGGCACAATACGGCGATGCTTCGGGCATTTTTAGCGGATGATGTAGCTGAGCAGTACGCTGACTATGACCCGGTTGAGGAATACAAACAAACGCTCCCCGCCGGTTTCAATCAGTGGCATGCAATGTCAAAGGCGCAATATATCGAAGTCGACCTGTTCATGTCGGGCTACCTGCTCTCGTCGCAGGGTGATCGGATGGCGATGGCGAACTCGGTGGAGGGTCGATTCCCATTCCTCGATCACCGCCTCATTGAATTTGCAACCGGTGTTCCGCCAAAGCTTAAGCTGCACGTTTTAAATGAAAAATACCTGCTCAAAAAAGCCATGGGTGACTTATTACCGGAACAAATATTTACCCGTCCCAAGCAACCCTATCGCGCTCCGATTGCTGCCTGCTTTTTCAGCCAATCCGGATCCAATTATGTCAAAGATTTATTCAATTCGGATTCGATAATTCGCGCCTCCTGCCTTCAAAAAGATGCAGTATCAAAGCTCCTGAAAAAATGGGAACATCTGGAGGGCAAACTGCAAGGTGAGAGAGAAAATATGGCTTTCGTGAGTATTTTATCACTATTATCGCTGCATGAGCTATTCATCGTCGGCAACCATTCATACTTGCCACAGAACACCTCGGATTTCGAGAATCGAATCAAAATCGACAAGCCGTAGATACACGATCCCGGAACGTAAAAATTTGCCCAAATCCGAAGTGCGAAAGCTTGCTTTTGCCTCATGACGAAAACACTTTAATAATAATCCAAAACCGCCAAAGTAAACTTTGGCACTCCTCAAAAACAGCGCTTCAAACTCCATTTTCGCACATCATTGAATCGGAGGAAGGAAAATGCTCAAACATAGTTCGCACACACCTGCGCACCTGATGCTGGATGAATCGCTGTATTTTATCACCGCTGCAATCTACCGCAAATGACCGCTACTCAAAGATGCCACACTTAAGAACGAGCTTCTCAAATTAATACTTGAATCATTTGCTGCTTTCCATTGGGAGTTAATACACTGGGTAATACTGGATAACCATTGTCATCTGATCGGCAAAAGCGCCAACGGCAGTGATTTATCGAAAATCTTTAAAAGAATTCATAGCCTTTCCGCAAAAGTCATACATCAGGCAACATCATGTCAAAAGCCTGTTTGGTGGAATTATTGGGACTATTGCCCGCGAACGGATAAAGACTATTGCATAAGAATTAATTATTTACTTTATAATCCGGTTAAACATGGGCAGGTTACTGATTTGAATGATTGCCCGTTTTCCTCTTTTCACAGACTTATCGATGAAATTGGCAGGGACGAGTTGGGCAGGCAATTTACGATGTATCCTGAATACAAGTCATTGGTTTTACATGAAGCGAAAAATGATGATTTTTAAGTTTTGTGCAGCCAAGCGTCATTTCAAGAAGTTTTGTATGTCCTCAACAGGGGTGCGAAAGCTTGCTTTCGCATTGAGGTGCAAGCTATTAAATAAATATCCGGATTTAGCTCAACGTATTCAGCGTGTCGAGGATGACGGGGATGACTCGTTGCCAGTGCGCGGGCAGCTTTTCGGAGATTTCAAACGCGAACGCACGTTTTCCCGCCCGGTCGCGTTTATCGATAAGTGCCTGCCTTAACTCCTCCTCAGCGCCATAATACAGCGCAACGTTGATATTTGCCCAGAATACTTTATCCTGCCAAAGCCGTCGACATTCATCGAACATCAAGTTGCCTTCAGGTGGCTCGGTCAATGAATCGATGATATGGAAGGGCGCCCTGGCGATCAAATCTGCGATTTGCTTGAGCTCACCATCGTAATGGACCATAACCCGCTTTCCCGAAGCTTCGAGTACAGGCACACACTCATCATAAACCGACAACAGCAATTGCTGATAGCGTTTTGGTCCCAACATGTCAATGGTTAAATTTTCTAGCCATTTCACATATTTTCCCGGTCCCGCGGCAATCAACGCATTCTCCCTGCGAAAGAAATCCTTCCGGATTTCATACAGTTCCAATAATTCAGGCAGCTCAAGTGCCAGATCCATGCAGAATTGTTCCGTCCCCGCCCAATCGACATTAATGCTCATCGCGGGAGTGCGTGAACCCAGAATAACGGGCACCCCATTGTCACCGACTTTTTTATCCTGAATATCATATTCTTCATAGCAGGGCGCGATTTCGGTGTTCTCAACAATCCAACTCATTATTTTATAATCTTCGGGCGTTTTAATCCAGTGTTCGATGGTCCAGCCGTTGCGCTTGACGTAATGCAAGTTGCCCACCGGTGTCGCTTTTATGAAGGTTTGCAGCACATCATTGCCTTGCTTTTTCTCATGCACCGAGTTTTCAACACCGTGCTCGATGTGCCGCAGAGTATGGCAATGGTGGCAAATGCCTAAGCCCATTTCGTAAAGCTCACGCCACTCGGGCGCCAAAAAATCCTTCGCCATCCAACTGTAAAACGAAAGCGTGGTAATATCAGGTGTTCCGCCATCCAATGTGACGCTCAAGCGCTCTCTGGTTGTCATTCTTTCTCCCGGCTTTGCATTTCATCCACCCAGTTCGACACATCGTTTTCTATAATGGAGATAATTCTCCCAGCTTACTTCTTCGGGCACCCCATGATCGCAGGTAGGAATATAGCCGCCGCGCTCTCGCATGATTGGCAGGATGTATTCCAGGTGCGCATCAATCGCCTCTTTGCCACGCGCCAGAATGCGCTTGTCAATTCCGCCGCTCATGACCAGTTCCGGATACTGCCGTCCGATTTGCACAACATCGCACCCTGAGGCTACTTCGAACGGACTCATCACATCCATGCCGATACCGCCCTGGTAAACCTCAATCACCGGCACGGCATACCCATCGGTATCGATCTGGATGTACAGGTGGCGTGTTTTGTCAATTTGGCGCTGCTTGATATTTTCAACAAGCTGCTGGTAATATGGCAACAGGAATGTTCGCATCATTTCCGGCGAGATAAGTGAACCATGATTGTAGCATATATCTTCTGCGAAATACACTTCATCCAATGTAACATATCGTTGATGGCATGCGATCACAGCATCTGCCAGTTCGAACCAGGTTCGCATGCACTCATGAATCAGCTCCGGTTGATCGTAGAAGAAAAAGAGCAAATCTTCGGGACCGATCAGGCTCCGAAGATACATATATCCCCCGATGAGATTTTGCTGAATCATCAAACCCCGGGCGGCAGCTTCGCGCGCGCGACCCATTCGCTCTGAAAGGTCGGCGGTTCTTTCACTTGAATCCGGATTCAGGCGCCATTTGACCTTTTCCTGCCAGGAATGAAAATCGATAACCGGATGTTTCAAATATTCGGGCATGAATCCCTGCCGGCGACCTGTGAAATATAAGACATGCCGACCGGCGGGATCCTGTACGATTTCCTGATTTCCACACGATTCGATGATTTTTTCTTCGAATGCAGGACAAAGCGCTGACGAACACCAACCCAGTTGCCCCAGCGCAAAATGTCCCGGCGGATCGAACATAAAAAATTGATCCAGATCAGTATCTCGCGCGAGCCCGTTCTCATACCAGTGGTCGATGCACATCCATAATCCGAATGTTTTGCGAAAAAAAGGTGCGCCCGGTTTTCGCGCATAGGTATCCCTAAGTTTACGCGCCGATTCGCACATCCTGTTGCGGGCAACAGGCGCATGCACGCCATCCTGCTGTTGTATATTTTTCAATCAGTTCCTCGTCAGATCAAAATGCGCCAGATTCAAATTTAGATGAATTGATTGTGTTAAGAATCGGATTCGACGATGAAGCCGTGATAAAGCCCCATATAATAGGGCATCAGAAAAACTGCGCCATCTGCCAAGCCGTGTCCGTTTCCGCCTGTATCAAGATCCCAGGGATTATATGACCAGTGGTCGAAATACTGCTCATCCACCGGGATCACTTTGCCATTGACGCGATAGCCTCTCCGGACAATGTCTTCTTCCGTTTCATCGTGAAAGCGCGATGCCAGCGGCAATTTTACGATATCGATGCGATGACTATTCCTGTGCCGCCAATCGATCCGGTCAAGCGGAAATCGGCGCAGAGTTTCGACAGCATCTTCGAGCCAGTCGCCAGTGGGAGCGGTTGACATCGTGCCCCAGGCATCGGTGAAATGCAAATCTGCGCAGGTTGCAGCAAAGGCAAAGTTGAAAAACGGATTCATTTCCGGCTGTTCGGTGCGCCAGCTTAACCAGAACGACAAAGCATAATTGGAACGACGCTCAGGATCAGTTTCGTATTTCAATAAATTATAATAGCACATGAACGCCATTTCATCATCAGATTGATTCCCGGTACCGATACCGCGCTGCGTTTTCATATTCATCATATTTTGCATGTAGCCATGCTTTTCAACAAGCGTATCAGCAACAGCGCGATATTTGGAATCACCGGTAATATGTTCGGTGACTGCCAGATAGGAGAGCATGCTCAATGAATTCAATCCACGCTCAACCCACCAGTTGCGATCGAAATTCAATTCTTTGGGGCTGTATCGCGCCCATCGGGTGGGCTTGCCATCGTGATCCACCAGTTGAAAATCGTGTTCGATGAGGTGATCGGTGAGTGCCTTGACATGCGCCCTGACACGGGCTTTCTCTTCGGCTGTTTCCGCCACGAGATCGTAATATAGCGCATACAGGAAATAATGCCCGTCCAATTCATCGGAACTGGTATCGGTTTTCCAGTACCATTTGCCATCGGCGCTGAAAGGCCAGCGTGGCTCATACACCTTCCATAATTTATCCTCGTGCTGCTGCCGATGTCGATCACCTTCGACACGTCCGACATTGGGATCACGACCACTTGTGGGCAAAATTGTTCTCGCCACGAATCCGGGCGGAGGTGCATGAGAGCCTCCCTGGGTCACTTCACCCAGGAACCGCAGCGCTTCAAACGCCTTTTTCGCGCGTTTTTTTGCCAGCGGATCTTTGGTCGCACCATACGCGAAGCATTCCCCGGCGCCATACATCGCAGTCCATAATCCATCGTTATCACTGTCGTGCTGCGTCCACTCACTTTTATCCCCGCGCTGCTTCAAATTCACCCCAAGGACATATTCATAAGGTGTGCGCCGATGATATTTATCGATCTCATCTTCGAACCATTTGGCTTTTTGCGCCAGGGTCATCTGCTTGGACGCGATCAAACCGACGCCATTTTTTGTGGCGAACCAGGCATTTCCGTCAGATGAAACTGCCATGTCCCGCACATCATCATCGGGCAGCCAGCGCATCCCCTGCCTGTATTCCCAAGTCGATCCATCAAAACGTATGGCGCCGAGATGCGTTCCGAACCAGACCACACCGGGCTCGCCGCCGTCAACCACCGTGAAATTATTGTATGGCAAGCCATCCTGACCGTCGCTTAATGACCAGGTTTCGGACAACCTGCCAACGCCCTGAGGACTGGCAAACCAGAGTTGCCCTTTGGGATCATAAACCACGCCGCGCACATCCACAAGCGCCCAACTGCGGCTGCCCTGACGCGGATAAAGCGCTTCCCAGGTATTTTGAGCCCGGTTATACCTCAACAATCCGGACTCGGCAGCAACAACCAATTCACCTTTTGGACTGATGGCGACCTGCCTGACATCGGTTTGGGGCAAATTGAGTGAGCGCGGCTTCGCATCGATTTCGTCGCCTGTTTTGGGAATGTCCAGTTCAAACAAATCCCCTGAAGCAGCCAGTAAAATTTTATCTGCCAGGGCTAGTCCGTTGGGGTGCGGCTGGATCACCAGATGCGACGGGATATTCAGCCGGGCTGCCATTTTATTTGATTTGAAAATATATATAGTGCCGCCGGTTGCGCTTTCGCCATCTGCATTGGGCGCATAGACTGCGAGAGCATCGCTATTTGTCGCTAACATCCAAATCGGTTTGCCCTTCAGCGCTTCGATCGGCTTCCATTGATTTTTCGAAAAAATAGCGCAGCCTGATCGCGTTCCGGCGTAAACATCTCCATTTGCCGCAATCGCAATTGAATAGATTTCATTGGCAGGCAAGCCTTCTGCCTGGGAAAAAATTGTTCGTACTTGCTGTTGAAATGTACCGATCTTTTTAGCTTTCAGCGGCGTTTGTGCGCAGGTGAAGGGTGTTAAAAATATGATCAGCAGGAATAGAGCGAAATTTCTGTAGTTCAATAGAATGCCCTCCTATTTTTTTGATTGTTGCGGATTATTTTGAAACATCAGGTGCAGTGATGATGCAGCCACATATTCTGTCTGCTTACATGGCACATACGTTATGCTCTTTGAAATGATGAACTTCCAATTTAAGGAATTTTTATTCATTTTACAAGGAAAATTCGTAAAAGATTGTAAAGCCTTGTTTTCCGTATTCATAGGATTCTTTCAGCATTTTCATTTTTTAATCTTAACCTGTGAACGAGTCCGACGCAAAATAAATTTCGAAAAATCTTTTCAGGAAATATTTAATTATACGGGAAGATGCGATTCCGAGATGACCAATCACGAGGGGTAACGACAAATGAAAATCAATTTAGGCAGGATAACAGGATTATCAGGATTCACAGGATTAAACGTCGATGATTTTAACAGATTCGCTTATTCGGTACGAATATCGATGATTCTGTTGATAAAGTCCATTTTTTCGAAGTTCGACCACCCTACAGCACATTTAAATAAGATTCAAACGCTGAAAATAGCATGAAATCATCAGGGTCAATAATCATCCTGTAAATCCGGCATTTCCTGTTATCCTGTCAACAAGAATACTGATTAATTCCCCGTGATTGGATACGTTCCGATATATTAAAAAAAGAGCTTGCATTTATTGATTGAATGCTTATTTTGTTAAATTGAGAATGAAATGAAACGATGCGAGGTGAAAATGCAACGTGGATATAAAAACTCCGATCAGAACAATCGAGTGAAATCAGGGACACACCGGGAAGATTCGAATATCGATAAGGCTTCAGAGGACGAAGCAACCTTTGAGCATCCAAGCGATGTCGAATCATCTACGCATACCCAACGATTGCTTCGCTTAATCAAGCGCTTCGAAAAAATTCTTCAGGACGCGCGAAGCAATCAGGTAGCTGAATATTATGAATTCAGCGTTAATCCGCGCCGAATTATCTTCGTCAATCTGGTTATCGGGATGTCCCGCGGTGTCGGTTTCGTTCTGGGGGCTTCGGTTGTTGGCACGATGATTTTGGCACTTCTCACCTGGATACTCTCCAGCGTCGTGGATATCCCGGTCATTGGGAAATTTGTAGCCGAAATCATTGAGAGTGCGAAAACTTATCTTCAAAATAATCAACCATAAAAGCAGTCCCAACGAATGGATACTGTGCGATGATTTCATTGGACTCTATTCGAAGCACTGGTGTGTGGAGCGCTGCGACAAGGATTTCATAGCAACCGTTTTGCAATTCATTCAAATAGCCATGTTCCGTCCGGAATGCGATTACATTACCGGGCGCCATGGATCAAGCCCTACGCAACAAATGAATAGTGCGGCAGACATTCCGAAAAAAAAGGCAGCTTGCCGAAAAAACGACAAACTGCCTTTGTTCTATAGGTCCGGTATTAATCATTTTGCCCCAACTCCATCAACACCGGACAGAGGGAATGTTGTGGAAGCTTTCAATCTTAAAATCACTGAATCAGCAGCATCTTTTTGAATGTTACCTTATTGGCAGCCTTTAGCTGATAAATATAAATGCCGCTGGAGACCTGCTGCCCCAGGTCATTTTTGCCATCCCAGGTCACCTGATACACACCGGCTACCTGATCTTCTTCAACCAGCGTTCTGATCGACTGCCCTAGGTTATTATAAATCCTCAATGTTACATTCGAATTCTCAGGCAAATGGTACGACACCCGGGTATCGCTATTAAACGGATTGGGATGATTTTGCAGCAACTTGAATTCCTTTGGGATCCCACCTGATGGCACGCCATCAACCGAGGTGATCAAGCTCAATGTATGTACCTGATTCGATTGGGTTGTTCCGCCATCGTAGCCTGTCGCTATGACTTTCCAATAATAAACGCCCTGGTAAATCTTGGTTGTTGCCTGATAATTGTAATAAGTTTGATCCATTAGCGTTGCCTGGGCGATGATCTCTTCCTCATTGAAGGTGTTGGATTTGCTCAAATACCACAGGTAAAATACATCCTGCCCGGGATCAGGATCAACAGCTTCGGTCCACATGAATTTCATAATCGGGAACCAGGTGATGAAACTCGCGGCATCAGGCGGCGAAACCAGGTCAAACGGTTTCGGCGGATCCGGTACAGGCGTTATACTCACTTTTAAATCAGAGGAATCCTTCGCGCCGGCGCCATCATCCACAACCAGAAAAACGGTTTCGTCGCCGGATGAATCGGGATCAGCATATAAAAGCATATCCCCATTTTGTTGAATCGTGTATTTCACGATTTTATTTTTAACAAGGCTGAATGAAAAATCAGGACCGCTGTTATCTTCATCCGTCACCAAACCCTCAAGTGTCGAGCGGGTAATTGTTTTAGAATAATCCTCAAGAAAGGTGACTTTCGGATGCGCTCGTAAAACGGGTTTTGCATTTACATCGGTTACGGTGAAGATCACAACAGCGCTGTCTTTCAAACCCAGCGGATCAGACGCTTCGAAAATGATCTGCTCGATGCCGTACCAATCTGGCGCCGGAATCGAAATCGTGGCGATCCTGCTGGCATCAATATTGACGCCTAATTGAATATTTCCGTACGTCTGCCACAAAATTTCGGCGTCGGTATTATCTTCATCGTAAACGTAATCATCCAGTTTTATCGTCTTGAAGCTTTCACCTTCTTTTATTGTCTGATTCGGGATAGGGTTTACAACCGGCATTTTTGCATCGAGGAGGAGTTGTCCAGAATTCTTGGAATAGGTTTTATGACCATCCGATCCAGTCGCTTCGACGCGCCAATAATAAATACCCGGTGTTTTCTGCTGTGAATTATTGAAAGTGAAGCTATTGATTGATAATGAGTTCGATTGATTCAATATTGTCTGAAAATTATTGTATCGGCTTAGTTGCCAGATATAGGTCACGGTTTCTCCCGGATCCGGATCGGTGGTACTCTCCCACTGGAAAAGTATGCTCGAAGGCCACACTTTATAGGTTTCATTCAGCGGATTGAGCAGGCTGAATGGTTTGGGCGGATCTGGTTGCGGCTGCACAAAGACTTTAAAATCGCGCGTCCCGACACCGCCGGCACCATCGGAGACTTTCATGGTAACGCTTTCATTTCCGGTCCAATTGGGATTGGCATAAATATTCAAGCCCAGAGCATCATTATACGAGTGGATATATGAGCTATTGATAATTTCAAATACAAAGTCATTTCGCGAGTTATCCGGATCGGTGACCAGCGCAACAAGGGTACTACGATAGATGGTGCTCGTATCATCTTCAGTGATAAATTGATCGGAAATATTGCCCAGAACAGGCGGATCATTCACCGCATTTACCTGGAATTTGACGACGATCTGAGCGGTGTGATTATCCGGATCGCGAACCTGGAACGTAATATTTTCAAATCCTGACCATTCCGAATATGGAACCGTGACGGTGACGACGCGATTTTGCAGCGATACGATCAATGAATCATTTCCCCAGTATGACCATGTTAATTCATTATCCGGATTATCGAGATCAGTCACATAATCATCCAGGTGCAACGCCGGAAAAGGTGTCCCTTCGTTGACGATTTGATCGCCGATCTGACTAATCGTCGGGCTTTCCGTATCGATCGTCACGGTAGTTGTGGCATATCCACTACCGCCGTCATCATCGGTCACTTTCAATTTGACAGTATGATTGCCCGGCGAACTGAAATAAGCATTTACACTTTGACCATTCAAATCATACGATCCGTCATTATTCGTATCCCATTGATAGGTATGGGTATCATCCGTGCCCGGATCATTGGCGCTCCCCGTCAGGGCGACTGGTTGCTGAATGCGCCCGGTGTAGGGTCCGCCGGCATTGGGAACCGGATTGGCATTGCTGATATTGGCGGTGGTTTGAGCTTGCCCCATGCCCCCATCTTTATCCGTCACTTTAACAGTAACAGTATACGTTTTATTGTCAGTATAGGTATGCGTCGGATTTTGTTGGGTACTCGTCTTGGTATCACCGAAGTTCCAAAGGTACGTAAACGGACCGTCATTGCTGCCCGGATCGTTTGGTGTGACCGTAAAGCTAACGGCAGAGCCTTCTGTCCCACTATAGCTGCCACCCGGATTAGGTATCGGATTTGCATTTGCAACACTGACCGTCGCTTCAGCGATATCGATCAATCCGCTGACATCGGTGACTCTCAATTTTATTGTTCCGCTGTAATTGTCCGTAAAAACATGCTGAATGGTGGCGCTGGTTGTCTGATCGTCATACGTTCCGTCATTGCCCCAGTCCCATTCATATTTGGCAATACCCTTGTCGTCCGTCGAACCACCGGCATTAAAGGTGAGTGCCGTACCTTCGGTTCCGCTATAAGGACCGCCGGCATTCGCAACCGGGGGATTAAATCCCGGAACGGAATAAATTCGCAGATACGTGAAACCGTCATTGAGATTTGAATATACGGCATAAAATCGCTTGACATAGGCACGAATTCGAGGTTTATCCCTGCCTGTAAAACCTCCGGCAACTGCTGAGATTTGTGAGGGATCGGTCCAATGAGCGCCATAATCATCGGAATAACGCCAGCGCAACTGCCCGCTTTCGGTTTTGTTATAAATAGCAATGAGGTACTGTCCGTCATCACTGGCAGCAATGGATCCGATGCCATGGTCGGTTCCGTTACCCCATCCGGTACACTCGTTCGGTGCGGTTACGTTGGTATTGATCCATTCGGTATCATTTACCCACTTTGAGTAGCGAACCGAAGGCTGGAAGCTTGTGGCGGCATCCCGGTTTGAACCAAATGCGATATGAACACTCCCATCGGAACTCACAAACACATCGGGACTGCCAGTATGTTCATTCACGTCTTCGGGATCATAGACAGTTCCGAGATGTGAAAAGGAATTGCCTTGATCCATTGACGCGAATAATTGGAAAGGATGATCATTTACCGGGCACCCCAGGACGACATAAATTTTTCCGCCTGCCGTCACATCAATTTCTGCATGATCTGATGTCCTGTAAGCATAAAGCCCGGTGAATCTGGAGATAGTATTGGTGATTTGCCCATTTTTGATTCTTGTATAGCTAAACTGCCCATAACCATCCTGAATGTGTTCGGAATGAATGATATGTGCGTTGTCATAGCTATCCATAGCAATTCTAAGAATATAGCCTCTTTCAGTAAGATCGTATAATTTTAAAGGCGCCGACCAGGTGCCGTTGGATCGTTTATAAATATAATATCCCTCGTGGAATGGCGGGCTTCCATCTTGTGTAACACGGTATACAATATGAGGATTGCCCTGCGTATCAACTGCGATTGAGGCACCGAAATTGCCTCCGCCGATTTCGCCACTCGCCCCGGGCACCACCTGCTGAGATTGAATGACACCGGCTGCATCACATTTTGTATAAAGAAGTCCGCTGCTACCAATACATAAAATATGCACATCGCCACTATTCCGATCCACTGCCACATCTGGTGCATTGGCGGTGGCAATCTGAATCGGATCTGACCAATTTGCTAAAGCGGTATTTGCGATACAGGCGATGAAAATGAATAGTGCAATTTTTTTAATCATCTGAAGTAACCCCATTTATTGTGAATTTATAATTTTATTTATTGCCATTGTCCGACTTTACGTTTGATTTTGCAGGTTTCGCTGAGAAGGATAAGTCCTGACCAGAAAATTAGTTTAGTATATCGCGTGGAACATGATTCATAGAATTAGTATATCGCTTCATTTTCAGTTTATTATTTAAAACATTATTTCTTAATCCAATTATAATCATGGCAAGGAACGCCTTTCATCATTATCGACAAAAAACATAAAATCTTGATTTCTTTTGCAATACAAATTTGTAATCGCAGCAGCAGTAAACTTGTCAATTCAGCATAACTACATATAATTTATAATTTTTAAACCATATAATAATGCACAAAATCTTAATTTTGCAAAATGTATACCATTTAAATATAAATTTGATTACATGCATAATTAATTGTTTTTTTTATAACTTATATTTTACTATTATTTTTTAATTTCCTGAACCCGCAGGCGCGTTTCGCTTTTTTTATGAAATACCCTGAAACACTTGTTTCATCCCAAATCAATAAAAATAAGTACGGCGAATATATAAATTCAAAAATGACATAAAATAAACGAGAAATTGCATGCCATTTCGGATGTTTCTGCCAACAAAAACTCATCAAATGGATATCAGGAAGCGCGTCCAATGATGGAAATCACCCACACCTGCTAAGCGCCGCTTGGGCAAATCCTCAATCACTCATTCTATAACTCTTGTTTTGGAACCCGGGAGATATTGCAAATCGTAAAAACAAAAAATAACTGAACCATTGCCCTGCGCGGCAAATTTTGTGTTGACAATGTTCCATTAATTTTTTATATTGATGAAACTTTTATCTAATCCAAACCACTTGAGGGATTCGTAGACGTGAAATCATGTTAAAACGCTACCTGATACTATGCTTGTTCGTTATTCCAGCCCGTTCCGGATTGATAGCGCAGCTAGATGTAACGATGCTTCCGGAACAGAAGGCATGGCTTTCACGACAAAAAAAAATGCACCTGATGACCCCCGCCGAAGTCGATCAATTGTTACCTCAACTGCATGCCCTTTTTCCTGAATTTAATGATCGTCTGCGCGCGCTTTCGATCCTGCGACTTGATACGCCGTACCATATCGAAGCCATTGGCGATGGGGAGGGCGTTGAGCCAAATCCGGTTTTCACGATTAGCCGCACCAATTGCACAGTTCAGGTGCTAACGAATGCTGCCCTGGCACATGCAAAATCTTACGCAGCCGCCGAAAGCCTGATGACATTCATCAACTATTACCCGGTGGCACCCGGTGATAAGGCAATTCAATATGAAAATCGCCGACATTACACCAGCGATCGCATTTTAACCTGTGAATATTATGAAGATTTGAGCTCTAAAATCGCCCAATACTGTGAACTCGACTCGATACATATCACGCTAAACCGGAAATATGATGGTGAATATTTCCTGCCAATTCATTGGCAAAAAGATATCGTTGTGCCCCTTATCCCGGAACGGTATATCACAAGTGAATTATTAAGTCGTTTGCCACCTGTCTGTGGGGTGGGTATTGTTCGGAAAAAACTTTTCAAATTGGGAATTGTTGTCGGGCACGAAGGAATGGTATTCGACGGTAAAGTATTTATTCATGCATCGTCGCGCGCAGGGAAGGTGATCGCTGAGGATTTTCTCGACTACTGCCACGAGGATAAGCAGCTATACGGTATCATTTTCTACCTGTTCAAAGAAGTCAAGTAACACCATTTTCCAAAAAATGAATTCAAAGCTTGCGGAAAAAATTGAAGCATCGCATGATACCATTGTAAAAACATGGGTAACGCGATTGCAAAACGAAGTTTCTGAATACAAGGAACGCCATACTGCGGAATTGCGCCAAACCATCCAATCGCACCTTGATAGCTTGATCGTGCTTTTGAAAATGGATGATGATTCCGAGTTGAATAAATTTATCGCCCACATTGCCCGATTTCGAAGCGAGATGAATTTCAACTTGTCGAGCATTGAGAGAGCGTTTTTCATCGGCAAAGAGGTGATATGCAAGGCGATTAAATCCGGTTCCGATATTCAGGAATTTATAAATGATTGCAAGGATATCGAAATCTTGTTCTTGCGGTCGCTTTTCAATTTTACAGATTGCTATGCGCGCATCAGAGAAGAACAGGTTGCTAATAAAACCCGCAAATTGGCGCAGGCGGAGCAGTCCGTTCTGCATTATCAGGAATTAGAAAAAGAGAAACAGAAGCTGGAAGGAATTCTGAGTGCGATCGGCGCCGGGCTTTCGCTAATCGATGCCAATTTCGAGGTATTGTGGTTCAATGAATACCTGCATGATGCAATACACAAAGCAAAAGCGCCGCACGCCACAGCATGCTTCAAAGTGCATTGGAATCAGAATGAAGCCTGCGAAGACTGCCCGGCAAAACGAACTTTTCAAACCGGGCGCATCGAGCGCGTCGTACGAAAAATCACTGATTCCGAAGACGATCCCCAATATTTTCAAATAGATGCCATCCCGGTGCAAAACGAAAACGGGCAAACGTATCAAGTCCTCGAATTGGTGCAGGATATCTCCGATGCCGTCAAGCTGGAGCAGCAATTTCTTAAATCCGAACGACTGGCTTCGCTGGGTAAATTGGCAGCCAAGGTCGCTCATGAAATTCGCAATCCGCTTTCATCTATCAGTCTGAATACTGAACTGCTCGAAGATGAAATTAACAATTTTAAAAACGGCTCAATTGAAGAAGCAAAGAGCCTGCTATCTTCCATTATGTCAGAGATCGAACGCCTGGTTTCCTTCACCGAGGAGTATTTGCAATTTTATCGGCTCCCGCGGCAGAAGCTAGAACGGGTAGACTTGAACCAACTTATTCTTGACTTGCTCACATTTCAAACGCATGAATTTGCAGCCCACAAAATCAGGGTGACAAAAGAACTTGATAAGAAGTTGCCTGATATCTCCCTTGATCGCCGGCAAATGCGGCAGGCGCTGCTCAATATCCTGAAGAATTCAATGGAAGCGATGCCCCAGGGCGGACAAATCGCAATCCGGACGAAAGCAGTCGACAACCGGGTTGAACTCCAAATTTCCGATACCGGATGCGGCATCGAAAAAGAGCATCTGAACGACATCTTCGAGTTGTTTTATAGTTCAAAAAATGGCGGCACAGGTTTGGGATTAGCTATTGCGCAGCAAATCATACTCGGTCACCATGGCACGATTGCATGCGAAAGCCAACCGGGCTTTGGTACGGCGCTAACGATACACTTGCCCGGAAATCACGAATTCGAGGAATAGTCATAGTGAATGCTGCCCACGATAAAACCATCCTTTTTGTAGATGATGATCGCGAATTGCGCGCTTCCATGAAAAAAGTTCTGCAAAAGGAAGACTACCGCGTTTTGCTCGCGGATAATCCGAAAATCGCGATGGAGCTGCTCGAAATCGATACTATCGACATCGTGATCGCCGATGTCCGAATGCCGGAAATGGATGGTTTTGAATTTCTGAAAATCATCAAATCGGAGCGCCAGGATATCGAGGTGCTGCTGTTGACGGGCTATGGCACTATTGAAATGGCGGTGCAGGCAATCCGTGAAGGTGCGTATGATTTCATCCCGAAACCATTTAAACGAACAACGGTTTTAAAAGCGGTTGAAAAAGCGATTGAAAAACAGGAATTGGTCCGTGAGAATCGCTTTTTGAAAGAGCAGCTCAACCAAAATCGCAGCCGGAAGCAAATTATAGGCGAGAGCAAACTCATCAATGCCGTTCACGATCTGATCAAACGCGTTGCGCCTATCGAATCGACTGTGCTGATCACGGGCGAAAGCGGAACCGGCAAAGAACTCGTGGCACGCGAAATTTATCGCCAGAGCAAGCGCGCGCAGGAACGGTTCGTCGTTATCAACTGCGGTGCAATCGCCGAAAATTTGATGGAAAGCGAATTATTCGGGCACGTCAAAGGCGCGTTCACCGGCGCGATCAGGGACAAAGTCGGGCTTTTCAAAATCGCATCCGGCGGTACGTTATTTCTGGATGAAATCAGCAACATACCGATTCACCTGCAAATCAAATTATTGCGCGCCATAGAAGAAAAGGAAATTATGCCCGTTGGCGGTGTGCATACTATCCCGGTGGATGTGCGAATTATCGCCGCGTCAAATCAAAATTTGCTGCACGAAATTGAGCTGGGAAAATTCAGGGAGGACTTGTTTTATCGACTCAATGTAGTCGGAATTGAATTGCCTCCGCTTCGAGATCGAATCGACGATATCCCATTGCTCGTGAATCATTTTATCGCTATTCACAACCCGCAATTGAATAAGCGCATCAAGGGCATCCACACCGACACATTGAAGATGCTTCAGGGTTACTCCTGGAAAGGCAACGTGCGCGAGTTGGATAATGTCATCGAACGGGCGATGATCCTCTGCGATGAAGACTTGATTCAACCGGGGCATTTGCCGCCCAATCTTTTTCCCGCGATTCAGAATGAAGAAACTAATGGTACAGCGCTGAAAGATGCGCTGAAAGATTTTGAGCGGCGATTCATTTTGAAAGCATTGAAGAGATCAAAAAATGATAAAAGATCTGCAGCCGACACGCTGGGTTTGAGCCAATCTTCTCTCTATCGAAAAATGCATGAATTGAATATCAGTGACATCAACCTGTAATCACTCCGATACACCTGGTAAACTGAACCGGAATATTCCTATTAATGAGAAACAAATCCAGCAAGATTCCTATAATTAAGAATGGTTCAACGCTTCGACTATCATTTATCTGCGAATTTAATTGTGATTATCAAGCCGCATAAGCCTGTCCTGCTCAAGCAGCCGGTTCTTTGAAATATTCTCGAATAAATTAAGCCTTTCGTATGATATTTAACCGATTATAATAATTAAGCTTATGCCAATGATGGATTGACAGTTCTATCGATACGCCGGCTTTACAAAGAAACCTGACCTTCTTCCGCCAGAATTATACCTATCACTTTGCATTGGCACGCTTTTTGTCAAAAGGACATAAAATGGCGGAGTACACACTGCGCAAGGTGCTGTAATTAAATAACCGCTGTCAGCCGTTATTCGCAGCATTTCGAAAAAAATCCTGACCCTTCTTCAATAAGCTGAATTAAAGAATTACGAGGTAACGTATATAATTTAGACGTGCAACCTGACGTATCATTCCCAAAAAGAATAATGCATCGACCTTCATAAAACATCATTACGAAATGGCAAAAAAATCGAAATTTATTGTTTTAATTGCAGATGATGATGAACAATTCCGAATTTCCCTTTCAAAGATATTTGTAAAAAATGGATACGAGGTTAAAAGCGCTGCAAATGGCATTGAAGCCTGCCAGTTGATTAAGCAAAAATCCTTTGATTTAGTGATTGCGGATCTGATGATGCCCGGGAAAAATGGTATCGAACTGACGCGCGAAATCAAAAAAGAATGCGAGTCGGCGCAAGTTATTATCATTACCGCATTTGGCGAACAAGCTTCGAAAACCGCTGCTCTCGAAGCCGGCGCATTTTCCTATTTGAATAAACCGATTAAAAGAGATGAAATTTTAACTTGCGCTGCGCAAGCGTTGCAGAGCAAAGCAGGCTGACGTAACTGTTTCAATTTATTGCTAAAAGCGTGACCTTCTAAAAGAAAACCAAACCAGCAAAATGACTGGGCGTTTTAACCAATTAATTTAAAGGAGGCGTTATGGCGACATTAAAAGAAAAATTACTTAAAAAAATTGAAGAGTGGCGTCCGAGAACGGTCAAGCTGTTGAAGGAACATGGCGATGTCAAAGTGGGCGAGGTAACGATTGCACAGACGATTGGCGGAATGCGAGGCGTAAAATGCCTTACGACAGATATTTCGTATCTTGACCCCTTCGAAGGAATTCGTTTTCGCGGCTACACGATCCCGGAAACTCTGGCAGCGCTACCCAAAGTGCCCGGACGTGAAATGCCGTTCGTTGAAGGATTCTTTCACCTGTTGCTAACCGGCGATGTCCCGACTGAAGCCGAAGTCAAAGAAGTCGAGGCTGAATTCAAAAAGCGCCGTGAAGTACCAAAATATGTCTATGATATGCTCCGTGCGTTGCCAAAAGATTCCCATCCAATGGCGATGTTCTCAGCCGCTATCGTGGCGATGCAGCGCGAATCAGAATTCGTCAAGAAGTATAATGCCGGGATCAGCAAAATGGATTATTGGGACCCCACTTACGAGGATGCACTGAACCTGTTGGCAAAACTCCCGACGATTGCTGCTTTCATTTATCGCCTGAAATATAAAAACGACAAGATCATTCCGGCTGATCCGAAACTGGATTTAGGTGGCAATTTTGCTCACATGATGGGAATTGATAAACCTTATGACGATGTCGCACGTTTGTATTTCATTCTCCATAGCGATCACGAAAGCGGGAACGTCAGCGCACATACGGGGCACCTTGTCGCAAGCGCACTCTCGGATATCTATTATGCCATCAGCGCCATGATAAACGGATTAGCAGGACCGTTGCACGGATTGGCTAACCAGGAAGTCCTGAGTTGGATTCAGGGCGTTATGGACAAAATGGGCGGCAAAGTTCCGACTGAAGAAGAGATGAAGAAATTCGTATGGGATACGTTGAACTCAGGTCAGGTTATCCCCGGATTCGGGCATGCGGTGCTGCGCAAAACAGATCCGCGCTACCAGGCGCAACGCGAATTCTGCCTGAAACATCTTCCCGACGATTTAATCTTCAAATATGTCGATGTGCTTTATAAAGTCACTCCGCCAATTCTTCAAGAACAAGGCAAAGCCAAAAATCCATGGCCCAACGTCGATGCACAATCCGGCGTCATTCAATGGTATTATGGCTTGACTGAATATGATTTCTATACAGTCCTCTTCGGCGTAGGTCGTGCACTCGGCGTGTGCGCGAATATTGTCTGGGATCGTGCCCTGGGTTATCCTATCGAACGACCCAAATCGCTGACCACGGCAATGCTCGAAGAAATTGCCGGCATCAAATAGCCATTGCTGTCAATGATTTGATTGAGAAAAAGGGATACATAAACGTATCCCTTTTTTTATTGGGGCGGCTTGTCTCAGGGGCAATTGCGCGAATCAAGGCAATTCCCGTGAAATACAAAATTCACTTGACTTTTATTCGGTTTGTTAATATAGTTTATGATGCATAAACTAAAACCAGCGCAATTCAGCGTTTGGGCGAAAACTCTTATCCAATGCAAAGGATTCAAAAATGGTAATACTTTATCCCAAAATAGTCATTTTCGGCTTTTTCATCATGCTGTTCCAGGTTTTAATAGCCAGCGTGCTGCTCGGGCAGCCCGTCAAATGGCACGTTTTCATGAGCAAGACACAGGCTGAAGACAGGGCATTGCAGCTTGCTGTTGAAGATTTGAAGACTACCGCAAGTCAATTCGGCATTGAGTTGAAATTGGTTTCCGATGCGAAAAAACTGGTTGCCAATTCGATCATCGTGGGTAATACGGCAAATAATACCTTAACCGCGTCGCTCTGCAAAGAAGGATTGATTGAATTGTCTGAAATGGAAGATCCACAGGGTTATGAAATCCTCATCACAAACATCGATGGCAAAAAAGTGCTGCTGTGTGCAGGGGGATCCGTTTCAGGTGATGTATACGGATTGTACTGGATCTGGGATCGGTTGCGGATTAAACGGTGCATCCCCGACATTTCGGTCAAACATATTCCCGGGCTAAAAATACGTTATGCCGGAGGAGGGAGCAAGGAAGCTTTGCGTGATGCCCTGAGATATCGGGCTACGTGGGTGACAGCACCATTCTCGGTCAATCAGCTCGTGCCCTGGGACGCAGAACCTGAGCGTTCGCAAAATGAGGTGAATCGAGAACAAGCTCGGGAATTCATTGACTACGCCCATCAGTTGCATCTGAAAGTGCTTGTATATGAAGATGAATTCAGTTACCATCCGTCACTGATGGAGGAATTTAAAGCCAAGCCAACACCATCCGATCCGCTTTTCTGGGATGTGGTGCAAGCTAAATATCGCCGCTTACTGCAAATTATGCCGGAACTCGATGGCATCCGCATCCGTACCGGTGAATCGACTCGCATCGGCGGCAATTTTAAAGGCATCGATGTTATGCACGAGGGAGAAGACTGTGACTGGAGTCTGGCAAAACGCTACCGTACTTATGTCCGAAAAATGCATACGGTTATCGTCGGAGAGTTCGATAAGATTTACTTCCAGCGCACCTGGGTCACCAGCATTCATGAACAACATTCGCAGGCACAGGTGTATAGAGAAATATTCACGGACGAGGTGCCAACCGAAAAGCTCTACCTGTCGCCCTATCTCAGCCAAACAGATCGCTTCTTTCATCAGCCATATAACCCGACGTTTAATCAAACCCCGCACGACATGGTAGTGCTGCTGGCGACGCTGGATTATCATGCGCGAACAGGTAACGCTGTATTTCCGTGCTTTCCCGGGCAATATTACCAGGGCGGAATGCAAACCATTCTAATGCCAAAATCAAATAATTTAAAAGGATCGATGTTCGGTTTGCCACGCGCGGATGACTGGGATACACAGACTGTTACAGCCTATACAGCCTCCCGTCTGTCATGGAATCCCTATGACGATCTCGAATCAATTGCCAGAGATCTGGCGGCGATGCATTTTGGTGAGAAAGTTGCGGATCGGATGGCAGAAATCCTGCTCCAGTCACCGGTTGCCTATAAATATGGCATTTACATTGAACCTGTAGCTTACGGTGATTTCAGATCGCTGCCGCATCTGCGTCTAACTAATTTTAGCGCAAAAGGCTTTCCGCGACTCGATAGCGGTAAGCAACACATCGATTTTCTGCGGCAAATTTATCTGCGCTGCAAACCCTGGCTAACGGAAACCTTGATGTATCTCGACCACGGCTTGAACGTGGCAACTGAAATGACCGAAAAATTCCAGACCCTGAAACACGATATTGATGATGCGCAGCTAGCCGGCAGCATTGAAAATTCACTCGAACTCACCCGGATGCTCATTCAAACCAACACGCTTTATGTGAAAACCTTTTTCGCCTATTTTGCTTTTCAGGAACAACCGTCCGACATTAGCCGGCAACAGCTCTACAATCGATCCCTGGATTTGAAAAAATCGATGAGTGACTTTCTGGAAACGCCGGGATGCGACTATGAGCTGGCTGGCATGGAGCAACTGCTGAAAAATGTCGAGCAGATGCTCGAAGATCCGGAGACAGCGATGCAGCGGCTCCGCGATGCCCCGGCTCCCGAAGAAATTAATCTTATCATCGCGCGAGAGCAAGAAAAATATATCGATGCGCTAAAAATCCACAGCGAGAAGGCTGTAAAATTCCTGCACTGGCGAGGCAGGGTCGACGGTCGTGATCTCATTTTAGTCAAGGGCGATACGCTGAAAGTCAAGCATTTGCGCTACGATCCCATTCAGGAAATGAGCCATAATTTCCTGAAACCATTGCCTGCGGAAGCCGTGACAATTATTCCGCGGGATATCCAATCGCGATCATTTCACCCGTTTGTGCTGGAGCAACCTTCGGCGGAAAATGATTTTACGGCAACCATCTATCTGTCGGATTATCCCTGCACCGGCTATAGCTGGTGGGAATTTGAATTGTATTACATCCCTCAATCACCTGAAGCATTAGGATTACAGGTTCCCTGGAAATGATAGCATTCAAAGAGCGAATTTAAGCCTGGCGGCAAATGCTAATTGAGTATCTCAGATTTTAACAAAATTCTATATTTTAAAAAAAAGGGGGATTTAAGAAACGTCTGTCCGGACACCCGAACGTCGAACAAAACGAATCACCTGGTGTTTGGATCGATACCTGCTCATTGAGTATTTAATCGACCATCAAAAACGTCAGGGAGTAAAATTGAAAGATCGAATAATTCACCCGACACGATTTATCATTATACTTGGGATAATGCTCATGGCTAACGCACATTCAAAACCGGAAAGCCACGCTCGTGCAGATGTAGTCTATTACGTCGCACGGGATGGCAATGACCGCTGGTCGGGAACGTTGAGTTCACCCAACGCATCAAAAACCGACGGACCGTTTGCCACAATCAGACGCGCGCTTGAAATTATCCGCGAAATTAAAACACAGCAGCAGGACTTGAAAGCAGATTCGATTACGGTACAAATACATGACGGACATTACTTTCAGGAAGCACCTCTTATTTTCCGCCCGGGAGATTCGGGATCGAAAACGTGTCCCGTCATTTTTATGGCGTATCCCGGAGAGCACCCGGTGATCAGCGGCGGGCGCCGCATCACAGGTTGGCGACAAACTTCCGTTGAAGGTAAAACGCTCTGGATGGCTGATCTCCCTGAAGCTCGCGCGAATCAGTGGGTATTCAAGGAGCTCTGGGTGAATGGGCAAAGACGATTCCGGGCGCGATACCCCACAAAAGGATTATTGCGCATCGCCGGTCTGCCGGACATGCCACCGGATGCAAAGTACGATGAAGGGCAGAATCGGTTCGAATTTGCTGAAAGCGACATTCGCAATTGGGAAAATTTATCGGATATGGAAGTCGTCTTGTTTCATTATTGGGTCGATGTGCGCCTGCCCATCGCCGCGGTCGATGAAAAAAGCAGAATCATCACTTTCAGCAAAAGCAGCCGGCGGCGAATGACCGAAGGTCATGATCGGAAAAAATTTGCGCCGTATTACGTTGAAAATGTCTTCGAACACCTGGATACGCCCGGCGAATGGTATTTGAATCGCCAAACCGGAATCCTGTATTATATGCCACTGCCGGATGAGGAAATGCACCAGGCTGACGCCATCGCACCCGCACTCTCCCGGCTCCTGAGTTTTGAAGGGAAGCCGGAAACCGACCGATTCATTGAGCACATTCATTTTAGAGGCATCGCATTTGAACATTCCGAATGGCTCTATCCTTCTGAATCGAATGAAATTGGCGATTTGCAGGCGGCGGTTGCGGTGCCGGGTGCGGTTTACGCCGAAGGAATTCGTCAATGCTGCTTCGAAAAGTGCTCGTTCCGCCACCTGGGAAGCTATGCACTCGAGCTGTCGCGAGGATGCCAGAACAACCGGATTACAAACTGCGAATTTGCCGATCTGGGCGCGGGCGGCATAAAAATCGGTAAACCGCTCCAACGCGAACTTCCCGCGGAACAAACGCACAGCAATGTCATCGCCAAATGCCATATTCATAGCGGCGGGTATTTTTACCATCAGGCAGTGGGCGTGTGGATCGGGCAGAGCTTCGATAATCAACTCATTCGGAATCACATACACGATTTCTATTACACCGGCATCTCGGTGGGCTGGACCTGGGGTTACAAGCCGACCCTGGCAAAAGGCAATCTCGTTGAATTCAATCACGTGCACCACATCGGAATTCGAACCACTGGCGAGGGTCCGCTGCTCAGCGATATGGGAGGCATTTACACTCTGGGCATTCAGCCGGGAACCGTGATTCGCAACAATGTATTCCATGATATTGCAGCCCATAACTACGGTGGCTGGGGCATCTATTTCGACGAAGGCAGCACGCACATCCTGGCTGAAAATAACATCGTTTATCGAACGACTCATGGCGGGTTCCACCAGCATTACGGCAAAGAAAATATCATTCGCAATAATATTTTCGCTCATGGACGCGATGCCCAGATCCAGCGAACGCGAAAGGAACCGCATCTGAGTTTTACTTTCATGAAAAATATTATTTATTGGAATGAAGGAAATGTTCTGGCTGGCAACTGGGACGATGCTAACTTCATGCTGGATAATAATCTTTACTTTCGAACCGACGGCGCTGAAATCAGGTTCGGTGAGTTGAGTTGGGATGAATGGCAGGCGAAGGGAAGGGATCCGCATTCCGAGAACGCGGATCCACTTTTGATTGCGCCTGAAAATGATGACTACCGGCTGAGGGATGCATCGCCGGCTTTCAAGCTGGGCTTCAGAAAAATAGAATCCGACTGAGCGCCAGGTTATTCTGCAAGCCATCTGGCGAGCCATTCATGCACCGTATTCCACCAGAGTCGTGCATTTTGCGGTTTCCGAATAAAATGATCTTCATCCGGAAAATAGAGCAGCCTCGAAGGCACGCCCAAGCGCTGCAAAGCAGTGAACATTTGAAATCCCTGCGTAACCGGCACACGAAAGTCGTTTTGACCGTGAATCACAAGGGTGGGTGTTTTGAAATTTTTGACGAAATAGGAAGGCGAAAATTTTTCATAGAGTTCCGGGTGTTCGTACGGCGTACCATTGAATTCCCATTCGGGAAACCAGAGCTCTTCGGTTGCGCCATACTTGGAACGTAGATCGAAAACACCGGCATGAGAAACGAGCGCCTTAAATCGATCTGTGTGTCCCGCTATCCAATTCACCATATATCCGCCATACGAGGCGCCGGCTGCTGCCACTTTATTCTCATCTATGAAGTCGAAAGTATTCAGCAAATAATCCAGTCCTGCAATTAAATCTTGATACGGTCCGCCGCCCCAATCTTTGCTCACAGCATCGCAAAAGTCCTGACCATATCCCTTCGATCCCCTGAAATTGACCATCGCCACGACATACCCGGGCGCGGCAAACATTTCGGCATTCCAGCGATAGTGAAATCCGTCTGCCCATCCGCCCTGGGGACCGCCATGGATGAGGTAAATCAGCGGATAAGTTTTATCCGGATCGAATTGCGGCGGTTTCACCAGCAATCCGTGCACATTTCTTCCGTCGAAACTTTCGAACCAGAAATCTTCAACCGGGTACATTTTTAATTGATTCAACAGATCGAGATTAGTGAATGTCAGTTGCACCGGCGGTTTCTTGCCATCGGCTCGCGCCTTGAATAGTTCATACGGCACATTCACCGCCTGTCGTGCAAAAATCAAGGTTTTTTCATCGCGAGTCAGGCTAATATTCTGGTTACCATGCTCCTCAATAATAACCTCGCAATCCCCCCCTTTGACCGGAACCGCGTAAATGCGTTTTCGTCCCTGGTCAAATGCCACGAAATATATTTTTTTCCCGGAAGCCGAGAAAATGAATTCATCGACTGATCTGTCAAATTTTGTCGTCAAATTGATTCGCTGTCCGGATGCGCGATCATACAGCAAAATGTCGGTCTGATCGGCTTCGAAACCCGGTCTTTCCATCGCGAGCCAGGTGAGATATTTTCCGTCTGGCGAATACACCGGATTGTTATCATTGGCAGCGCTCGTGGTGATGCGCGTGATTTCGCCTCCGGTCACCGGCACAGTGAAAATATCGTTATTGGTGGATATCGCAACCATCGAGTCGGTATTGCGGACGAATGCAAGCTGTTTGCTATCAGGAGAGAACGCATAATCCTGTGCCCCGCCCAGCGAAATCGGCGGTGCATCGAAATCACCGGGCGTTACATCCCACGCCTCGCCGCCTTCTGATTTGATGATAAAAATATGAGATCGCTTGTCATCCTTCCAGGCATTCCAATGCCGAAAGAGCAAGTGATCGATGAGCCTGGCTTTTACCAGCGAATTCTCCCGCTGGTTTTCTCTCGCCTGATTTTCGGCATCGGTTTTCAAATCCGGATACACGTCAGAAGCAAACGCAATGAACTGCCCATCCGGCGACCACACAGGATTACTCGCGCCGGTGGAAATTTGGCTGATCTGGGTTGCTTCGCCGCCCCGCATGGGAATGACGAAAATTTGCGGCGCTCCGTTGCGCGTGGAAATAAACGCCAACTTCGAACCGTCAGGACTCCAACGCGGATGATAATCCTTTTTCAGGCTTGTCGTGAGCTGCCGCGGCAGAGGATCCTCTCCGTTTAGTGGCACCAGCCAAATATCGCTGTTGCTTTCATTGGTTTCCATTGAGTAGCGCGTGAGTGTATAGGCAACCCATTTGTCATCCGGCGAAACCCGGGGATCGCTGATTCGTCCCATCGCGAAAACATCTTCAACTGTAATTGGTCTTCTTTCGGCTGTAACGATGCTTGAAAATGCGAGTAAAATTGCCAGGCAGAATAAAATGCCTCTCATTTTCCGCCTCCTGATTTTGGGGGTGATTGGGAAAAATTTATTTGTGCGCAGTTGCTTAATATAAGAAAAACATCGCCTGATGTCAATCTTTTTCATGTTGGGACTCATTTTCAGGCGGCGATTGAATGGATTAAAATTCAACGCTGTGGTCCGTCTCAACACCCACGATGCGCCTCCCTTTTAAATTTTCCATAAATTTCTCCACCAGCAAAGATGAAACATCATATTCAAATCTTTGATAGCAAAATCCCTGTTTTCGCTTGCCTGAAAAACGTATCCCCTTCAGTTGCTTATTTATAATGAGATCGTTTAAAAGGATCAATCCTAATTCTTCCGCGGATAATTTGCTTTTCGAATAAAACAAATCAGGTTGACACCGGGACTTCAAAAAATCTTCGGCTCGAAAATGTTGTTGGTCGGATTTATCGAGGAGGAGCTTGATATAATTGATAATCCGCACCAGCCGGAAAAGCGTGACGATATCTGTTCTGGAAAAGCGGTCGGTTTCGACGGGGATTGCAGAAGATCTTAACGTCACGTACTGGCGCGGTCGAATGAGTCCCTTTTCGAGGCAGGTACGATAAATTGGGGATCCCGGGGGCGGATAAAAAATACTGGGACCGATGAGCACCTGCTTTTCCGCCAGCAACAAGATATCCGCAAGCATGCTGTCAATCGAATCTGCGGGAAGCCCGAGAATGAGATAGGCAACGACCTTCAAGCCGGTGCGATTCGCAGCTTCAACAACTTCTAAAAAATTTGTTCGGGATTGGTTTCTGTTAATTTGTGCCTGCATTTCCGGATGACCGCTCACAAGTGGCAGATTGAGCCACGTGAAATGCATTTGTTTCATCAAATGAAGCAGTTCCTGATCCAATGCCTCTGCGTCTAAGCCGTTCAGTGCTGAAAAGCTGAGCTTTCTGATATCAACCTGATTTATTATCTCTTTGAAAAGTAGCCTGGCGCGATCCGGATAAAACAAAAGATTATCATCCTCGAAATCGAAATGGCTCACCCCACTGTGTACCCAATAGTTAATTTCCTCAATGATTGCGGTAATTTCCCGGAGCCTGACGCGCCGCCCCATGACATGCCGCACCGAACAAAATTGGCAATTTTTTGGGCAACCGCGCGAGGTGAGTATCATCTTGCTTTTTTCCTGAGTCAGGCGGTCGGGATAAGGTAATGCATCCAGCGGATCGACGTAATCGGCAGGTGGATTTATCCGTATTTTCCCGTTGTCCCGGAAAGCGATCCCCTTTATTCGCTTTAATTTCTCAGGGCGCCTTTCGGATAGATTTTCGATGAGGTTCAAGAACGTGTATTCGCCTTCGCCGATAACAATGAAATCAACTTCCGGCATTTCATCGAGATCGGACGGCACAGCCGAAACATGATGTCCGCCGAGTACGATAGTCACATCAGGAAATAATTGCCTGGCAATTTGAGCGATTTTCAAAGAGGACTTAACATAGGGTGAAAAATTTGCAGAGATTCCGATAATATCCGGCGCACAGGTTTTGATAAGCCGGGCAATCGTTTGATATGGTAATCCAAAATGCTGAAATCGGGTGAATAATTTGAAGGGACTGATGTCTTCCGAAGGGTAAAAGGATTTTAAATATTTCAGTTCATCCGGGCACTCAATTGTTTGATGGGATGCGTTATCCATCGCATCAAGCAGCGTTACATTTTTATGTTCGCGCCTGAGAACAGCGGAAATATAACTCAGCCCGAGCGGTTCCTGCCTTATTTTCGTTTGATAAAAATCTTCAATCGGAGGATTGATGAGTAAAATTTTCATCGATTTGATAAATGGCGGAAAATGTTACTGAAATGTGATATGGCGCAAGCCCTGGCGCCCTGATTCTGTTTATACTTACACTAAATTAAATTCCGAAAGTTCTTGAAGCGAATTTATAACATTTAAAAGAGCGCCATAGTGCCGACCTGAATATCCTCCTCCACATATTCACGGTCGGCACTTTTTTTTACCCAAAGAGCCTTGCCGCTTTCGATTGAATCCGCCAGGTGCGACTGCCCTGATTATTTTAATATCAATTGCGCCAGCCGTATTCGCGCATCATGCCAGACGGCGGATGCTCCTTCTCCCCTGAGATAACAGACTGTGCCTTCAATGGCATCGCCCAGCGCGGGATTGGGGATAACAGCGTTCACGATTTTTTCCACTTCCGCGGTGCAGCCTTTTTGCTTTGCCAGCCACAGATATTCATAATCCTGCAAACCGCGGCGCAACGCTTTCATTCGGAAAGAGCTGACCGGACCAGCGACAAAATCGCGATGGAACGCCCATTGTTGCCCGGGATAAAACAACGTGCCATCACCATTCCCCCAATCAGCATCATGTTTTGGGCGTTGATCATAAGTAAGGGGATTTTCCCAGGTATCGGTTTCGCCGTGATTGTTATATTTATCCATGAAATAGCAGCAGTCCCAATAATGCCAAGCTTCGCGCCTCGTTTTCCAGGCGATCCAGGACCAGGTTCGCATTGCCAATCCATCATGATCGATGCACTGGCTTCCAGAGCCGGGGAGCCCGCCGTTATACGTCCATATACGGTCGCCGGCGAAACGCCGTTTTTGGGCATCGACCAGCTTTATGCGGCTGGAGTTCCAGATATCGACATATCCCGTTAAGTCCGGTACAATGTGTTCAGTGAGCATAAAGGGCAAAATATTGCCGGGATAAGTCGTGTTATCAAGCCAAGCTCCAATTTTCCGCACTTCCTCATACCTGTCTTCATCCGGTTCATCGATGACGTATAAAAAGGGAACGTTGAACCAGCCTTTATTAATGAAATGCTCCATCACACTACGCGCTGTTTTTTGAAACAAGTCTTCCCCACCCCAAATGCTGATATTGATGGACCAGAGATGACACCCAACACCTTTGCCCGGACCTTCGATGAAGGCGCTCCCATCAAGGTACGGACCCCAGGCATTATCGAAATGTGCCCACTCAAGTCCATCGCCGGCATCGGTGACCAGGTTTATGCGATGCTGGTGTGCCATCCGCATGTATTTGGCGATAAGCTCGGTTTCATCTGCTGATTCTTTTGGAATGTTATGCGCCGCTCGTACTTGTTCAGGTCCGAAATAAAAGAATGTTTTCATGTGTGTGGTATCAGGCAGCGCAAAATCCCACACCGTCAGCTCAATCGACAGCTTTTCGGTTCGAAAATTTTCACCGTATATTTTTAATACGCCGCTATATTTCCCTGATTTTGCATAAGCCGGGATATAAATATCCACCCAAACGCTTTGATGAATCCCGGGCTGCACATTGAACGGCGCACCTGCATCATCGCGGGCGTTGAAGGGTGGCAAAGGATCGGGATACCAGCCGGTGCCCATGCTTGAAGGATTGCCATACATGACACTACTCGGCTCGGTAACGTGAAGATACCAGTGCCGAAAGAAATGAATATTTCCGGATGGAATCAGCGCGGACTGCCCCTGAAGTCCGGACGCGGATACCATTACGCGACGTACGGCTTCTTTCGAAGCAGATAAAATGAGTTGGAACGCGATAACTTCATTTCTGGCACCGAAAAGTGTAATTTTTTTTGTAGCAGGATCCCAGATGAACGGTTGAAGCGGCGGCTTTTCATCGCGCTTTAATTTCGTGCAATCATCGACGATTGTGAGGGTAAGGCGATCATTTGCGCGCATCTCACTCGTAACAAGTGACATCAACAGAACTATAAGAAGGCTGAAGTACTTCATGGGCTTAATCCTAAAGCTTGTGTTCGTTATCAGATAATTTGATGTAATTTCATTAAATTCGTTGTTCCGCGCGTATAAACCGGGGCACCGAGGGTGATCACGATAACATCCCCTTTTTGGGCAAGCTTTTTCTCCAACAGGATCCGATCGACCTGAGCGATTACCTGGTCCGTATTTTCAATGACTTGCATTCGCAGCGGATTGACGCCATAAAACAGGCTCATTTGACGCTGCGTTTCAATGTATGGTGTAAATGCAATGATCGCGGTTCGCGGATGATATTTGGAAATGACGCGCGCAGTAAAACCGGACTGGGTGAATGCAACAATTGCCCTGGCATTCAGTTCCAGAGCCGCATGACAGGCTGAGCTGGCAGTGGCATCGGCAATCGCTAATGTTTCGCGGTAATCATGCAAAATATCCGCTGATTCGCATTGGCGGTAATTTTGTTCAGCGACTTCGCAAATTCGGGATAGCATTTGCACAGCTTCAATCGGATATGCTCCTGTTGCGGTTTCTGCTGACAGCATAACCGCGTCGGTGCCATCATAGATCGCATTTGCCACATCCGATACCTCCGCGCGCGTGGGACGAGGATTCTCACGCATCGATTCCAGCATTTGCGTTGCCGTAATGACCGGGACACCAAACGCCTGACACTGTTGTATAATTCGCTTTTGAATCGAAGGCACCTGTTCAAGCGGCATTTCTACCCCCAGATCGCCCCGCGCAATCATGGCAATATCGGCTGTTTGCAGAATCGCATCGAGATCGGCGATGGCTTCAGGTTTTTCCAGCTTCGCGATCACCGGGATTTCCTTTCCTGCGTCCCGAATGAGCGCTTTCACCTTGGAAATATCATTCGAATTGCGCACAAAAGAAAGCGCGATGAAATCCACATCGTGCGCAATCCCGAACTTCAGGTCGATTTTGTCCTTTTCAGTCAGCGATGGTTCACTGATTTTTATACCCGGCAAATTAATCCCTTTGTTCGAGCTCAACACACCGCCTTCGATCACCTGGCACTTGATTTCGTCGTCAGTTTTTGAAAGTGCCTTCAGTTTGAGCAACCCGTCATCGAGAAGCAACGTATCGCCAGGCTGTACATCATTCACTAAATTTGTATATGTTGTGGATATTCTTTCGGATGTTCCGCTGATGGGCTTCATGGTAATTGAGATCACGAAGCCCGGGATCAGCTTGACAGCATTTTCGGCGATTTTACCAATTCTAATTTTGGGTCCCTGCAAATCCTGAAGAATGCCCACCGGTTGATCGAGTTGTTCTGAAATCAAGCGAATTTTCTGTATCATCCGGGCATGCTGCTCATGGTCGCCGTGCGAAAAATTCAATCTAGCAACATTCATGCCGTTATTAATGAGTTCTGTAATCCTTTGGTCGGTGGCGGTCGCCGGTCCGATTGTGCAGATTATTTTTGTTTTGCGCATCGATATCGCTCCTGATTAACGAATTCTTTTAATTTGCTTCCCGTTTGATTCAAATATCACCGCACCGTTGCGAGAAGTCTGAATTACTTGTATATTCCAGCGTCGGTAGCGCTCCAGCGTTGAAGGCGAGGGATGGTCAAAGCGGTTGAATTCGCCCGCAGAGACGATAGCATACTCCGGACTGACGCATCTCAGAAATTCGATTGTACTGGAGGAAGCACTTCCGTGATGTGGCACTTTGAGAACCTCGCTCTTCAGCAATTGCCCGAAAGACTTCAGATAGCTTTCGGCTTCCGCTTCAATATCACCGGTGAATAGAAAGCTGGTTTGCCCGTATAAAATCCGCATTACCAGGGAATTGTTGTTTTCCGAGTCTTTCGCATTATTTTCTCGATTTAAATATTCCCCCGACGGATGGAAGATCAGAATATCACATTTCGGCGAAATCCTCAGGCAATTCCCGGCATGAATCACATTTCGCGGAATCTTCAAGCTATCAATTATATGCTGATACAGTCGGCAAAGTTCGGGTTCCGCGCCAAAACCATAGTCAAAAACTTCACCGATTTGAAAATGCCGGAGCAGATAGATGGCGCCGCCCAGGTGATCGGCATGTTCATGGCTGATCGCGAGATATTCGATGCGGTCAATCCCCTGACGAGTCAAATAAGAACCGATGATTCTCTCGCCGGTGTCGAATTGCTCGTTCGTCGGTCCGGTATCGATCAACAAACGCTTGCCACTGGGAAAACTCACCAGAGCGGCATCACCCTGCCCGACATCGAAATAAATGACTTCGAGCGGCGACGTCGTCTCCAAAACAGATCGCCAAAGAATGAAATTCAGGACTGCCAGGCTTATGATGATCCCAAACCTTATGACTTGTCTGAAATTCAGGCGCACGAGAGTAAAGATTACGATATAACCGGTTATGAGCAACCAAACCTCAGGCTGTGGGACACGGAACCATGCTCCCGGCATGCTCTCAATCCATTCGATGAACTCGAGCAAACGGTTAACCATGAAACTTGCCACCACCTGGTATCGTTCAGCCAACGCGCCATGTATGTTATGAAAAATGAATGTTGCAGCCGCCAGCGCCAGGATAATTCCGACCAGTGGTATGATGATTATATTCAAGAAAATGGCATACGTGGGAAATATTCCGAAATAATACATCGTCAACGGAAGCGTTCCAATCTGGACACTCACTGATAGCAGCAAGAGATTGATAATGCCTTTCAATATCGGCAGCGCATAGATTCGCGCAAAGCATCGCACCGAATTTATGCGGTCGATGAAAATCGGGTAAAAATAGAGTATTGAAAATACCGCCATGAAAGAAAGCTGGAATCCCGGTTCAAATAATTCAGCAGGATTGAATATCAGGATAGATAGCGCAGCGAATGCCAGGGTATTGAGGTGATCGCTTTTCTTTTGCACCAATGGACTGATTATAAAAATGCACGCCATAATCGTGGCTCTGACAACCGGGGGCTTCAAATCAGTCACACCCGCATATAGAATCAAAGCGATGATTACGAATATCGAAATGAGCACCCTAGGCAGACGCAGCAAATTGAAAATCGCCCAAAAAATCAGCAGGATAAATCCGACATGCAATCCTGAAACAGCAAGGATATGACTGACGCCGGTTTTTGAGAGTGCGTCGATAATGGAATCATCAAGATGTTGGCGCTCCCCGAGTATGAAGCCTTTCAGAAAGTCGGCTGCTTTCGGATTCCCAAACGTATCGATTATGTCGGAAATATATGATTTGACAGGATAAACTACACGGGCAAACACCCAGTTTACGTGCCCACCATTTACTACCTCCAAATTCTCGTTTTCTCGGACGTAAACGATTGCATGGATACCGGCAGCGTGCAAATATTTTCGATAATCAAATCCTCCCGGATTTCTTTCTCCGCGCGGAAACTGCAGCCTGCCCCTGAAGCGAATCGAATCGCCATAGCTAATCTTAGTCGTAATTTTCTGAAGATAAACGATGATTCGACCGGAAAGCTTATATGCCTTTTCGTCAAGCCGAATTGACTTTAGTTGAATTATGATTGAGTGTTTCTCTCCCGATTGAACCGGGGCTTCGCAGACGATTCCTGAAAATTCTGCCTTTTCCGGCAGCGCATCTCGGCAGTTTAAAATATGGCTTTTATCCTGCGGATGGGACCGCCCTTCGAAGTACGTCGCTCCTGCCAACAGCACCGTCAGGCAAAACAGGATCTGTGTCACCAGCGGAAGCGTATTGCCATACTTGAAAAACACAACGCTTAACATACATAAAAAACAGAATGTAATCACTAGCGGCAAAATGGGTATTTCAACATAATACCCCGGAAGGAGTCCGGCGATGAATAGCAGCAGGATTTTCACTGCGGGACGTTTGATTATGTAATGCAACTGCGTTCCAGGCATAATTCGAACGAGGTTTCACTCAGGTCGAGAAAATTCTCAGGATTTCGCATCATTAAGGATGAAAGAAAGCGCTCAGGATGTCACGTGCGTAGTCAAGAAGCGAAAAAATGATTTGGAATTTGTCCCAAAACTCCGCCTTTTTGGGATGCGTCGATAAACGCTATCGGCTATTGTTAATGAAGTGCTCTTGCATCTGAAATCAGCCGTCGGTATAAACGCGTCACTTGCGATTTTAAATGGTTCAAATCAAGATCATTTCGGATGACGAAATCCGCCCGCATTTGTTTTTGTTCCTGCGGCAGTTGCGAACGAATTCGATTGACAATGGCATCGCGAGTTAAGCCGTCGCGTTTCGCCAGCCTTTTTATAACCAGTTCAACAGGGGAAATAATTACGATGATCAAGTCGAAAAGCCGTTCGATTCGCATTTCGTACAGCAGCGCTGCTTCAACAATAAGCAGCCCGGGCGTGCTGTCAGATCGCACCTGTTCGACTTTTTGCTCCAATGTCTGTATCAGGACAGGGTGAACAATCCGGTTCAATGCCATTCGCGCCGACTCACTGGCAAATACAATCTCACCCAGGGTCTTTCTATCCAGTCGCCCTTCATGGGTATACGTATTTTCGCCAAATGTTCGTTTTATGTCCGCAATCACCGATTCATCGCAATCTGTGATGTCATTGGCGATTTTATCAGCATTTGCAATTTCGGCACCAAGCTCTTTCAGAAATCCGGAAACGACGGATTTACCGGTCCCGATACCGCCGGTGAGTCCCACAATTAGCACGATGCACCTTTAAACAATATAAAACTCATACTCATCCACCCAGTCGTATATGCCTGTAATTTTATCAAAATCCGAGGATGCAACCACCACGCAAATCAATCCGCGGTAATAATCCACAATTTCCCCGCGAGGTAATCGGTGACCCACAAGCGCCTCTGATCATCCATTGCCATCGATGTCAGGCGGAAAATGGCATCCCCCCATTGCGCGCGCTCAGCAAAAGCGGAATTGCTTTGATCGAACGTCACTTCCCCATACGGGTAATCATATTCGAAAATACGCTGGATGCGCTCATTATCCGGTTCATATTTCAAAATACAAAACCGTGCCGGATCATGCGTCGTAATATACACTTTGTGTCGCAGCTCATCGACAAAGATATTATTGGGTAAGCCGGTTCCGGGCAATTTTATCCGTTTTTCCCGTTTTCCGAAAATTACCAGCCCATTATCGAGATGGGACACAACATAAATTTCGCCGGATCTGCGATGTGCTGCAACCGCGATTGGCTTCCGTCCTGCCGGCTTCATTTCGATTTGAAACGACTCGCCATTTATAATTGTGACTGAATCGCTGTCGAAATTGGTAACCGCGATCTTGTTTTTCTCAGGCAGGACGCAAATATCCGTTGGAGTGATGCCCAGCGGAAGGCTCTGTACAATTTGATGCGTTTTGATATCAATCGCATGCAGCATTCCCGGCTCATCGGCTCGATCCCCAACGCGCCCTACATAAACCCGTGCGGCGATGGGATCGCATGCGAGAAGCCGGAAAATACATTCATTATCGACCTTTTCAGGAAAAAACACGCGCTGCCACTTGTTTTGTCCCGGCGGAAATACCGAGATGAACGGGTGTTCCGTGCCCCAGGTGTTTTGCAGCGCCCAGAGCTGCCCCAACGGATCAACGCAAATACCCTGCGCCAATCGATCGGTCAGCCTGTCTTTTACCTTCAGCGGATTTTCACCCAAAGAAAAAATGCCGTTGCGCGTGGAGGCGATATAAATAGATGGATACATAGAGGAATGGGGTCCGTACGCAACATAAACCTGCTGCTTATCGTGCGAATGGACGGCATCATGGGCATAGGGATACGGCAACCAATGAGATCTCAATTTTCCATCGGGCGTCACCTCGGCAAATTGTCGGTCCGAGCTGAACACGTAAAATGTATCTGAATTCGGCTTTTGAATCAAACTCACCGGACCCCAGCCGGTCAGAATTACGGAAAATTCATTTTGATTCGAATCGAATACGGTGAGGGATGCGCCGAATGTGCCGTTTACGACTGCGGCGCCGGTTGGGATATACAGCCTGCCGTCAGCCGGATTATACACAAAGTGATTTGTATGCGGATAAATCGGAAAATCGGGTATGGTTCGTATAATCTTACCTGTAGCGAGATCGATGATGTATAGCTCCGCTGTATGCCAACTCGTCACGTAGAGCAGGTCGTTGGCAGCATCAATTGCGGATGCATCCATGCCGAATGCCGGTGTCGCGATTGAATCAACCTGGATCGATGGCGAAAAATGCACGCGATGCAAATGCTTATGATTGTCATACGGGATGTAAATTTCCTGGCGCTTGATGGAACAGCTTACGCCAACCGGTTCTCGGCTTCCCGGCGGCAAATCTACAAGGACATCATTTGAATCCTTCAAATCGATCCGCAGCGCCTGCCTGGCGTTGCGCGCGGCATCTTCAAGCGCGAAATAAAGCCAATGATTTACAGTGTCGAAGCCGGCAAAGTGCCAACGAGGAAAATTTTCGAGCGGCAGCCTTCGCTTTCCGGAAATGCTCCTCGCCTCGAGATCGACGCTGATGAGTTGTGGAACCGTTCCGTCGACAATAAAAACCTTGTTCAAAGCAGCATCCACGACGATATTCCGAACCGGCGGCGGTGGTGAGGCAGCCGCCCAGGGCAATGATTCCGCAGGATCACCCCACGAGAGCAATTCTGGTTGCCGGGCGCCGGGGATCACTATTGCCAGTTCACCGGTTGTTCTGCCCACTAAGAATGCCGCTCCGTTTCTGGCATCAACTGCCACCGTTTCAAAATCAGCCGGTAAGGCGGTGACTTGATATTGAGCTTTATCCGGATTAACACCGATTAATTTTTCCTCGCCGGCAAGATAAATCCATCCGCTTTTCGAATCGACAGTCACGCCGAGAAAATGCAATCTCCGGGGCATTCGCGAACCAATGGGGATCGCTTTTACCTGATCTGTGTTTGATTCATAGACTGCGAGCGCACTGGAATTCGTGCAAGCCGCTATCACCCGATTTCTAACAGGATCCACCCGGACGACATGGGGTGCCAGCGCATTTGCTTGCAAACCCGATTGCTGCAAAAAATCGACTTCAATTATCGAATTCGTTTCTGAGGATTTTATTCGGCAAAAGAGATGTGCCGGTGGCAAAAATATGAACAGCAGCACCAATAATGAGATCGCATTTCGAAGCTTTCGCATCCGCGCCTCCTCCGGGCAGTACCACGAAATTGAAGTACTATTTTTATGATGAACGCCTGGTATGTATTGCATAACAATCCAAAATCAGCATTGCTCAGCTTTAGCCAAAGGAATATGCACCCTTCCATTGGCTCCGCATTAAATCAAGTGTAAGAAAAAAAAAATTCTTTGTCAACGAAAAAGAAATTTTTCATCTTGCTTTTTGCATTTATTTTTTTACTTTATATTCTTACTAATCTTCAAAATTGGAGAAAATATGTGTAGAAGAAGTACGTAATGCGGGGGACTCTGACTATGCGAAATTCGATTCTAACAGTGAAATTATCGTATCCTGGTTTCGCGATAATTCTGTGTGCGGTATTGATTCATTTATCATGTTCCTCACCACAATCGGCAAATACAGTTCGTATCCGACCTTCAAAATTTTCTGAGGGCGATCCCATCCTGCAGCCTCCGAGCTTCAGCGATGTGTTGCACCGTTTCGAAACGATGCATGAAAATTACTTTGAGAAAAAGCATCATCAATTTCATCACCGGAACTCGAAAGATTACAATCGTTTTTCGGGCAGCTATGGATTGGGATATTGGGACTTGCGCGGCGCTGATATTTCAATATCCGGCAATCGCGAGGAGACACATTTTTCAACATATCCTCGTGCAGCCGTCGCCGGTGATATCGCGCTCGCATATTTATATGCGTATGACGTTACCAGCGACCCGAAATATTTGAAACTTGCCAAACGCATTTTAGACAATTTTTTAAAACACGAACAGGTTCGCGTGTTGAATGCCGATGCGCTACTCGCAGAACCCATGAGTTTAATCGGCAGCTTCACCGACTGGGTAATCCGAGGTGAATTCCCGCAGGGCTACCAATACGCCGGTCTTTATGTTTACAAAGATACACCCGATTCCCTGGTATCGTCATTCAGTGGTCTGCGAGCGCTGAGTATCCCGACTGTTGTTCCGGCTGAAGAAGTCGTATTCGATTCTACCGGTTACAATGCCGCTCTGAAGGTGGGCAGCATCATCGTCTATAGCGGGCAGAGTTTTCCCGAGCCTGAATTGAATTTAAATCGCCCCGGACCAATAAGCACGGTTAAAGCTTTACTGCCATACATCGAAGCGATTGTGAATGATTATCCCGGAAGTGAGCGGTACATAGGCATCATTTCGGAGGCTGTGCAGGGTTTTTATGGCTTCGAATTGCGCAACCGTTGGGACATTCCCAGTATTGAAGTATACGCCCGAGCTATGGGAAGCGCTGCTGCGGTGAAGGCATTGAGAAAAGCAGGCTACTCGACCATACCCGGCAAACCACTGCTCCCCCTCGATGAGATTTTACATGACGCTCTTCTGCGTATCCGGAACGTTGCGGACCCGGCATTCCCCGGATGGTTCAACGGCTGGACTCCGGGTGGACCAATGCCGGTACGTTATAATTGGTGGATCATTCAGGCGGTTCCCGATTTCTACGGTACAGACAATATTGCCGGGCAACGCTATCCCTGGTTCATTCAAGTGTATGATAATTATGGTACGAACGATGATATTCAACTGTGGCATTTCTGCCGAACACTTTCAGGGATTGCATATTTTTATCCATTCATCAGCGAGGACTCGGATACGCTTCGAATGCGATTGAAAGATTTCCTGTGCCAGGGCTTCAATTATCTCCTGCACTTTCAATGCACCGACACCATACCATCATTCAAAGGCGGCATAGATCCGGATGCCTATTCAATCAGTGAATTTTCAATGAATCAACAGGATTTTACAAAATTTGGCAGCGGGGATGAGCTGGAGATCAAACGCTACTCGAATTCATATTTCAAAAATGAGGCGTTGACTTACCCATTTCCGATCGGGCTGCAGGCAGCGATTACCACTGCGATGAATATACCTGAGCTTGAATCTGAATTACAGGGATTAATCAATTCCGGCATGAACCACCTTCTCGCTTGCGAGGTATTTTATAAATCCAAACTTGATCACCCGGAATTGAGGTATATGCAAAACTGGCTCGCACCCGAAGTGTTTAAAACACTCGCCCTGTATTTAAAATACCGTAAAAAATAAATTCATCGGTTGCAAAGCATCCGATAGCGACGTGTAAGTTTCCCGGAGCCACAATTGCGCCGTCGTAACAGTTTAAATAAATATTGACTTTTGTATTAAAATTAACTATTTTAGGGCGCAAATAAGTTGCGTGATTTAAAAATCGTCTGACGTTATCAATTAAAAATAGCATCAGACTCCAAAAAAAAACAGCAAATGACTGTCATTTCAAACGGTACACTCTGTAATAAAAAATCTGATCGTTGAGTGATATTCGAAAAGAAGAGCCTGTCCGAAAAGCCTCCTGATCATTCCCGAAATCCATAATTGGGAATCCATTAAAAAATAGAATTGGAGGATCCCAGTCAAAACATGCGGGGGAAAAATATCTTTTGCCTGATCCACTTCATGCATTGAAACAGGTTTCCGGAAATGCACCAAATCATCACCCGGACCTTCCGGGTGATGAATTAAGAGACTCAGCGGCTTTTGGATTAAATCATTCATGCGGCAAAATGCATCGATAAATGAGCATAGAACAGACAAAAATTCGACGACTAAACTCAGCTCATTTGAAGATGCACCTCAACCGCCGCCCAAATGACAGGCAGTTCTGTTTTTTAAATTGATTTAGGAAGTGGGATAAAATAGCCCGGACATTTTGGTAAGAAATTAATTTTGATAAAGAGCCACTTAAGAAATTTAAATGGGTAACTTATTTCATCCCACCTCCTAAAATGACAAAAGAACGGAGCAAAAGAGTATGGCATCAATTTCTGATTTTCATCGCGGGATGGCAATCAATTTCAATAATGATATTTACCTCATTACCGAATATCAACATGTGAAGCCCGGCAAAGGCGCGGCGTTCATTCGGACGAAACTAAAAAATGTGAAAACCGGGCGTGTCATCGAAAATACCTTTCGATTGAATGAAAAAATTGAAGAAGTGCGGCTTGAAAGCAAGAGTATGCAATATCTTTATAAAGATGATGAGAATGCTTATCTTATGGATACCGAAACCTACGATCAAATCCTGATTCGGCTCGAGCTTTTCGAAGATCAGGCGGATCTGTTGAAAGAGGGCGAACTCGTTCGCATCACCTACCATCAACAGACTCCGATGATCGCTGAACTGCCCACGACCATCGATGTGGAAGTTACCGAAGCAGCACCAGTTGTCAGGGGGGATACATCCGGAAATTTGACCAACACAGTGACAGTAGAAACCGGGGCACAGATTCAGGTTCCGGCTTTCGTGAAACAGGGCGACATCATTCGCGTGGATACAAGAAATCATGGCTATGTTTCAAGAGTATAGTTTTTCAGCAAATAATTCGCTGCTGGCTTAAAACATTATCCATAATCCAACTTCTTGTTTGAGGTTGGATTTTATATTTTTATCAATTCTCCGGATGAAAATTAAATGCCATCGCATCCAGTCGTCTTACGGGTAGTTTAAACACTCATAGAATATCAGTTCTGAATACACTGAACAATCGATCACGAGCAAGATAATGGAATTGAAATCATTTATCATTTTCCTGTCTATTGTATTAATTATTTACTTTTCAGTTAATTTGTATATCTACAAGCGCGCAATGCACAGCCTGTCTTTGGCTGGCAAATCTGTCTGGTTTGTGCGCACGATACTATTTATCTTAATACTCGCATTCCCGATCGGGCGCATCATCGATGCAACTGCCCGCTGCAAATTGAGCTTCATCCTGACGATGTCCGGCTCTATCTGGCTGGGCGTCATGCTGTATGCGGTCCTGCTGCTCGCGTTAATCGATGGGTATCGATTGCTGGATCATTTTTTCAACGTGTCTCCCAGGGTTATCACAGCACACATTGCGCAAACCAGGCGCATCCTGTTTGCGATTGCCTTCTTTTTAGTCGTGCTCATATTGAGCTATGGCTTTATGAACGCGCGAAATTGCCGCATCTCAAATATCAGCATCTACTCAGAAAAGTATCCCACGGGGAAATCACCGTTGACGATCGTCCATCTGTCTGATATCCACCTGGGTACCATTATCAACGAAACGCGTCTTTTTAAAATCGTTGAAAGAGTAAATCGATTGAATCCGGACCTGGTGCTGATAACTGGCGATTTAATCGATGAAAATGTATCACGGATTTCGGATTTGGTACAGCCCTTGAGTAAAATGAAGGGTAAATATGGTGTGTATGCAGTCACAGGGAACCATGAGGTTTATGCGGGATTAGAAGAAGCGATCCGGTTCATGAAGGCGGCAGGTATCACAGTCTTGCGAAACGAGACGGTTGCCATCGACAGCGCGGTCAACATTTCGGGCTTGGAGGATTATACCATCAACCGCAAGCTGGGAACAATGCCTGAAATAATCAGGAGCAGTACCTCGGATGCGAATGAGAATCTGCCGACAATATTGATGAATCATCAGCCTATTCAACTTGAAGCGGCGCAAGCTGCCGGTATCGATCTCATGTTATGCGGGCATACCCATAACGGGCAATTGTTCCCACTCAGCTTATTCACAAGCCTGATATATCGCGTCAGTTCCGGATATGCAAAACTTGGCGACATGCAAATTTATGTGAGTAATGGCGTGGGAACCTGGGGTCCGCCGATGCGCCTGGGAGCACAACCCGAGATCGTCAAAATTTCTTTCGGGAGACCTCCGTCGGATTGAATGTGCCAGGGAATTGAACAAGCCGATATCAGGGAATAAAGTCCGAGCAATAGATTCGAATGATTTGATTTTTTTGAAAGCAAAGGTATTTGCAATCCGGCGGAGCAATTTTGAGTATTCCGCATTTATACCATACTTGCCGGATCGAATTGATTTTCAGGTTTTGTTTTGTGAATCAAACCGGGCATGGAAGCTGTGGTGAAGCGCTTCTCAGCACCGTGAAGCAGCAACACTATTTAAAATGCGGCTTAAATTCTTGAGTGCTGTTACGCTGGCAAACAGGCATAAAATATGAGATTTACAAAGCAGATTGTCGGGAGATTTTATGAAACTGAGTGTTATTCCGTTACGCAAATCGGTTCGTCGCTATTCGGACAAAGCCGTTGAAAAAGCGACGATCGACCAATTGGTTGCTTTTTCCAGGGAAACGCCATCGCTGGGGAACGAGCAGATTAAGCATGATTTCATTTTTGCTCAAAACAGGGATTGGATTGAGCAACTGCTTCATTCATATATGCTGTCATACGGCAAATTGATTGCAGCGCCGTGCCTGCTATTACCATTTTACGATGATCATACCGATGTTGAGTATGAATTCGGTTTCCAGGTTGAGCATATTGTATTGAAAGCGACGGAATTGGAATTGGGAACATGCTGGATCAATGTCGATTCGGACCAGATCAAAAAAGTATTGCACGAAGCCACTTCGGATGAGTATGAATTCAAAGATATTTTCGTTACTCCCTTTAACAAGCAGTTTGAAATAAATCTCACTAATAAACAGATACACAATGCTATTTTAATCGGATATCCGTCTACCAAAAGGATGGATCGCGTTATCAATAATGCAATTCGAATGGAATGCAAGGCAAATGCGCGGAAGCCGGTGGAAAGCATTATTGTAAATTCAAAAAATAAGCCGCTTTCATCCGTACTCCAGAAGATATTGGAACATGCGATTCTCGCCCCGTCATCGAGAAACCGGCAACCCTGGCGTATTCGGTTGACCGATAAAGGATTCGATGTGGGAGGTTTTGATGGACACAGAATCGATCTCGGGATTTTTATCGCCCATCTGAAAATTGCCATGCAGCATTTCGGAAAACCATTCAAAATTACCCGGTTTACTGAAAACAGCAAAGACATCGAATGGTTTGGCTCGATTCCGCTTAAATAGTGACTCAAGCCAAAATGATTCATTCTTGCCCTTTTACAAATCCCCCAATTCAATTACCTGGATGCTGCCAATATTTTGACAACACTCAATCAAGCACGCGAATGCAACTCATCTTGTCATGCAGAGCGAAAAGCCATTTCATCAAACAATACAAAATATTTGAGTGAATTTTGCGATCTGGCTGACGGAGCAATTTTGTTGGAATTCTGGTAATTTGGGAGGTGGAATAAAATAACCTGGACATTTTGCCTAAAAATAATTTTGATAAATAGTACTACAACGTTAATTGATTTCATAATGTAGCATCCGCCACGTTTTGACATTAACGCAGAGGCGCAGAGTTTCGCAGAGAATTTTTACAAGCCGCCTCTCCTTTTATCAAACAGGCGCATTTTGCCGTAAAAATTGAAAAAACATTTTCCGAATGATTTTTCTGTTTTTATTCAAGTCCGGAATTTCTGATTCACTTCTGCGGTTCTCAGCGTTCGCTGCGCCTCTGCGTTAGATAAATTTTGGTAACTTAACGTTGTAGTACTAGCCACCTTAGAAATTTAAATGGGTAACTTATTATATCCGACATCCGTCTGGAATGAATGGAAGGCAGGTAACATATTTTTTAGAAGAGCGAGCCGGAGGCTTTCAGCATCCACACTAAAATGTCCCGATTCCGATTGCACATCTTAGTGGAATTCATCATTGCCTCACGGCACTCACGAAGAATTAATACGCCGAAGCCCAGCAGATCAGGGGACACATCTGCTATTGGAGAATAAATAATTGGTGGCTGCATCTGGCAGCACTCACCTGAGTCAGGTAGATGTTTTATAAATCAAACACCACTCCCTGAGCCAACGGCAATTCCTTCGACCAGTTGATGGTGTTTGTCTGGCGGCGCATGTAATATTTCCAGGCATCCGAACCGCACTCTCTGCCCCCACCGGTATCTTTCTCACCGCCGAAAGCACCACCTATTTCCGCACCGGATGTACCGATATTGATATTGGCAATCCCGCAATCGCTGCCGCGATGACTCAGAAATTCCTCAATTTCCAATAGATTGGTACTGAACATCGACGATGATAATCCCTGGGGTACGCCATTGTGATAAGCGATTGCTTCCTCAAGATCGGAGTACTTGATTGCATAGAGGATTGGGGCAAAGGTCTCTTCCTGCACGATTTCGAAGTCATTTCGCGCTTCCGCGATGCAGGGCGTTACGTAACAGGGCGAGCCATACATTTGGGGATCGAGTCGTTTACCCCCCACGATAACCTTGCCGCCTTCTGCATCGAGTTTTTCCAGGGCAGCCTGCATATCAAAAATAGCGCTTTCATCCACCAACGGACCCATCAAAATATTCGAGTCCAGCGGATTGCCGATTCGAATTTGATTGTATGCCTTCACGAGTTTTTCGAGCAGATCGTTGTAAATCGAATGATGAATAATAATTCGTCGTGTCGTGGTGCAGCGTTGACCGGCAGTTCCCACCGCACCGAAAAGGATCGTGCGCAATGCCATATCCAGGTCAGCCGAAGGCGTAATAATGATCGCATTGTTTCCGCCCAATTCCAAAATCGTGCGTCCGAGGCGCGCGCCGACAACTTCACCGATGCGCTTGCCCATCCGTGTGCTTCCTGTGGCGCTGATGAGTGGAATATTTGTATCTGAAATAAGTGCTTCACCAACGGTAGAACCGGAGCCGATAACAAGGCTGATGACACCGTCCGGCATGCCATATTTTTTCAAAACATTTGCGGCTATTTTTGTGCAAGCGATTGCAGTCAGCGGCGTTTTTGATGATGGTTTCCAAATCATTGAATTGCCGCAGACAGCAGCAATTGCCATATTCCATGCCCAAACGGCTACCGGAAAATTAAACGCGGAAATGATGCCGATGACGCCCAGCGGATGCCATTGTTCGTACATCCGATGCATCGGGCGTTCGCTGTGCATGCTCAAGCCGTAAAGCTGCCGCGACAATCCGGTTGCAAACGCGCACACATCGATCATTTCCTGAACTTCACCCAGACCTTCGGTGAGAATTTTGCCCATTTCGAGGGTAACTAATTTTCCCAGGGGTTCCTTATATTTTCGAAGTTCCAATCCGATCTCCATGACAACTTCGCCGCGCCTGGGGGCGGGAACCATCTGCCACTCCTTAAAAGCTTTGCCCGCCTGCAAAACAACTCTTTGATAATCTTGAAGCCCAGCTTGTTTCACACTACCGATAGCCTGCCCGTTAATGGGCGAAACCGATTCCAGTACTTTTCCGCTGACATCGGTTAACCATTCCCCGTGGAATGCGCCATATTGCTTATTTTCCAGATCAAGTGCCTGCAACACCTCTTTCAAAGTCTCTTTCATGTAGCCTCCTCAATGATAATAATTTTAAGAGTGCTGTAAAATAGAGCGAAAGCCGATTAAGCTTTCGACCTTGCTCAGATTGAAGCTTCGCTCAGGTGATTAAAAAAATGTGGTTAATAAGACTTCCCGGCGAGTTGAATGGTGCGCCGCTTCAGTTGAATCATATTGAAATTTGAAAAATGACCAGGTTAAAAAAGTTTAGTACTATTTTTCACAGCGTCAAATAAAAAAAGGGCTACTTTTCAGTAACCCTTATATTTGCGGGGCCGACGGGATTTGAACCCGCGGTCTCTGGCTTGACAGGCCAGCGTGTTAAACCAGGCTGCACCACGGCCCCTTGTATTGGAGACTCCTAACTACCATTATGCCACTTGTATGGGCGGTACAGGACTTGAACCTGTGACCTCCTGCTTGTAAGGCAGGCGCTCTGAACCAACTGAGCTAACCGCCCGTCATGCAATCATTGATGACTTTCAGTCGCGCTTTTTTTACCTTTTTTTATGAGGATCGCTAAAGGAAAAACGATAAGATAAGCCACTACCAGCAAAATCGGCGCCATGTTAAGTGACAGCGCACTTTCAGATCGCTGAGGACCTGAGCTCAAATCCAGGAAGATATCGAAAAAAGCGAGCAATTTATTTCCGATGAAATTCAGTGTATTCTCAATGTAGCCAATCAAACTCATTTCCTCTGCCGGATTCATCTCTTGCTCTGAGGCTGGTATTGCCAGATAATAATAGCCAAGAATCAAAAGAACAATACCAAATCCAAAAATAGCGTAATTAATCCAACTGAATTGGAGATATGTCCTTGGAGGTTCTGCCTTTATGGGCGTTTGAGCTTTTTGCCGCAGCTCTTTTTTTTGAGCTTGAAATTTCTGAATTCGCCTTGTCTTCTTCCCTTTTTGCATGCGCCAATATAATCAAATAATGTTTAAGAGTCAAGTAAAAATTTCAAAATTATTATGAATGAGAAAATCAAAATTCCTGATTGTCAATCCCAAAAACGCGCGAAGGAGGTCGTATAAGCACGCCTCAGATACCTGTTCCAAAACTCCGGCTTTGGGAACCCGAGGGCATTGTAAACCATGAAAGAACCAATATCTGAGCCATTATTAAAAGGCTATAATTTAAGTCGCTTTTCGCCATCTTATTCTGCGAAAGTCTATCAACAGGATTTTTGAATGGCGTTTTAAAATATGCAAAATCTCCACCGGAACCGGTTCTGCGCGTTTTCAATTTCCGATACTTTAAGGCTGGAGGCATGCTCATCATTGATAAGACATTGGCATAATTTCACGAGCTCTCCTTTTGGTGTTCCTTTTCATAAGCCGCAAGATCGCGCATCAGAAAATAATTGAGTATAATCCTGATTGCAACGACCGCACTGAGTTAACCGATTTCTGTCCAGGTCGGTGCAACCGCTGTTTTGATAATATCTGCACCGACTAAAAAGCCTAGTCCCAGTGACAAAGAATAGCCTAATTTAATACGGCTAAGATTTACTTTATCAAAATCCGATTTGGAGAAAATAGCTTTACATAAATAAATCCAAATTGCCTGTATTGAACCTGAAACTACTACCATTGTGGCTGCAATTTGGGCAAAATATGCGACATACATCGCCACGATTTTGACAAAAGAATCCATTTAGATCATCTCCTCTTTTCCATGTACTAAAAATCATCACTAATAATTATCTTTTGTCCAGCCCGGACGAACAGGACATCTTTGATTTTTGCAAATCGCTTGAAAAAATCGCCCTTTTCCTCGGTCAATTTATCCAGAGAAAAGCCCATAATCACCAAATCCGCGCTATCGGAATGCTCGCACACAATCGCTTCATAAGTTTTCTCCTTTGTGTTCCAGGGAACTCTTTGAATATTTTTTTGAGAAATCGGAATTCGTCCTTTATCGATTAATTTATTCAACCGGTTCACTTCCTTATTCAACTCTTTCTCTTCGAATGCAGCGAACAGGGCTATTTCACAATCTTTCCAATCCGGGTGTCCCATAATAATATAGGATATCAAAATCATCAAATTTGCATTGCGATAATCACCGGGCGTAAGCCAGATGTGAATATTTTTATGATACCCGAAATGCCATTCGGACGATCTTAAAACGCAAATATTGAAATCTACAACCGAGGCAAACTGACAGCCTTCAATGATATCAACGATGTCTTCGTGATCATCTTCATGGAATTCAAAGAGAATGCTGTTATTCTCCATCCCGGAAATGCCCGGGATTTGTACAATTTGAGCGACCGCAGTTTTAAAACTCGGAGAAATAATTGTATCCACATAAATGCCTGCCCTGCTTTGAGTACCGATCTTGATTAATTGGTCCAGCTTTTCCCGAGATTCTATCTGCGTTTTTTCATTCAAGGGACCTCTTACAAAATGAATGAATGATCCAAATCCATAATAATGGGCGAACCATCGCAGCAGGTCAAATGGCGCCAGACGAGTGATGGAACTGGAGGAAATCGCGAGAAAGGACGGGCGCCAGTTGGCTGCGGTAATTTCGCCTGCGCTGCGCTGAATCAGAATTTGCAGTTGTCGCGTTAATTGAAATAGCGCACCTTTGACCATAGCGGACAGCCCATATTCCTGCTCTCTGCCGCGTTTGATGTACAGGTAAATGAGCACAATGGCGATTGACGACAGGAAGGCATACAGCGGCGCCATCTGGAACATCATGACGAAGCTGGCGATGGCACCAATTAATGACAAATACCATTTTGAGCGGAATGCCGGGCGGTAGGAAGGGCTGCCTGCAAAATGCTCCAAAAAACTCACCAGGCAAAGCGCACCATAGGTGATCATAAAAAACATACTGATAACCTGGGCGACAATATCGACACTGCCCATCGAAACAAATGCTAAAACAATTATTGCTGTAATGAGCGTCGCATTCACCGGCTCGTTCGTCTCACCGCGTCCGGTACTCAGAAATGTGTTGATCTGAGCTACGGGGAAAATTTGGTCTTTTGCCAAAGCTTGCATGGTTCTCGGCGCAATCAGAATCGAGCCAATCGCCGATGACAGCGTCGCCGCTCCCAATCCGATCGGAATAATCGGACTCCAGAGTGCGATTTTACCCATTGCAAATTGGTCGGCGGCTAGTTCAACCGGCGTCAAGCTAAACGATAATTTTGCAACCACCAGAATATAAACCACCATACCTACAATTGTTGCCGAAAGTGTCCCCAAAGGAATCGACTTGCGCGGATTCTTTAAATCACCCGACAGCCCGACTCCAGCCGTCATACCGGTGAATGCCGGAAAAATTATCGCGAACACCAGGAAAAAATTATCGGGTTTTTCGACTGTGCGAAATATATCACCGGATTCAGGAACAGCAGCGATGCGTCCTGCGAAAAACATCAGCAACGATACGGTCAGGATAGAAACAACGATCCAGAGCATTGCTACGCCTAGATCAGCGCCCTTTTTAAGGATTATGAACAATAAAAGAATCGTTGCCGGAATACTGATCATCCAGGTTTTGGGGATTATCCCCGTATGGCTGTGAATCCACCCAAATAGCGGCGTAAAAGCTTCGGAGAATGCAATCATGTAAAAAGCAACAGAAATCGCTTGTGATAGATAAAGCGAAATCCCGATTGTGCCGCCAACCATGGTGCCGAAGGAACGGCTGATGATGAAATACTCGCCGCCACCTTCAACTTTCAAATTGGTCGCAATTTCCGCTATCGCCAGGGCGGTTGGGATAGTAATCGCGTGACCGATGAAAATAATTGCTATAGAGCCGACCAAACCCACATTTGCAACCGCATAACCAAATCTCAAAAACAAGACTGCGCCCAGAATTGTACTAATTGCGGCTAAAAAAACCGGGGCGGTGCCAAAACCATAGCCATGGGATGATTTTGGAGAAGGCATAATATGTCCTTTCGTTAACGTGTCAAATCCAATATTTATTACCTGCCCGACATTCACTGTGAGCAGGTAATTACACTCAATTTCTCATAGATTCCCATAAATGCCAACAAGCGAAAAACATCTGAGAACGACAACCACAGCTCACCTTATTGGTATTGAAGCGGTTATATATAATAATGATTTTAAATTAAATGTCAAGCGGAAAATACAGCGTAATGTAATGAAGTTCACAAACTCCAATTCAGGAATCCAAGAGGTACTGTAAACCATAAAAAAACAATAACTGAGACAACCCTTTATTTCGTAATCCCTCAGTTTCTGGTTCCCAAACTCCCGTTTGGAATCCCAGTGGCACTGCAAACCATGAAAAGAACCAATATCTGAGGCATTACGTTACTATTGACATTTTGCTGAAAAAATGTTATTATTGATGCTTTCTTGGAAGCGAAGCAAACGAGTTAGGCAAATTGCAGCGAAGTGGAATCTGAATTTCCTGGTGAAGCAGTAGAGAAAAGCGGTATTGCAGAAAAATCAGGCTTCGCTTAAAATCAATGCCGCAAATTTACGGAATAGAAAACTTTCCCTGAATGCACGAATGGGAGTGAACCTTCTAAAAATCAGAACAACGGAGGTGAGCATGAGTAAATGGTTCATCATTTTCTTCATCCTGTTCTTAGAATCGCTGGAGGTGAAAATGGCATTTTCGCAAACCCTTAATCCGGAGAAATACAAGGGCAGAGAGCAAACTATCACGCGGATACGAATCGCCAGTGCGGCTGTGGTTCCGGAGAAATGGGATAAGGAACGCAATTGGATTCGGATCGAGGCGCTCGTTCGAAAGGCAGCAAATGACGGTGGCGCAAATGTGGTGGTCACGCCGGAGGGGGCGTTAGATGGGTACGTCATCAATGAGGTGAACGAAGAGAAAAATCAGCTCAAAAAAGCGGAATCGGAGGCGCGCTTTCTGGAACTGGCAGAATCCATTGATGGACTGTATATTGAAAAGGCGCGCCAGTTGGCAAAAGAGCTTCGCATTTTTCTCGTTTTCGGATTTCTCGAGCGGGCGCATAAGACGTTGCATAACACAGTCATTTTACTCGATACCGAAGGCGACATCATTGGCAGATACCGGAAAACGCATTTCGCCCAGGGATATGAAGTCAATCCGCAATTCTATAAGCCCGGTGAAACATACCCGGTTTTCGATACCCCGTTCGGCAAAGTGGGAATCCTCATCTGCTATGATCGCCAGCTCCCGGAACCCGCTCGCATTTTAGCAGTGAAGGGTGCTCAGGTGCTGTTCGTTCCGGCGTATGGCAGCTATACCGAAGAAGACGGGTGGAATACGGTCTTGATGCGCACGCGCGCGTATGAAAATCGCTGCCCCCTGGTTTTTTGCAATCCATACCAGAGTATGTTGATCGACAGAAACGGCGGGATTAAGGCGATTGGCAATTCAGGGGAAGTTGTTTATTATGAGGTAAATACGTCACCGGAGCGCTATCAGAACCGGTTTCGGAATCGCCGACCCGATACCTACCGGGAACTATGTGATAACCGCGAATGACATCAGCCATTGCCAATTTAAAACAAGGTACAGGCAAACCGAAGGAATTCGCGGTTATCATGGATTCAGTTTTTTATTCGAATTCGCGAAATGAATTGATTGCCCACGAAATGCCCCAAAAGCGGCGTGCAATGATCGAAAACAGCTTTTTGTATATTCGGTGTATTTCGTGGGCTCAGCCTTCTATGGATATTTCCGAAATTATATTTCAGCCATAAGCAGAGAAATGACGGTATCGGGCTGTTAATCGCCATTATGGATGCCGAGTGCCTCCCAATAATTCGGATTGATTTTGTAATTTCGGTTACCCTGCTGAGATTGAAATGCAGCATTGAACGTGATGGCATACGCACCTTCGGATTGGATACCGGTGACGATCAATTTGCCGTAATAGCCATCGCCGGTCTTTACTGCGTAAACGTGTCCAGCCAATACTGCTATTGATTTGCCTTCATCGGAGTAGCCCTGTTCGGGTGCCATATCAGCCGCACTCAAATCGCTCATATATCCCAAATCCTGCAATCCGCCGCCATTCATGCCAGCAAGCCAGGATCGAATATTCGATCCCTTGCTCGGATCGAATGCCTCATTGATGATATCCGCTCCATTTTCGTTTTGATATCCCACCGCCGGCACATCCTTCACCGCCAACGTGTTGAAATCAAATCCTGCTTGCGTGTCATCGCCGCCAACTTGCGATGTCGACGCCGACGTGATGGTAATCGAAAGAATTTCCGGTCTCGGGGTATCTTTGATGACATTGCTCGGATAACTGATCTGTTCACCAAAATAGGCATACGCGACCACAGCAAAACTATAAGTGGTTCCATTTGTCAGATTCGCAATGGTTTTATTGACCAGATCATCCGAACTTCCCGTAACTTGCACCGAATCAACCAATTGGAATGCGGCGTTCAAGGACGAATCGCTGGACTGCCCGGTATAATCGCCCTGCGCCATGAAAATATAGTACCCTTGAAAGATGGATTCATAGTTCGATGTATGCCAAAACAGAGAAATCTGTTCGTTGCCGGTGACGCTATGCAAGCCGAGTGGCGGGGATAATTTTTCTTTGGTTGTCACCACTTTCTCCTCCGGAGCAACAGCGACAATATTGGAGGGATAGCTGATTTTCTTGCCATCGTCAGCGAATGCCGCCACAGCGAAACTGTAGGTTTGACCATTTGTCAATCCGCTGATTGTCCGGCTGATTTCTTCATCCGACGGACCGGTCAGCCCAACCGAATCGACTTTGCTGAAAGCTGAGCTCAAAGTGGTATCACTGGATTGACTCGAATAATCGCCTGAAGCCATATATACATAGTAACCCTCAAATTTTTCCTCGTAATTCGACGTATACCAGAAAAGCGTCACTTTTTGGCTTAGCGCTTCTGCCCTTAAGCCAAGCGGCGGAACTAGCTTGGTTTTATCGATGGTGGTAGGATTCAAAATGCTTTCGCCATCTCCGCAGGCAAAAAATAAACAACCAAATGCAATTAGAATTAAAATGCTGAGTTGTGCCTTCATGCTACCTCCTATAATTTTAGAAGAACCTATTTATTGGAAACACTGCTTTTTTCTAAAAAAATTTTCGTAAAACGGAACTACTTCATACAAACGCCTGACCATTGGAAAAGTTCAGGTAATTCGATGTTTTTTCAAATACGCGAAATGGATCTAAGCCAACAGGTCTATACCAATCGGACAGTGATCGGATCCCATGACATCAGGCAGTATGAAGGCTGCGGTGACATTTTTTTGAAACTCATGGTTGACGAAAAAATAATCGATGCGCCAGCCGACATTGCGTTCCCGGGCGCGACTCTTGAGATCCCACCAGGTATAATTGCCAGGCTCCTGATTGTATTGCCTGAATGTATCGATATACCCATGCGCGACGAATGAATCGATCCAGGCTCGTTCTTCGGGCAAAAATCCGGATACTTTTTCGTTCTCTTTCGGGCGGGCGAGATCAATTTCTTTATGTGCGGTGTTGACATCGCCGCAAATCACCAAATTTTTTCCCTGCGCTTTCAGGTTCTCAGCATAATCCAGAAACGCATCATAGAAATCCATTTTATATTCAAGTCGCTCTTTCGATGCCTTGCCATTGGGATAATAAATATTCAACAACGTGAATGCCTCGAATTCAGCGACGATAATTCTGCCTTCCGAGTCGAAGCGTTCGTTCCCAAAGCCATGACTCACATGATTCGGTTGTTGCCTCGTGTAAAGTGCAACTCCGCTGTAGCCTTTGCGTTCCGCCGATGAAAAATAAGTATGATAACCATCGACTTGCGTCAATTCAGCCGGAAGCTGATCGGGCTGGGATTTCGTTTCCTGCAGGCAAAAAATGTCCGGTTGCTGCTGTAAAAACCAATCGAATGCACCTTTTTTATAGATCGCCCGCAAGCCATTCACATTCCAGGAAATGAGTCGTAGTCGGTTCATTTATGTTTCCTTTCATCAAATTCAGGATTGCATCTGATAAAATTTGCTGATAACATTCAAGTTAATTCATGCTTCCCGAGTGCCTGGCGGGGCGATGGGTGCTTTTTAATTTCTATACGTGATTCAAACTTCATCATTTTGTTACTGAGAAATGATAGCTTCCGCTGCCTGTCGTAAATGCGATGAATTTATTTTTAGCCTCGAGAAATGTCACGCCGGGTGCTGATTTCGTCGCCGGTTTGCCTCCCTGCCAGATGAGCGTACCGGATTCGTAGATCACCGGCTTGTCCGTCAGACTCGGTAAATAAATTTTCGCACGCGATCCGACGGGCACATCGATGTGCAATTCGAAACCTGCATCTGGCTTTTCCCACGAAACAGACACATCACCAGCACCCGTTTTTAAACGCGCTGCTGCAAAATTAAAAAAGTCAACCAGGGAGGGTTTCACCTGCAGAACCTTCCAACCCGGCTCCGGACACGACAATCCTGCGATATATTTATAGAACCAGGCATCCACGCTTCCCTGCATGATATGATTGTGCGAATTGATGCCGCCACCTGTCAATTTTTGCCACGATTCCCAGAGTGTGGTTGCGCCTTCGGACAGGATGTATCCCCAGCCCGGATACGATTGCTGCGTCACAACCTTGTACGCTGTTTCTTCGAACCCGTTTTCGCAAAGGACATCGAGTAAATAGCGCGTGCCATGGATGCCGGTATCCACATGATAATCATTGATGCGAACGACACTCTCGTGGAGCCGGCTCAGAACCGATTGCCGCTGATCGTCGGGAACCATATTCAGATACAAGGGCAGCGCGTTTGAGGTCTGGTTCGGCAATTTATCATGGGGACCAACCTCAGCACCGCGATAAACGCCCCCTTTGAGAAAATGCTGATTGAACGCCTGCTTGATGCTTTCCGCCAATTGACTGAAATTTTGTGCGTCTTCAGCTTGATCAAGGCAATCGGCAATTTTTGCCAGAGTCATAACATCGTGGTAGTAGTACCATGTCGCGGTGAACTCAACCGGTATTTTTTTGGGACCGACCGCACCGGGGGGGCACCAATCGCCATATTTGCCCAGCGTTATCTGAAGATGGTCATTGGCATTGGCACGGAGAAATTCAACATATTTTTTCATCGCCTCATAATGTTCGGCGAGAATATCGGCATCATTGTAATACCAGTAAACGTACCAGGCAATCGTGATATAGCCTGTCCCCCATGCCGGATCAGCCGGGTACAACCGGTGCCAATACGGCGGAACCACATCCGGCAGGCTGCCATCCGGTTTCTGTGACAGGCGGATATCGCGCAAAAATTTTGTGTAAAACGGCGCCATCCTGAAATTGAAAATAGCTTCCTCTGTGGTGAGCATGGCATCGCCCAGCCAACCCTGGCGCTCTTCCCGCTGCGGGCAATCCGTGGGGATGCTCATAAGATTGGAGAGCTGCCCCCAGCATACATTCCGGTGAATGCGGTTTATCAAATCGTCGGAGCAAAGAAACTCGCCAGCCGGTTCCACATCGGAATGTATAAACTTCCCTTCGATATTTTCAGCGGTGGGCACACCCGGAAACCCTGTGACTTCGACATAGCGAAACCCATGATATGTGAATCGGGGCTGGTAAATTTCCGGTTCGCCGCCTTTCAGAATATACACGTCGGTGGCTTTTGCTTTTTTGTTGGTCGCAGGATTCAGCGTACCGTCCGGGTGAATCAATTCAGCGAAACGAAGCTTGACTTGTGTGCCGCGTGCTCCGCGCACGGCGAGTCTTGCCCAACCGGAAAAATTTTGCCCAAAATCGAAAATATACGTGCCGGGCGTCGGACGGGTTATTGCTTTCACTTTCAATGTTTCGACGACGCGCACCGGTTCATTCATCTGCGCCGCCAGTGCGACACAGTCCGCGAAGATCGGAGGCTTCCACAGGCTGTCATCGAACCGGGGCAAATCCCAACCGGACATTTCGAGCCGGGCATCGTAGCGCTCGCCATAGAAAATACCATTCTCACGCAGCGGTCCATAAGCGCTTGCCCAGGTGTCATCGGAGACGATGATTTTTTCCGTGCCATCATCAAATTCAATATGCAGTTGAAGGATCAATTTCGGCACACCATACCCGTGTTCTTCGAGATGCCGTCCGTTTCCGAGGATTACGCCGGCTGCATTTTCTTCCAATATGGCGCTGGTGATATCATAAGTCGAATACAATGCGAGTTGCTGATAATCGGTCCATCCCGGATCCAAAACGTGATCCCCGACCTTTTTCCCGTTCAGCCGAAATTCGCAATATCCGAGTCCGCAGATGTATGCCCTGGCACGGCGAATGTTCTTCTGCACGGAGAATTCTTTTCGAAAATAGCCCGCCAAATACATGGCATCGCTGGTGACATCGGGTGCAGTTGATTTTCCGCTGGTATCGTAATCGGGCATCGTGATCCAACGGGCTTGCCAATCGCGCTCATTCAGCAATCCCGTTTCAAAAAAGGCAATTTCGCTAAACGGACTGACTTCATCTTCAGCGTTCCACCAGCGCACGTTCCAGAAATAGCGCGTTCGGGAACATAGCGTTTTTCCGCCAAAGCCGATATTCACCAACCTGTCCGAAACGACTTTGCCACTGTCCCACACATCGCTTTTGCCGGCAGAAAGGTTTTCTTTGCTGGTTGCCACGAGAATTTGGAAGGCTGCCGGTTTACGTCCGCGGACATCCGATTGCACTTCCCATGAAAAGCGCGGTTTTCGCGTATCGATGCCTAGCGGATTTTTCAGATATTCACAGCGCAAATTTCGGGGTGCTGAAATTGACATTTATGTTTCTCCTTCTCACGGCTCATTCAATTGGTTGTATCGGAATTTCAAAGGTAATGAAAGATAAGAAAATAAACCACAGATCCCACCGCTTAAATGCCGAACATGTGCGCTCGCAAGGGATAGGTTTTAAATTAAAACGTGTTCATTTTTTCAGCCACGGATTGGCACAGATGAAACACGGATTTATTGTATATAGTGTCTGAAAGAAAAGTCCTTTTCTACGAAAATATATATTGAAATTTAATGACTTAGGTGAATTAAATTATTCGATTTTTTGATATTTTGAAAGCGAATTTTTGACCAAAATATTAGACTTAACTCAATTTTCTAACATTTTGGAAAGGATTCACTTCATTTTAATTGCCTAACTATCAGAACATTAATGCGTGAAGTTTTCGGTCAGACACTATATAATATGTTGCTTTTATCCATGTTAAATCTGTGAAAATGGTATATTATTGTACTAAATCAAACGACCGGTTGTTGACGTCAACTACAGAAGTCAGTAAGTTATCAACAAGTCCACAG
>JAFGMA010000085.1 GCA_016927835.1 Candidatus Zhuqueibacterota bacterium | reverse complement strand
TGTAAAACGTTGAAAAGATATAACATGCAATGGGCATTAAAAAAAATCTTGCCAAAAAAATTCACAATTTAACTTGTCAGGCGCTAAAATCCGCTGCTCAAATTCGACGCTTTTCATGAGCAGCCGCTGGTAGATCCGCAGGAGAGGCATTTATAGCAGGAGCCATTCCGCACCATGATTGCACCGCATTCCGAGCACGGTGGGGCATCGGACTGGGTCTGGAAAATGTGCTTTTCATGCGCCTGCGACCGCTCCGGATTCGTTATATTCCGATAATCGGCTAAAGTTTTGTTCTCAGGGTTCCCGTTTTTGGGTTGCTCTTCTTCCGGGAGAAATTTCAGCGCCAGCCAGCGGAAGATGTAATCGAGGATGGACTTTGCCATGGGGATTTGCCGGTTTTGGGTAAATCCCGAAGGCTCGAACCGCATGTGGCTGAATTTATCGACCAGCACGTTGAGGGGCACGCCATATTGCAGCGTCATCGAAATGGCGGTGGCGAAGCCATCGATCAAGCCTGAGACAACTGAACCTTCTTTCGCCATTGTCACAAAAATCTCACCCGGGGTACCATCTTCATACATGCCCACGGTCAAATAGCCTTCATGCCCAGCCACACTGAATTTGTGGGTGATCGAAGCGCGTTCGTCGGGCAGTCGGCGACGATAGGGTTTCGGCATCCCGGTCTTCGGAGCCTTTTCCGCATCAGCGCTGTTGGATGTCGAAAGCGGTTGGGTTCGCTTGGCGCCGTCGCGATAAATCGCGATCGCTTTGAGTCCCAGCTTCCAGGCTTGAATATAGGCGTCCTTTACATCCTCTACGGTTGCATTATTCTGCAGGTTTACCGTCTTCGATATCGCGCCGGAGATAAATGGTTGCACCGCTGCCATCATTTTTATATGACCCATGACCGAAATAGATCGCTTCCCGTTCAAAGGTTTGAATGCGCAGTCGAAAACCATCAGGTGTTCTTCTGCCAACCCGGGTGCGCCTTCAATTGTATCATTTTGATGGATATAGTCGATGATAGCTTTGCGTTCCTCGTCCGTATAGCCTAATTTTTTGAGCGAGATCGGGATAGTTGAGTTTACCAGTTTCATGGTACCGCCGCCGACCAGTTTTTTGTACTTGATCAGCGCGATGTCCGGTTCGATGCCTGTGGTATCGCAATCCATCATGAATCCGATGGTTCCGGTCGGTGCGAGAACTGTCACCTGTGCATTTCGGTAGCCTGCTTGTTTGCCGGTTCGCAAAGCATTCTGCCAGGTTCTTTGCGCCACATTTAGCAGTTCCGGTGACGTGTCACTGGCTTTGATGGTTTCCAGATGCGAGATGTGTTTTTGAATGACCTCAAGCATCGGTTGCCGATTTTTCTGATATTGCGGAAATGGGCTCAATGCTTCGGCGATTTCCGCTGATGTTGCATAAGCCTGTCCCGTCATCAATGCGGTGATTGCGGCAGCAAATGCCCGTCCTTGATCGCTGTCATAAGGCAGACCGTTCGCCATCAGCAGCGCGCCAATATTCGCATAACCAAGCCCCAGCGTCCGGTATGCATGACTGTTTTTTTCAATCGCTTTCGTGGGGTAAGCCGCATTGTGCACCAGAATATCCTGCGCGATAATCAGAATTCTGACGGCATGGGAAAACGCTTTTTCATCGAAGGTGCCGTTTTCTTTTCGGAATTTCAGCAGATTGAGAGATGCTAGGTTGCATGCGCTGTTATCCACAAACATATATTCGGAGCAGGGATTCGAGGCGTTGATTCGGGCGCTCACAGGGCAGGTGTGCCAGGCATTGATGGTGGTATCGAATTGCAGACCAGGATCCCCGCAGAGATGTGCGGCAGCAGCGATCTGGTTCAAGAGATTGTCAGCCTGAAGCGTATCGATGATGTGACCATCGATGATTGCCCGTGTTTGCCATGTTTCATTAGCCAGCGCCGCCTGCATGAAATTATCCGTCACGCGCACGCTATTGTTTGAATTTTGAAAAAAAACCGAGCTGTACGCTTCTCCGTTGAAGGACCCGTCGTATCCGGCGTCGATGAGTGCCCAGGCTTTTTTTTCTTCACGTGCTTTGCAATTTATGAATTCCACAATATCCGGATGATCAATGTTCAAGATGACCATTTTCGCCGCGCGCCGGGTTTTGCCGCCGGATTTAATGACGCCGGCAAACGCATCGTATCCCTTCATGAAAGAGACCGGTCCCGAAGAATCGCCGCCTGTGGAGAGCTTTTCCCGTGATGATCGCAGCGGAGATAAATTTGTGCCCGTGCCCGAACCCCATTTGAAAAGCATGCCCTCGGTTTTCGCCAGTTCGAGTATCGATTCCATGCTATCTTCAACTGAATTGATGAAGCAGGCGGAGCATTGTGGCTTCGCTTCAATACCGCAATTGAACCAAACAGGACTGTTGAAAGCGGCATATTGATTCACCAGCAAGTGGGTGAGTTCGCGATAGAATACATCGGCGCTTTCATCATCGGCAAAGTACCCGTCTGCGCGCCCCCAGGTACGAATGGTTCCGGCAACGCGATTGATAAGCTGTTTCAGGCTGGTCTCACGTCGGGCGGTTCCGGGTTTGCCATGGAAATATTTTGAACTGACTACGTTTATCGCTATTTGACTCCACCCGGACGAAAATTCGACGTCCTTTTGCTCGAATACGATTTCACCTTTTTCATTATTAATCAAAGCTGTTCGCCGTACCCATTTCAATTTTTCGAATGGATGAATGCTGTCACCGGTAAAGAACGGTTCCATCTGCAGCCCTGCGGATGAGCCGTTATGATTATCACCAGTCTGCTCGAATGGTTTGATTGCCCTGCCCTTTTTCGATTCCTGTTTGAGTTGCGTGTGCGTGTTGTTGGTTTCTTTCGAAGACATGTTGACTCCTTCCATTTTTCTGATTCGCTATCACGGATATCATCGGATATTGAATTGTCTGATAGGTTGAACTCTCCGTTTTTTAAAACGGACAAATTAACGGATTGTCAAAATAAAAAATTCTGTTGTCAAAGTCAAGGGAAAAATACTATATTTTGTGGTATAGTTGTATTTAATATACTATGTGTTGTGTTACAAGGATGCGTGTCCGCGAAATCGGATGGGGAGTAAAATTCAATCGAGTCGCGTATGCCAATCCGGAGCGGGATTCGGAAATACAAGAATGGTGTATTATTTATTTTTCGGAATTCAGAGTCGTGGCTCTGACAAAATCGAAACCACCGATTTTACCGATTGCTCAGATTTTGATCTTTGAAATCTGTGACAGCTTCTACCTCGAGCCTGTCTGAAAAACATTGATTTTTGAAAATCAATAAAAAAAGTATAATGCGCAATCCGTTCTGTCATGCCCGAATGCTTCCCCGATAAAAGCATTCGGAAGCCTGTCGGGCATCCATTATGCCATCTGAGTAATGGATTCCCGTGGGCGGCACCCTGCTTGAATCATGCGGGAAAGACAAAAACTGACAAACTTTAATTATTTTGATCTGAATAATTTTGTCAATCAAAAAGCAACGCAGGCAATCAATATATTTACAATTAGTTATCGCTTTGGTTGCTTAACATAGTGGTATCGAAATAATGGGATTGTACATGAAGTAATGAATCCGAATCAGGATTGAAATGCAGCTCCGGATTAATTTTTCTTTCGCGCCTCAAAACATACTCATCGGATCGATATCGACTGTAATTTTCAGATTTGGTTGTGTGCCCGGGCTTTTATCCGCCTTGAGCGCGGCGCGGATCGCATCGCGCAATAGCTTTCCCGAAGGATCGATCGTCCGGGGCGATTTGATGATAATCTGCCAGCGGAATTGATTTTCGATTTTGAACAGCGGCGATGGTGCAGGACCTAGGAGCAGCAATTTATCGGAATATGCCGCAATGCTTTTCGCCATCCGGGTTGCATGTTGAATCAATACAGCTTCGTCCGGTCCCTTGAAGAGGATGTTTGCTAGCTTGCCAAACGGGGGGTAGCTCAACTCTTTTCTGGGTTTTTCTTCGGATTGATAATACCCGATAAAATCATGTTTTTGCGCGAAAAGCAGGCATTGATTCCCCGGCGAATGCGTTTGAATAATCACCTCTCCTTTTCGTTCCTTGCGCCCAGCCCGACCAGCAACCTGTGTCAGCAGTTGAAATGTTCGTTCGCCTGCCCGGAAATCCGGCAGGAGCAATCCGGTATCAGCCGAAATCACTCCCACCAGCGTTACGCGGTGAAAGTCCAGTCCCTTTGCCACCATTTGCGTGCCCAGCAGGATATCGTATTTGCCATTGCCGAAACTCGTGATAATGCGATCGTGTGCCAATTTACCGCGCGTTGTATCCAAATCCATCCGGATGACGCGCGCCTCGGGAAACAGCGCGTGCAGTTCTTCTTCCACCTGCTGCGTGCCCACGCCTTTGTATTGAATATTCAAGCCGGCGCATTGGGGGCATTTATCAGGCGCACGTTTGGTATATCCGCAGTAATGGCAGCGTAAATGTGTGTGTTTTTTATGATACGTAAGTGTGATGCTGCAATGTTTGCATTCTTCCACGTACCCGCATTCTTTGCACTTCAAATAGCTCGCATAGCCGCGCCGATTCTGCAGCAGAATGATCTGCTCCTTTAATTCGAGCTTTTCCTGTATTTTTTTCTTCAGCAGGTTGGAGAATATTTTCGATCGTTCGAACCCATACACCCGGTGCTCGCGCATCATATCGACCAGTTTTACTTCGGGCATGGGGATATCGTCGATGCGGTTTGGCAGATGCAAATAAGTATATTTTCCGTTGAGCGCATTGTGATACGATTCCGACGATGGTGTTGCCGATCCCAGGATGACCGCTGCCTGGTTGAGTTTACCGCGCATGACAGCGACATCGCGCGCGTGATATAACGGATTGGTTTCGAATTGCTTATACGATGCTTCATGCTCTTCATCGACTACAATCAGACCGATATTCTCAATCGGAGCGAAGATAGCCGAGCGGGCGCCCACAGCGATTTTGAATTGACCAGAGCGCAGCCTGCGCCACGAATCATAGCGTTCCCCGGGTGACATTCGGCTGTGTAATACAGCCACCTGTCCCGGAAAATTGGATTGAAATCGACGTACGGTTTGTGGGGTCAGAGAAATTTCCGGCACGAGGACGATCGCGCCTTTGCCCCGTGACAGCGCCATTTTCAGAGCATCGATGTATACTTGTGTTTTGCCGCTGCCCGTCACGCCGTGCAGCAGGAAAGCCTTGAATTCATTGATCCGCAACGTGTCGCTGAGGATTTCAAGCACGCGTTTTTGATCGGCATTCAATACCAGCTTCGGCGGCGGTTCCGGTACGTTTTGGTAATAATCCCGAAATACTTCTTTATCGAAAATCTCGATGTAGCCGCCCTGTACCACCTTTTTGAGTGTTTCCGATGTGCTGCCGGTTTGTTTGAGCGCCAGCCTCATCGGAACCGGATTTTCCTTCTCTTTGAGCCATTCCAAAATTGCTGCGCGACCGGGATATTTGGAACGTAATCTGTCGATTTCAGAAGAGACGGCATCACGATTCTGCCATGCTTCTCTGAACCGGACGTGTTTCTCGAATTTCGGTTTGACTTTTGGCGCCAGCATTTCTTCGCTGGTTTCGATTATTTTTTGGTTCATCAATTGCCTGAGAGCATAAGACAGGCTTTTGCTGCCCAGCGCCTTTTCGAGCTGCTTGAAGTTCATCTGTCCGTTTTGGCGCAGTGCGTCTATTATTTCAAGCTGCCGGCTGGACCCGGCTTTCCAATCCGCGATTAACCTGGGATCGAAATCGGGCGCGATTCGAAATTGCCGTTCCGATTCCAGCTTAATGCCAGCGGGTAGCATCGCCTTGAGCACCTCACCCAGGGGACACAAATAATAATCGCTGATCCATTGTGCCAACTCCAAAATTTCTGCTGAAAATGCCGGTATCTCATCCAGGATGTCCTCGATATTTTTGATCAGCGATGGCTCCAAATCGGTTTCGGCTGCGAGTGCGATGACATAACCGGTGAGGTTGCGTTTTCCGAACTGAATCAACGCTCGAACACCTGGCTGCGTCGCATCCGCCAGCGAATCGGGGATTCGGTAGGTGAATAGCGAGTTTAGTGGTAATGGCAGGGCGATATGAGCGTAGCGTTTCATGGCATTCATTCACCGGTTAAGTGTGAATCATCTTGAGTGACGGGATTAATAATTTGCCGGCTGAAAAGGATTTTTTGTCAGAAAACAGTGTGTTGATACCAGCTTATTTCCACATCGATGGCGGAACCGTTTTTCGTTTTCGGAAAAAAAGATACACAAAATATCCATGAATAGCAAATAAAAAAGGGGCGTGATTGCTAATCCCTCAGCTATGGGAAGGAATATAGCCTTTCAAAGGTTACGAACCTATGAAAGGCTAAAAAGGCTAATTATCTTCCCACAATTGCAGTCATTTATCAGCCATGATTCATTTTACGCTGAATGAGAATGAGAACACCGATTAAACGGATGAAGCGGATTTTAACGGATTTTTTACTTACATCAGAAAATCAAGTCAATTAAAGGTCGGCGGTAAAATTATGGATTTTAAGGATGTGGGATTAAATAACATGGACATTTTGCTTAAAAATAATATTGATAAATAGCAATTTAAGAAATTTTAATGGGTAATTTATTTTATCCCACCTCCTAAATTGAAAATTTCAAATCTTCAATGTTTAGATACTGTACAACTCTAAAAAAACGAATGATCCTTATCAAAGACACAATCAAAATTACTAACGCCGTATTGCCATCATTAACTTTTCTATTTGAGAATTGATTTGAAATAAATAGATACATTTAAGTTGATAAAAATCAGTACAAATCCGCCTAAGCCGTTTCATCAGTGTTCTATAAATTAAATCCAGATAGTCAATAACTACCCTTTGAGAAATACCAGTATCTGAGGCATTACGCGTGATTGTATTCATCCGACGGCTACTTTCCGCGCTTGTTTGAGAAACCCGGAAGCACATTCAACCGCAACAATCACCCGTTTCAGAGGTATTTCAGGTAATTTTATTTGATTATTGTCGTTTCTTCATGAAGTTTTCTTTTTGTTGACATTCAAATAAAATTTGTGTATATTTTCAGTGATTTGAGATGTGTTCGCTTTTTCATGATGTACGATATAGCCCGGATTAAACAATGCTGTTTTGAATCGTAAATTACATTTCGAAAGGAATTCGCTCAGATGTCGAAACTATTTACGGAGCCGCAAAGCACAGCTTTCATGAAACGGACTGCACTACCTAATTACACTCCAGACCTTCGCGCATATAACCCAAATATCCCAGCACGCGGCAAAAATAACTTTTGTGACGGTTATTCTTGATTTCGATCCGCATTTCGCTTCGAAGTCATTTCGAAGCGATTCACCAAAGCACTTGGCTAAGTTAGTATACATCAAACGGGCATAATTTGAATATTTTGGAGAGTATCACTTTTATGCGATACGTGATGTGAAATCCATAAAGGGATTTCACCCCACCCGATATGATCATTGCAGCTTTAAAATATTCTTCTCAGAATTAATGTTTGAAAAGCTTAATTTATAACCGTTCACAGCATATTATCCCGTCGGCGGGACGAAGGTGCAATCTAGCAGGATCTAATCGAGTTCTACGATATACGTAATTGGGCGGCTGTCGCTTGAATCTATTTTAATCCTTGAATCGGATTCGTTGCGATATGTCTTATTTTCAGCATTTTCACTTTATTTTTTGTATGTATTGAATGCATCAATACGTATGCTCACATAATTCAGTAGCATACGTTCTTTAATTTCATAAATCAAAAGGAGCCTGTGATGGAATCCAAGCAAAGGAGAGCGTTATATTCGAGCAGATCTGTGATTGCAGCAATAATCATTGCCTGCTTGTTGGTGAGTCTACCAATCGGTTTTAAATCGATTAAGCCAGCGTGGGCTGACGCGCGAAAATCCGCCCCGCAGCACACCGAAAAAGTTTCGCCGGAAGTATCTGCCGATTCGACTTCTTCAGCGTCGAATCGCGCGAAGCATCTGACGTCCGGATTGCACGAAATCGTCGGCGCGGATGGCAAAAAGCAACTCGTTTTCGCTCAAAAGATACAGGTAAGAGATGCATCCGGAACCGATGGCATCGCGCTAAAACGTATGCCGAATACGGGCGCGCTTTACCCTCAACTCGAGGCAACAAACGGAATTTTTGAGGGCGCAGCGCAAGCCAGTATCGATGGCAGCACGCAATATGCGGATTCAGCGGTTGCCGTTGCGGAAGCCCCTGGTGCAGCGTCCGTGGATGCCGGATTTTCCAAAACAGTGCCATCGGTGATTATTGCTTCCGGTGTCTATAAGAGTGATATAAATGAATTGGAGACGAATTGCTCCAATGGCAAAGAAAATCAGGTGAGTCAAACATCGAGCCTGCCCGATTTGAAAATACGGTATTTTTATTGGAAAGCAAGCTCGGTTACCGAAGGGGATGCATTCTATATTCAAGCTGAAGTTCTCAATGGCGGACTCGGTGATGCCGCAGCCAGTCATGTCAGGGCATATTTATCCACAGATAACGATTGGGATTTATCGGACGATTACAATCTTGGCAAACAGGCTGTGCCCGCATTGCCGTCGAATTATTATGCTACTCATCAGTGGGATTTTACGTTTCCGAATATCGGATCAGGTACCTACCCGGTTTGGATTGTTGCAGTCGTTGATTGCGATTTCGAAGTCACCGAGTCCGATGAAAACAACGTCTGGAAGTGCAATAACAGTTTCAGCGCCCAGGACCCGGTCACGAGTTTGCCAGACCTGAAGGTGACATATTTCTGGTGGCAATCAGCCACCGTAACCGAGGGTGATGCATTCTGGATTCGCGCACAGGTCGCCAATGAGGGAACGGCAAGCGCCGGAGCCAGCCACGTGAAAAGCTATCTGTCAACTGATAATGATTTCGATTTGACCGACGATTATTACCTGGGCAAGAAATCGGTCGGGGCTCTCGCGGTATCGAATTATGAATTGGTTCAGTGGGATTTTAATTTTCCGAACATCGGATCGGGCACGTATTCAGTGTGGGCGGTTTCGGTTGTCGATTGCGATTTCGAGGTGACCGAATCCAATGAAAGCAATACCTGGAAAGGTAACAACAACTTTGAAGCCAAAGATAGCAGCAGCGGTTCGCCCGATTTGAAAGTGTCCTTATTTTCATGGAAGTCCGCAGCCGTTACCGAAGGTGAATCCTTCTGGATTCGGGCAACAGTCAATAATGCCGGAACTGCCTCTGCCGGGCCCAGTCACATCAAATGCTATTTATCCATCGATAATGATTTCGATGTATCGGATGATCACTACCTGGGCAAACAGGCTGTCGGCGCACTCAATGCATCAGGCGAGGAAATAAAGCAATGGGATTTCAATTTCCCCAATATCGGATCGGGAACCTATACTGTGTGGGTACTCGCTATTGTAGATTGCGATTACGAGGTAACCGAATCGGATGAGAATAATACCTGGAAAGGTAATTCCGGATTCACAGCTTCTGATCCCAGCGGCGGTTTGCCGGATTTGCTGGTGACCTATTTCTGGTGGGAATCGGGCACGGTTATCGAAGGTGAGCCCTTTTGGATTCGCGCCAGGATTAATAACAATGGTACAGGTTATGCCGGCGCAAGCCATATAAATGCCTATCTGTCAACCGATGATGATTTTGATGTAAATGATGATTATTACCTGGGCAAAAAATCCGTGAGCGGTCTGGCAGTTGGTGCAGAAGAATTGAAGCAGTGGGATTTTACATTCCCCAATATCGGTTCCGGCACGTATGAGGTTTGGGCGATTGCTGTGGTGGATTGTGATAATGAGGTGACCGAATCCGATGAATCCAATCCCTGGAAATGCACTGTCAGTTTCACCGCGAGCGATCCGGAAGATAATCTTCCCGATTTGCAAGCATCCTATTTCTGGCTGAAATCGAGCGTGGCGACTGAGGGCGAGGATTTTTGGATCAGCGCGATGGTCAATAATGCGGGAACCGGGCAGGCTGGGGCCAGCAGCGTTTCAGCTTTTATCTCCACTGATAATAATTTCGATGTCAGCAATGATTACAACCTCGGGAAGAAGTATGTTGGCGCTTTGGCACCGGAGGCTTATGAAATTCCGCAATGGGATTTTGTGTTTCCCAATCTGGCATCCGGAAGCTACCCCATCTGGTTAATCGCCGTCGTCGATTGCGACTACCAGGTGAATGAATCGAATGAAAATAATACCTGGAAAACCAGTTCCAGCTTCATCGCCCAGGATGCAGGCGAAGCCAAACCAGATATTTATGTCCATCCCGGTCAGTTGGATATTTACAAGGATGATTCCAGAATGGCGCGCAGCATGCCGCCAATGGAGAACAGTGACCTGAAATTGACTGCTTCCAACAGGATTTACCCCACCGGCGCCATTATTCCGGAAACGATAAAGGCGTATTGGGAAAATGCAAAACCGATGCGCTTATATGATAAAAGCGATTTCAAAAGCTCGATCGATTGGAGCCAATACGACAGCCCGGTGAAAGACCAGGGGCAGTGCGGATCATGCTGGGCGTTTGCACCGGTTGCCTTGTTGGAAAATATCGGCAAACAGAATGATTTGGCTGAACAGGGAGTGCTTTCTTGCGTCGAATCCACCGGTTCATTCTCCAATAGCTGTAAAGGTGGATGGATGGGATACGCGTTCGAATATATCCGGGATACGGGTGTGCCGCCCGAAGCATGTTATGAATACCTGGCGGAAGACGGAAATTGTCAGGATCTATGTAGCAATCCTCAATACCTGGTCAAGGTGACCCAATGTAACACCTCCGGCATGTGGGGCAATGCCACCAGTTCTACCATCGATGACCTCAAATCGGTTCTGCAAAATTCACCGGTTTGCGTTTATCTGAATGTTCCGAATGACGGAACATTTTACCAGTACGCCGGGGGTATTTATAATTACAATGGCGGTTCCATCCCCGACGGTCAGGGTCATTTCGTCCTCGTGGTCGGGTATGATGACGCCGGTCAATATTTTAAAGCAAAAAATAGCTGGGGCGTCAGTTGGGGATTGAATGGCTATTTCCTGATTTCGTATGATGACGTGACCGATGATGTCAGATTCGGCGGCTACGCCTGCATGGCTTCGGGTGCTTACCTTGATAACCAGCAACAGCATACTACCACGATTATTATCGAAAATGTCGGTACAGGTGATTTGGATATCACAAATATCCATTCGAATAAAACCTGGCTCGATTTTTCGCCCTATTCACTTGAAAGTATTTTGCCGAATCGCCAGACAGGTCTGGAAGTTCGGGTAACCGATTGGAGTGCGGTGAGCTCCCCTGAAGAAACCGGAACCATAACCATCTCATCGAATGATAGCGATGAGCCGGTGGTAACGGTGGATGTGATCGCTCACCTTGAGTCATCGGCGGTGCCTGAGGCGGAAGAAAAGAGAGCGCCTGAGAATTTTGCGCTGTTCCAGAATTACCCGAATCCATTCAACAATTCGACCAAAATTCGATACAACCTGCCCCAAAATGCGGATGTGAAACTTGAAATTTTTGACGTTTCAGGCAGCACCATTTTGCAGGCTAACCTGGGGCATCTGGCAAAAGGAATCCATAGCTTCAACTGGAATGGTACCGATTCGAAAGGCAAAGCTGTGGCATCGGGAATTTATTTTTATCGTCTCAACGCAGGTGAATATATCGCTACGCGCCAGATGCTATTTTCGAAATAATTAATTCGCATGGAATTCAATGCATTTAATGAGGTGCCCTGTATAAATCTGATAAACAGGGCGCCTTTTTTAATTCTCCAACTCAATTGGTCCCTATAAAAAACAGAGCGTTCTTTTTTGCGCAGTCTACTTGATCGAGGTTTCAAGGTTTTGTAAGCTTAGTAACATCGTGCACAATTAATCTCATATCATTCAGGATGAATCCATTTTACAAACGCTAAAAATTATTTTGAAAAAAGCTTCCAGGTGAATGATTTTTATTCCGAGCAGGAAAATTCCATAAAACACGTTTCATTAATCCTTTCCCCGAAAAGAAAACCTCAGTCATTTATAATCGCGTCCCACACCATCTTTTCCCTCATCATAGAAAAGCAGCCTGCCAGTAGCAAAGGCATTACCTTGAAAACGTCTTTTTACTTGACTGATTGGAATAATATCGCTATATTTAAGTCAATGGTAAAACCTGCAATTGCACCAACAAGTGGCTCGTTAATACGCACCTGACACCAATCCAAAATAATAGCGATTGGTTTGGCAGTTGGTATGTTCTCGGTAGATGTGCCGGCATAAACACTCCATTTTCATATAGCAAAATGATCAATCATCCGTCATTAAGTCAGTTTTGTAGTTTCGCTATTCTGCTGTTGTTTTGCCCCCAATCGACTGTGGTATCTTCTAGCTCTTCGCAGAAATACTGGATTTTTTTCACCGATAAAGGGCAGGCAGGATCGCTCCAAATTTTGGGAGATGCCACCGCCAGGCATCTGGCGGTCTCCGACCGGTCGCTAAAACGCCGGTTGAAAGTGCACGCATCTCCTGGTGGTGTAGATTTCAGGGATCTGCCGGTTCATGCGCCATACATCGAGACATTGGAGCGTGATGGCATTGCGGTAATCACCAAGTCCCGCTGGTTGAACGCAGTGAGCGCTCGTGTTCCTGCTGGGAAAGCTTCCAGGCTGGAGAATTATCCATTCATCAAAAAAATCCAGCGCGTTGGTCAATATCGAAGGCGTCCCGTTGAAGGCGATGAAAAGCAGCCCCCCGCATTTCCGATATTTAAATCAACGGCGAATCGTCTGGATTATGGAATGTCGCTCACACAGAACGCACTGATGCAGGTGCCTGAAGTTCATGACCTGGGAATTAACGGAACAAATGTCATTATCGGATTACTGGATACCGGTTTCAATTACAGGCAGCACAGCGCATTCGCATTCATCGACGTGATCGACGAATTTGATTTCCTGAATTCCGATAATGTAACCCAAAATGAAAATAGCGAAATCGGATCTGATCAGCACAATCACGGGACGATGACCCTGGCTGTCGCAGGCGGTTTTCAGGAGGGATCGCTGATTGGTCCGGCATATCGTTCCAAATTTTTGCTGGCGAAAACCGAAGATCACTATCATGAAGACATCATCGAAGAGGATTATTGGGTTGCCGGACTCGAATGGCTTGAGCGCAATGGTGCTGATATCGTTTCCAGTTCACTCGGATATGATGACTGGTATTCTTATGAGAACTTAGACGGCAACACCGCCATCACGACAATTGCCGCCGACATCGCCGTTAAAAAAGGGGTGCTTGTCGTGAATTCGATAGGCAACGAAGGTCAGGTTGCGGGCTCGATTATTGCTCCTGCAGATGCGGATAGCGCCATCGCTGTGGGTTCGGTAACATCGCGGAATACGTTATCTTATTTCAGTTCTATCGGACCGACTTACGATCAGCGGATTAAGCCCGAAGTTGTGGCAATGGGCAGCCAAGTGTATACAGTGGTTCCAAATTCCAATGGCGAGTTCATTTCAAAAAACGGGACATCATTTGCGTGCCCGCTGGTTGCAGGAATAGCGGCACTCATTCTTTCTGCGCATCCTGAGTTGACACCGATGCAAGTCCGAGATGCTTTATGTTTGACAGCCGATCGCGCACAGCAACCCGATAACTATTACGGCTGGGGTCTGGTCAATGCCCTGGACGCGGTACTGCACCCTGGGATAGTATTCAGCAATTTGCCCACAATTCAGCAGCTAGAACGGAACCGCAAAGCGGTAATGATACGCGCTCGATCAAAATACGGCATCATCCCCGATTCGGTGGCAGTTTTTTTCTCTAGCGCACCTGATTCATTCGTGAGGTACCCGTTGCGCGCTACCGATGAAGTGCATGAATTTGGCGCCGAATTTTCATTGGATGGTTTTGGCGAAACTGTAAATTTTTATTTTTCAGCGATTGATTCGATGGGGCACAGAGCGTTTTATCCATTCGATGCCCCGAAGACGACATTCAACACGCAAGGCGGAATAATAATCGAGACTCTGCCTTCGGCATTTCATTTGTATCAAAATATTCCAAATCCGTTTGTCAATTCAACCCTGCTGCAATATGATCTGCCCGCAGCCAACCATGTGCTGCTGGAAATTTATAATATCCGCGGACGTCTGGTGAAGAAATTGGTGGATGAAGAAAAAAAACCGGGTCAACATTCTGTTGTCTGGAACGGTCGCAATTCCGCGGGACAGCTTGTGGCAAATGGCGTTTACGAAGCGCGGTTCCATTCGGCATACTTCACGGCGCGAAGAATGATGGATCTGGCGCGGATAGACATGTTGCAGCAAAATCATCCTAATCCATTTAATCAGGCAACGACGATTCGCTATGAATTGCAGCAACCGGCTCATATTCGGTTGAATATTTACAATACAGCAGGACAGTTGGTTACGACCCTGGTAGATGAGCAGCAGCAGCCCGCAACGTATAAAATACTTTGGAATGGCTTGAATCAAAATGGAACTTTTGTCAGCAGCGGTGTATATGTATATGAACTTCGTATGGATGAAATTATAACTTGCAGAAAGATGATATGCTTAAGGTAGAAAGATCGAGATGGCGTGGCATTTTCAAATCGAACAGGCGTGTTGCGTTGGCTCTCGGCGGAGGCGGCGCGCGGGGATTGGCTCATATCGGTGTTTTGCGCGTTCTGGAACGTACGGGTATCCCGATTGATTTAATCGTCGGTACCAGTGTCGGCGCACTCATTGGTGCAATGTATGCTTTGAATCCTGATTGCGATGATTTACATCGACGATTTTTGGCTTTTTTGAATAGCACGATTTATAAGCGCCTGAATTTCGGGCGGCTTTTGCTCCAGAATCCGAAAAACACGTTGCTTTCAAATGTAACCACCTCCTTAAAAGAACGGGCGGCAATGAACCTGGCGATGAGCCGTATTTCTTTTGCCAGTGAAAAACAGGTGGCGCACTTCCTGGGCTACCTGCTCGATCACAAAGAGATGAATGAGACGCGTATTCCTTTTGCGGCAATTGCATCAGATTTATATTCGGGAAATGAAGTCATACTCACCAGCGGGGATATCATTCAGGCGGTGGCTGCCAGTTCTGCCATTCCGGGATTTTTGCCCCCTGTGAAAATTGGCGACCAAATGCTCGTTGATGGCGCAGTCCTGAATCCCGTGCCGATTTTGCCTGCCCGAAAACTTGGGGCGGATATTGTCATCGGGGTCGATGTGGGGCAGTCGCTCGAACAGCAGAAAGAGGTGCAAAATATCATTGATATTATTTTCCGCTCGAACCGGATGACAGCTCAAAAGTATAATTCATTGCTTCTCAATCAGGCGGATGTTATTTTGAAACCGGCTGTCGGACATTTTCACTGGACTGATTTCCGACAGCTCGACGCTATCAGCAAGCAGGGAGAAGACGAAGCAAATCGATTTCTTTGCGATATTCTAAATGTGATAGATACAAGGCATTATTTTTTCAGAAGGTTAATGGGGAAGCGCATGAAATGCGAACCGATCGCATCATAATTTCAACCCGGAATTATCCGGCTGATAGTTATGTTATAATTTTGTTAACAGATACTTTTATCTTGATTTAAGCGGAAAATTATTGTATTTTTATAGCCTCAGATGGTCATTGCAATTAAGGCTATATCATCATATATCGGAATTACCCGGATTTACAGGTTCAGCATCCGCAGACTTCACATCACCTAATTCATTTTCCGGGAACATGAGGTAAAAACTAATCTTTCAAAACACGCGGAAACCTCACAAATCGAAATCTTATGAACAAAATTATAGCCTTAGTGTTAGCGGGCGGTCGCGTTGGTGAATTGGGACCATTGACCTATTATCAACCGAAGTCTGCTGTACCATTCGGCGGATTGTATCGGGTTATCGATTTTCCCCTGAGCAATCTGATGCATTCAGGCATCGAAATCGCCGGAATTCTTTCTCAATATCGTTCATCCTCATTGATTAAACATATTGGGATTGGTGCCGCCTGGGACTTTGTCGGCAGAAAACGTGGCATCGTCATGCTGCCCCCGTTTAAAGGCGCATCAGCCGCTGATTGGTACAATGGAACCGCGGATGCCGTCGCTCAAAATCTCGATTTCATTCACCAGAATGATCCTCAATTGGTACTCATCCTGTCAGGTGATCACATCTATAAAATGGATTATCAGCCTTTAATTGATTATCACCTTCAAAAGGACGCTGACCTGACGATTGTCTTCAAGAAAGTGATGCCCGAGGAATCAGCACGCTTCGGTATGGCGCGGCTGGATGATGAAGACGATGAAACGGGCGGCAAAGTTATTGAATACTTTGAAAAATCAACGCAAGCAACCGTGCCCTGGGCATCTTTGACAATTTATCTTTTTAAAACGGCTGCCTTGTTCGACATTCTGAAAAAAGCTCAAAAGAACACCCGGCTTTTTGAGTTTGGCAAAGATATCATTCCGCAGATGCTGGGCGAATTTAAGGTGTATGGGTATAAGTTTGATGGGTATTGGGGATACACGCGAACGCTGACCGAATACTGGCAGACGAATATGGATATTCTGGACACCCCCGGGAAGATAGATCTGAAGAATTGGGAAGTGAGAACCAATCTTGCCAATCGTCAAATTCGAGATCGGTGCCCTGCCAGAATCCTGGAGCATGCCAAAATCAAAAACTCACTATTTTACCACGGCTGCAAAATTGATGGCGTCGTGAATCACAGTATCCTTTTTCCGGGTGTCCGGGTTGGCAAAAGCGCCCATATATCCGATTCGCTCATCATGTTTGACGTGTATATCTCGGAAGGCGCGCGCATCGAAAACGCCATCATCGCTTCGGATACAGTGATTGGCAAAGGAGTCGTCATTGGAGCGCAAGCCTCTGAAGTCGGCATTTCTGCAAGCGATAATCGGGCATTAACCGTTATCGGCGAGGGGTGCCGAATACCCGAATCAATGATTATTGAGCAAGGCTGCGTGATTTATCCCTTCAGGCAGGAGGAGCATTTTCCCGGACAACGAATCAAGGCGGGGGATGAGATAAAATGAGAAACACGATGGCGATGTTATTGGCAGGTGGTGTTGGCAGCCGGCTGAATGTTCTGGCGCGAGTGCGGGCGAAACCTGCCGTACCTTTTGGCGGGATGTACAGGATCATCGATTTCACCCTCAGCAATGCCATGAATTCCGGTATCGACAATGTCGGCATTCTCACTCAGTACAGACCATATTCATTGATGAAACATATCGGAACCGGAGTGCCGTGGGATTTCATCGGACGGTCGCGCGGCGCAAAAATCCTCCCGCCGAAAACCGGTGCAAAGGATTCGGATTGGTACCAGGGCACGGCGGATGCGGTGGCTCAAAACCTGGAATACATTGAGCATCACCATCCGCAATATGTGCTCATTCTGTCCGGCGATCATATTTATTACATGGATTATTCGGAGCTTATCGACTTTCACAGCAACCATAATGGCGGACTGACGATTGCAACCCGGGATGTATCGCTGCATACTGCTTCGCAATTCGGAATCGCTGTAACTGATGCTACATTTAAAATTCTCGATTGGGAAGAAAAGCCAGAAAATCCGCGATCAACACGGGCTTCAATGGGCGTCTATGTGTTCGATACGGAGTTTCTGTTCCATTGTCTGAACAACCGAACAGGCAATGATTTTGGTCAGCACATCATTCCCTGGGTCGTCAAAAAATCCGAAGCCTACGCCTATCCTTTCCGGGGATATTGGCAGGATGTAGGCACAATTCACGCGCTCTGGGAAGCGAATATGGATTTGCTCAAAGAAGATTCGGGACTCGAGATCGAAGAGTGGCAAATTTCAACCAATCTTGATGAAGAAGGGTTGACGGGCGATCGGTTGCCGGCATTCATCGCACACACGGCGAACGTCAAGCAATCCATTATTTCCGCCGGCTGCTGCATAAAAGGCAACGTCAAATGGTCGGTCCTCTCGCCAGGCGTTACAGTTGAGGAGGGTGCCAGTGTAACCAATTCAATCATTTTTCACGATTGTTATATCGAAAAAAATGCTGCACTCGATTTGGTCATAATGGATAAAGACGGACGCATCGGAGAGGGCGCTCTCATCGGAAGGGGCGAAAAAGAAACACCGAATCAGCTCTATCCGGCGCACTTGAATACGGGGATCACGCTGGCGGGAAAAAATGCGATTATTAAACCAGGTTCAAAAATCGGCAGAAATTGCCTGATCGAGTGCCATGTTGAACCGGACGATTTCCAAAAGAATGAATATCGATCCGGTGATACAATCCGGAATCTGAAAAGGAATTTGATGCAAGGCGATGGTGCCAGACTTGCTGAGGCAAATCGCTGGTTGAAATAAAAGCGGATAAAAATCGGTGGCACCTGCGAAATCGGCTGTTTATTTTTTTTTTGTATTTTCCAAACGTTGAAATTCCGATGCAACGATAAAAAATGTTGTTATAACCACTTACTATTGCGAATACGACAAAGAGTACAAAACAGGGTTAAAACTTGTCGGATATTTGCCTTATTTGAATGTAATTCCAAACCTCCAGAAACCAACTTATTGAAACCTCGTGCTTCAGAAGCTGTTCGGATTAGCCGTGTCGACACGTCATTCTCGAAGTTCAATGGAACCATTGAAGCGTCAGGTATGGTGTCATTCGCATAAAAATATTTTATATTCTTCGGAATTTTTTAAACCTGTTAGGCTCACCGGCACCTGAAAACCATTTCATCTTTTGATGTGGAAATTTAAATCAGCATCTTTATTTTGATGAACGAATGCATTCAGGGGACTAGAACGGCATTTCAAGAAATATTTTTTCAACTCAAGAATAAACTGTGAACTACAATCAGCAGCAAAGAATTTTAATCCGTATGAGGAGGCAATGTGGTCGGCGTAATCATGGCAGGGGGGTTTGGAACGCGGCTTAAACCGTTAACATGTAATATACCGAAACCCATGGTTCCGGTGATGAATCGTCCCATGATGGAGCATATCATCCTGTTGTTAAAAGAGCATGGTATAACGGATCTGGTTTCGCTGCTATTTCATCAACCGGATACGATCACAAATTATTTCGGTGGCGGGGAAAGCACTGGCACAAACTTGAAGTATCTTCTGAATACCGAGGATTACGGAACCGCGGGCAGCGTTAAAAAAGCTGAATCGCATTTAAATGAGCGTTTCCTTGTTATTTCGGGCGATTTGCTGACAGATATCGATTTGAGCCAGGCGATTCAGTTTCATATCGATCGCCAGGCGAAGGCGACAATTATCCTCACACGGGTGAAAAATCCCCTTGAGTATGGCATTGTGATGGCAGACCAATCAGGGCGAATCACGCGCTTCCTGGAGAAACCCAGTTGGGGTCAGGTTTTCAGTGATACGATTAATTCCGGATTGTATATTCTAGAACCAGAAGTTTTGGATTTCATTCCGCCAGCGACGAATTTCGATTTCAGCAAGGATTTGTTCCCTATTTTACTCGATCAAAATCAAAGCCTTTATGGGTACATCGCGAGCGGCTATTGGAAAGATGTGGGCAACCTGACCGAATATCAACTCGCGCACCGGGATTGTCTCGCAGGCAATATGAAAATCCGATTGCAGGGCAAGCGCAACGGCAACGCCTGGATTGGTGAAGAAACAGTTATCGGCAAAAATGTGAGTTTTGAAGGACACGTGGTGATCGGACCGAAGTGTGTCATCGGGAATGATGTTACGCTGTGCGATACGGTTATCGGAGATCGTTGTCGCATCGATGAGGCATCGCATCTGATCAATTCAGTGCTCTGGAACAATGTGGAACTGGGCAAACGCGTCCGGCTGAACAACGATGTGGTTGCGTCAAAAACCTCGATTCACACCGATTCATACATTTCAGAGCACGTTTTCATCAGCGAAAACTGTACAATCGGGCATGGCTGTACCATTCGATCAAATATAAAAATATGGCCCGACAAAGCGCTGGAAGATGGTGCCGTTTTGATTGACAGCCTGATCTGGGGCGATCGCTGGATGAGCGAGCTCTTTACGGGATCGCGCATCACCGGTTTGGTGAATTCCGAATTGACGCCGGAAATCGGTGCGAAACTGGGCGCTGCGTATGGCGCGTATGTGGGCGCAGGTAATGCCCTTGTTACCAGCCGCGATGTGTCTGAAGGCGCACGGATGATCTGTCGCGCGCTCGAAAGCGGATTCATGGCTGCCGGCGTTCATGTGCATGATTTGCGGGTGACACCCATTCCCATTGTGCGTAATCAGTTGCGCTCCGGCAAAGAGCAGGGCGGCATTCACGTGCGGCAATCCCCGTTCGATGATAAGCTGGTGGATATTCTGTTTTTCGATCTCGATGGTCGCGATCTGCCTATAAATAAAACCAAAGCGATAGAGCGGCTCTTTTTCCGGGAAGATTTTCCCCGCGCCGCCTATCATGCCATCGGTAAACTCGATTTTCCCGTTCGCATCACCGATTCGTATGTGGAGGAATTTTTAAAACATTTGAATCCAAAGCCGATTGAAAATGCACATTTCAAAGTCGTTGTTGATTATTCGCACGGCGGCGCGTCTCAGGCTTTGCCCAACCTGCTGGGATCGCTGGATTGTGAGGTGATTTCTGTGAATGCCTACCTGGATTCTCGCCGGCTGACGCGCGATGCGGGAACCTTTCACCACCAATTGCACCAGCTTTCCAAAGTAGTAACCTCGCTCAAAGCGAATATCGGTTTTTTAATGGATGCTGGGGCAGAAAAACTGTTCGTCGTGGATGAAAAAGGCATTCCCATCGACAGTGACCGGCTGCTGGTACTGGTGACGAAAATTTTGATCGAAGCCAATGATCCGAAAAAAATTGCCGTACCGGTTACCGCATCCGCCTTGATCGAATCTCTCGCTGAAGCCCGGGATATCCGGGTCATCCGAACGCGCAACGAGCACCGTTCGCTGATGGAAGCCTTTTTCAATGAAGGCGTTAAATTCGCCGGGGATACCAAAGGCGGATTCATTTTCACGGATTTTTCGTTTTCGTTCGACGGCATGTTCGCCCTGGCGAAAATTCTGGAACTAATGGCTCGAACCAATATCAGCATCGGCAAGCTGAATAATTCGCTGCCCCGGGTGACGCTGAAAAAAATAAATGTGCCCTGTTCGCGGGAACACAAAGGCTATGTCATGCGAAAATTGATGGAATTCACCGAAGGCAAAACCCGGCAACTGATCGATGGGGTGAAGATTTTCGAAGATGGCGGCTGGGTACTGGTGATGCCCGATCATGAGCGCGCATTCTTCCACGTCAACGCCGAAGCCGAGGACCGAAAGCTGGCGGTGCAACTGGTTACGGATTATGTGGAGCAGATCAAAGGCTGGATTTTTGAGAGGGAATGATGGTGGGTGTGGATGCAGAGAATTTCGGATGTGCGGTGAATTGCATCACTATACAGCATTTTCAACGCACCAGCTTTCACTGCATCGAGTACTTTTCGTGGATTCCCTTTCCAGAATAAAGCAGATATAAGGGTGTTGGTATCGATGACGATTTTTGTCAATTTTCAATACCTCGCGAATCGTGAACGATCCTTTCTATGTCTTCCTCACTTAAATGTGAGTATCCCTTCTCTTCAGCGATCTTTTCAGTGAAGGCATAAATATCTGCTTGCTTCACAGGAAGCAATATAACTTCAAAAATCTCACCGATGCGTTTTGCGGTATCCTCTGGCAATGATAGATGACCATCCGGAAGCACTTTTCCTATATACTTTTGGGCTTGCATGCTGTTTTACCTCATCATTTCAAAATTATTCAAATTGGCTCTTATAATTTACATACAGCCGGCATAAAAAGCAAGCATTATTCCATCAGTGGCTGATGCTCGGTATTGAATTTTAAGCAATGCTTGCGCTATGTGGCTAAATTGGCGATTCAACTTTTTATTAAATGATTTTATCACTTCACCTTAATCGGTATCTTTTTCCGCACCTGTTCTCCGGTCAGGTTATCCCGCACGTTTATCTCAATCACATACTTGCCTTTTTTGTGATCCGACATGTCAAAGCTCATCCACACTTTTTCGTCCCGCTGACTTCTGCTCTGTTTAACAGCCGTACTTATCACCGGTTTCTGAGCCGGATTTTCAATCTCCTCAGGCTTTTTATAAGACCATATCGCATAGCTCATCTCATAATCGGTCTGTCCCCGCGCGTTATAGCCCAGGTTATAAATTTCATAATACATGCTGACGGGCTGCTCCCGCCTGAACTCGCGATTGAATTTTGGCGTGAATTGCAGTTCATCTTTGGCGAACAGACTTTGCGTTGTTTCCGGAGATAGATTCGTAGCTAAAATCACGCTGCTGAGTTGCAGCGAATCATTATGATAATCGGTGACCTGAAATGGAATTTTGTATAGCCCGATTTTCCCTGAATGAGGATCGCGCACCTGTAACGCAATATTATAGACGCCCGGATCGAGCACATATTGGCGTCGGTTCAGGTACAAGATATCTTTCCAGCCTTTGTTGCGTTCATCGGTGGCGAATTTGTCGGTGTGCTGCCAGGCATCGATTTTCAGCCAATTTTTGTCGAACACCGACAGGCTTTTTTCGATTTCGATGGATTCGGTGGCTTCAGCTTTATTGGGCTTGAATTCTTTTAATGGGATGCCGTAGGTGCATTCAAGCAGGTTATGTTCCTTTTTCTGCTTAAAATCAATTATAGCGAATGGGAATTCCAAAGGCTCATTTTTTTTATAATAATTCGTTGTTTCCAGTGTAATATGTTGTTCGACAGCTTCTCTATTCGATTCAATCAAATTAAACAGCGAATGGGTATCGGCAAAATGAAAGCGCTGATCTAAATCTTCAAGATTTTTCAATGTTAATGGAGCCGGCAGCAAAACAGTTTTATTCTCGGAAGTCGCAAAAAAGTACCAGCTTTCCGGTTGGCTGCCGTACGCATTGTATTTCCACCATATAAAAAGTGTCATCAAAAGAACATAATTATTTACAATAGGTTCCTTGCCGCAATCATCAGGTTTACCATGGCGAATATATATGCAGCCTTGATCATCAATGTCTTTTTGCTCAACCATTCCTCGTGGTA
>JAFGMA010000007.1 GCA_016927835.1 Candidatus Zhuqueibacterota bacterium | reverse complement strand
GCTTAATTTTAAACGATAGCGTCGCCTTCACTCTTTGTTTTTATTAACATTAAATCGTGTTCGATGTAATGTGCGTAAGTCGTATTACTAATTTGCAAGAGCACCCAAAATTGCTTTTATCGTGTTTTGATACAAGTTTTGTTGGCATTTTTGATAGCCCGGGTTGCCTTCCCCGTTTCAAAGTTTCATCTATAATGATGGTTGTCGTTCCGTGGAATTTGGAGAATTTTCTGTATATCAATATGTTTTAGCTATTTTGGTTGATTTAATCGCTTTTCGAACTTATATTTAGTTGAAAGAGAGAATTAAAATGAACGTGATGCCTAATAGTCCCATGCAGCGCCTGAAACGCTATTTTGTTACCGGGCTTATCGTCTTAATTCCGGCAACCTTGACGATTTTCATAATTTTCGAAACCTTCAACCGGGTTGACAAACTCATCCCGTATAAAATGCTCGGAATCCCGCGTATTCCCGGCTTGGGGATTTTAACCTTGCTTATCATCATTTTATTCACGGGCATGGTTGCACATAATTATTTGGGTCGCAAACTGCTGTCAACAGGTGACAAGATCGTTTCCAGAATTCCGGTGATCAGTCGTTTATATGAAGGATTGAAACAGATCATAAATGCAATTTTCTCTGAAAAAAGCGAATTATTTAAAAGGGTAGTATTGTTTGAATATCCCCGAAAGGGAATTTACTCCATTGGATTCTTCACGCAAGATACACGGGGACCGGTTCAGGATCAGATTCAGGAAGATGTAGTGAGTGTCTTTCTACCGACGACACCGAATCCGACGTCCGGCTATTTGTTATTTGTTCCCAAACGTGAAATGACCGTTTTAGATATGTCGGTGGAACAGGCAATGAAATTGATCATTTCGGGGGGAGCCATTGCAACTGAGTCTTCCCGACTATCCCCCAAAATTGGAATGCACAAGAATATTGACCTTAACGAACAGACAATTAAAACCCGGGCGTAATATTATCCGTTTGAACCCTGATTTTCTTGGATTAATGCTCATTCTTTCTTTTGGATTCAATATGCTGTGTATTGAAAATGCCGAAAGCATTGTACCAGATCGAAGCCTGTCGCCGGATTCAACATTAGCCTACCAAATCGCTTTTCGCCAAAATTTCAATACATACAGCTGGCAGTTGAATTTCAATTATTCTAAATTATATAAAAATATCGAGATTCAAGTTAACAAAGCGTTCCTGTCTTCGATGATCAAAATTGGTCATGCGCAACCCAAATGCAATGATGATGATAAAACGCGACTGGAAATGAATTATCATCTTACACCATCCTGGTCATTCTATTCAGCTCTTTCGAAATACTCCTTCTCCGACAGGCAATCCGGATTGGCAAACGATATTTCCACGACTTCCGCCAGTGTCGGCATCCGGCTGCATCATCGCCATCTATTCGTACAGCCCTCCGCAGGATGGAAATCGGACACGCGGTATCAACAAAAAGATGAGGGACTCACATATAGCCTGATGGCGTTGATTCACGATCAAGAGGTAAATGAATATCATAATTCGCTGGATGTCCTTGTCGATGGAGATCGAATTGGCACTCGGGCGAATCAGAATTCAACCTTTTCATACCAGATTTATAAAGAATTCCAGGAGCAAACAGCCGATACGATCGCCATTATATCTACGCATAAACGGCGCGATAATTACATTTCCAGCGCAAGCGAAATCGAATCTTTCATCGAGCAGATGAATTCAATTAACCACAGCCTGGAATATCATATATCCGATGATTTTTTCTTCAATCTACACAATAAACTGAGCCGGCGCTCGGTGGAAGTGGCGCATCGTGTCGCCCAATCGGATAACCTGATTTTTGCACAACCTTTCACGCCATCGCTTCAGGCAGCTTCGGCGCAACAGGAGGAAGAAAGCCGGAAACGAACCGATTTTCGTTCGGAACACGATGCCGCTCTTTTGATTAAAACGATATCGCTTGAAAGCCGGATCGGGGCACGCTATTGGTCGCAGGAGCAATCGTATGACATCCCCGGGGCAGCGAAAAATTTGCCCTTCTCTTTTCGGACAAGTTTCGTCGCGCAGGACAATCAAAGCTTCGAGTTGACTGCTTATGGCACATTGGGTTGGCAGTTTTTAAGGTCAGATTCCCTGGGGATCGATGCGAGCATGAGCCGGCTGCAGTACGATACGCCCGACACCAGCAATTTCGACGATCGCGATGAATTTAAATTGAAATTGAACCTGATCGAAGTTCATGCATTCAGCCCGTATTTACGACTGCGCCTGGAAGCCAACGTCAGCCTGTACCACTTTGTTTATATCTTCTCCGAGCGCAGCGCCGATAACAACTGGACGCGGATTTTCAGGCTGGCGCCGGATGTACAATATTCCCCGTTTTCCAATTTCAAACTCACGCAGCAATTCGAAGTTCTGGCGAAATATGTTGATTTCGATTATGAATTCGAAAACCGGGATATTAGCAGCTTTGTTTATCGACAGTTCGCGTCCGAAAGCAGTTGTCAATACCGTCTGTTGCCGGCGACCTGGCTGCACCTTCATTATCGGATAGAGATGGAAGAGAACGGAAAATTATACTGGGATCGATGGGCGGAGCGTCCGTTGCTTTTACGTAACAATTCATGGTTCAGAGCGTCATTAAGGTATAAACCCAATCCATATTTTGAAGTATCACCCGGCGTATATTTTTACGCGCGCACCGAATGGCGCTACCAGGTTGCACGAACGGGGGCGCCCGAGAAGGAAAAAAGCAGCGAATTGCAGAGCATCGGTCCCACGCTTTCGATAGCGTATCAACCAAATTCAAAATTGCAATTTTCTTGCATTGCAAATCAACAGCGAATATCCGGCTCGAATCAGAAGCATTACACAGTCAGTTCGATAGATATTTTCCTTAACTGGTATTTTTGATTTGCCCGCCTGGTATCCGACACGGCAAATTCGGATGCCATGCGCAGTTTGTTTTCACTCATGAGCGATTTGAATTTTCACCAGAGGAGACACAAGTGAATTCTCAGCTTCCCAAAGATTACGAACTAATCATTCCCAGTAGTCTTAGCAAAGTACGAGAGATTGAAGATTTTACAGAGAAAATTGCCAACGAGATGGCATTCAGTGACGAAGAAAAAGATAGCATCGCTATTGCTGTAACCGAGATGGCGAATAATGCAATCATCCACGGCAATCAACAGGATCGGAACAAAAACGTTACGATTCGCTATCACCTGACCGATTCTTCGCTTACCATTGCGGTAAAAGATGAAGGCAAAGGATTTGATCCGGATCAGGTGAATAACCCGCTTGCACCGGAAAATTTATTGAAGGAAAGCGGAAGAGGTATTTTCATCGTCAGAGCCCTGATGGACGAGGTGTCATTCAATTTCGACGGAACAGGCACGTCTATCAAGTTGATTAAACGCAAATCAACGGAGAAAAACCCTTCAACCTGAAAAAGATATTTTTCTCATTATCACCCTTTCAGCGCTAACTTATGCCAGGAAAATGAATATTGTACACATTGTCTCCATTTTTTATTTGACGTGTAGCGTGCTGCTGTTTTTTCTGGGGCTGATCATCATCAAGGAGAATCCCAGGCAGCAGATCAACCGCATCACTTCCATAATGCTGTTTCTGGCTGCAAGCGGCGGCATAATGGGCGCATGCGGATTATACATTTCGCATGAAGAAATCGATTCGAATATCATTGAACGTTTTTTCATCTTTTGGGAATTCTTTTTTCCCCAACTGGTGCTTTTCGCGCTCGTTTTTCCCATTGAGCGCTCCGCCTTAATTAACCACCCCAAAAAAATCCCGTTTCTGATCTATTTGCCACACATCTTCCAATTTGTCCTGCTGCTGCTGTTCCGAAATGCTCAGGAAGTCCGGGCGGTCTCGGGCATGTTTGAAACCGACTTTTTTCAAGGGATCGTCAAACCGCTGGCAATCATTTTCCAATTGCTAATCGGATTGCTTAGTATTTTTCACGAATACCACCCCGTCTTTTTCGCTATCATCAATTTGAGCTACGTGATCGTGGCAATCTACCTGATGTATCGCGGGTACGCCGTACTGCGAAGCGAACGCTTAAAAAAACAGGCAGCGCTGGTATTGTGGGGCATTCGTTCCGGGGTGGGTTTGTATGCCATCGCCTTCCTGCTGCCTGAAATCGTACCGTTCCATATTTCCGAGTATATTCCGTACAGCTTAACTATCCTGGCATTGCTCATTGGTGTCGGCTCGATTGCATGGGCGATTATCAAATATCAATTTCTGGATATTCAATCGTTCCTGAGAAAAAGCATAATCTTTTCCATGGTTTCCGCGATTTTAATCGGTATCTATTTGCTGCTTTACGGACAATCCAAAGCCCTTTTCAAACAGACATTTAATCTTGAAATACCGATTCTTGAGGTGCTGTTTTTAGTTCTCGCAGCCATTTTCTTCCAGCCGCTTCTGTCGGCAATTGAAAATTTTGTCGAACGGAATTTTTTAAGGGAAAGCACCGATTACCGGCAGGTATTGCAGACGCTCAGCCATGACATTTTGACCGTCCTCGAGATACCAAAGCTGAAAGAAATCGTAGTACGCACATTGACCGATACAATGGCTCTGGAAAATGCGCACCTGATCCTGGAAAACAAGCATGGCGATTTTTCCACTGAAGTAAACGGTGAGATCGAGCGCGAACCGATTATTTTTCACAAAAACAGCGAATTCATTCAACTGATGCGTGCCATCAAAGATCCGATCCGATTTGATGAGGTCTGCATCCGGATTTCCTCAGAGGATGACATCGCCAAATTGAAAGTAATTCACCCATTTCTGATGTTTCCACTTAAACATCGAACCGATCTGGAAGGAATTTTGTGTCTCGGCAACAAATTGACCAATACGCGTTTTTCAGCCGAAGATGTGGCATCACTCGGTTTATTATCCGATCAAATCGCTATCGCAATCGAGAATTCAAAGCTTTACCAGGAAAAGCTCGAAAAGCAACGCATGCAACGTGACATTTCGCTGGCACGTGAAATACAGCGGATGCTGCTGCCCCACAAATTTCCCGAAGGCGCATTTTTCGAAATTTCCGCTATCAATATTCCATCCAAAGAAGTGGGGGGAGATTATTACGATTTCGTCCAAATTGATGATTCGGGGATCGGTGTGGTCATCGGAGATATCGCGGGCAAGGGCATTCCAGCCTCTTTATTGATGTCAAATCTTCAAGCCGCGTTTAGAGCATCTGTGAATCATTCCCCGGAGCCGGCGGTTGTGATGGCACAGGTGAATCGCCAAATCGCGCAAACAACCTCCCCCGAAAAATATGCCACGCTGTTCTTCGGTAATTTCGAACGGCGCGATTTCACATTCACTTATACCAATGCGGGTCACAATTTCCCCATACTTTGCCCCCAGAACCGGGAGTGTCAATTTTTGCGCGAAAGCGGGCTGGTCATCGGCATCGTCGAAGGCACACAATACGAGCAGCACACATTGCAGCTTCAGCCGGGCGATATTTTAATTTTTTATACGGACGGCATTACCGAAGCCCTGAGCCAGGATGAAAAAGAGTTCGGAGAGGAACGCCTGGTGAAAACTATTCAGCAATCGAACTGGATAACGATCGAGCAACTGCGTAATAAAATTTATGAGTCGGTGATTTATTTCTCGCAAGGCACGTCGCAATATGATGATTTGACTTTGGTCATATTGCAGGTAAAGTAATACGGTTGATTGCAATTCAGCCACCATCTTTCATTGTAAATAAAGCATTTTTTGTGCGTCCTGAAATACCTGCATTTCATCCGAAGCTGTCAGGCGACACAGATAAATCCCCGAAGCGACCCGCGCCCCCTGCTCATCCGTAGCATCCCAATTCATCGTATGCAAACCGGCACTCTGGCATCGGTTCAGCAAGGTTCGCACCCGCTGCCCGGAAAGATTGAGAATATCCAGCTTTACCTTCGCTCTATCAGCAAGATGATACCTGATGCAGGTCGTCGGATTAAACGGATTCGGATAATTCTGCAGCAATGCAAATTTATTCGGAGATCGAAGATGTTCACCCACGCCTGTCTCCGATGCCGTTTGATACACAAAATTGAATCGTCCGCCCGGAGCTGCATCGCCATTGATGTAGAAATCCATAATATCGCCATCTACCTGCATGTTATCGCTCCATTTGAATTCCAAATCCAAATCAGCCTCACTCGCGATTCCGAAAACAGCTCGTTTTACAGCTAATTCGAGCCGATTGCCGCTCGCCGCAAAATTGGCTTTGCCGACCTGTGTCCAGTTCCAATCGGTGACGCTTTTCTCGATGACTGCGGAATCGCCCGGACTGGTGCGGTTGATCAAATAATCGTATCCTTCCCAACCGGTTGCTTTATCGCGATCGATGTCGATAAATAGGCGCATCCAGCCGGGATCAGTTTTGGGCGTCAGGTCTTCAGCGGTTTCGACATAAAAATAGATCGCGGTTTGATCCCGCGCAACCTTTGCGAGCACGATATCATTGCGCCCGGTATCGTTGGTGTAAACCAGTTCATTCCCCTGTCCTTTGTGATTGCGATGTCCGGTATTTCCCCGGTAATGCCGGAATTCGGGTTTGACACCCTCCCAGCCATCAAAAGCACCGATAGTTATCGCGGTCTCAGGCGATGCCGGTTCCTGAGTTGCCATGCCCTTGAATTTTCGGACGTAATTCACCAACTGGATATAATACACATCGCCTTTGCTGCCCCAGGCTTTCACCGGCTCCAAATCGCGGCTTTTATCCCAGTTATATTGATCCGGAAATGCAAAGGGTTTATGCGGATTCGCGGGGGGCCAATTTTCATGCCGTCCTGCAATCCACTCATTCCAGCCGGTGATGAAAACCAATTCGGGATCGAGCTCAAACGCCCGGCTCCATTGTTCAGCAAAATTGAGTCCATACAGGTAAGCCTCGGGACGCGGGTCCTGACCGTTGGTCTGGGTATAACTGCGTCCGTATGTTCCGGGCGCGTTGAATGCGTAGCAATGCCCGCTATTGGCATCATTCGCATTCTGGGCAACCCCCACAGTGACCTGTTCGTACTGTCCAGTGCCAACGTAACCGTGCTGCGGATAATTTTCAAGCCAGCCCCAGTGGTCTTTTCGGGAGGGTCCGTTCACGTAATCCGGCTGTCCCGGGCGAAAGGTGAAAAAGGATTTAATTTCTTCCATCAGCGCCGCATCGACACCGGCTGTTAGTTGAACCGGCACGTGGGGTTCGGCATACGGGATAATATCCTGACGCGCAGAATCCGGGGCAAGATACACCCGGCATTCGTAATCACCGGTGGTGGGCACGCCATTCAAAAAACTGATGGCGGGATGCTGGCTGTTTTCATCTTTCCAGACACCGACAACCTCGGTTGCATTATTCAGCAGCCACATGTATTCGCCAGGTTCCTGCGCGTCGAATTCCAGTTTCAACCAGGCATTATCCTGATAATTTTCGAACGCTTTCCGGGCGATAGGGCTGCCCGCTGTCGTTATCAGATAGCTATACTTCCATTTGTACAGGCTGAGGGTTAAATTGCCGACATTATTGCTCCAACTCGGACAGTGGACGTCTATGGCGAGAAATGCGGAATCAGCGGCAAATTTCAATGCGGCGCGATCCCCGGCTTTGGCTTTGAGCATTTCGGGGTAAGCCATGATCAGCGGTTTACCCTCCCAGTTGAACCATAAATTACGGTATCGATCCGGCTGGTACAAATCGTTGTAGAGCTCTTGAATAGCGTCCAGCGCACCATCGCTCGGACTGAAGGCAAGCATAAAAGCGATACCCGGGGTTTTCACGCCGTCTTTTCGCGCCTGATCCCATACCTCGAGCAGTTTTGTGTATGACGTTTTCTAGGTGTAATTGCCATTGGTGCAATCGAAGAACACGGCATCCACTTTGGCGTCAGCGAGCATTTCCGCATGTTTGCGCAAAATCCATTCGTCGGTAGTTCGGTAATAGCCGAAAAGCGGCTCATCCCACCAGAACACGCCGCCCCAGATGCCCTTCCATGCGGGATGATCGGCGTCATTGGCTGCCTCCGGATACTGCTGTAAAATCTGCGAGACGTTCATGACCGGCGAAAATTCCGCGAGATTATCCGTGTGCCAGGTCCAATAAAACATGCCGATAAATTTGCCGTCCCTCGTCGAACCGGTTTCATCACTCGTTGGCGTGCGTCTGCCGAGAGCGTCGGTGGCGCTCCAATAATAGCTATTGACGTTCCGGTCTTGTGAGTGCATTTGCCAGGGGAACAGCAGCAAGATTATAACCAGCGGATAAGCTAAACTATTTCTTCGCTTCATTTTTTCACCTTTAATGTATATGCCGATCGGGATCTCGATCGTGGATGAAAACGGCGTTTCATGGATTGGAGCGTTCCGAAACCGGGATTTTAAAACGATGACTCCTCCCCCGAATGATCAGTCACCTCCGTCTGTGGTGCTAAAAAATGCGCCACAAAATAATCGCCACAATGATCACGATGACAATCACCCACCAATATTTGGTAAGCCAGGTCCAGATATTGGTTTCAGGTTCCGGTTCGGGTTTGGGCAGCGGTTCGGTATTTGTCGCGAATACCGTCCGGTCTTTATTGGCATCAGATCCTTCTAATTGCGGTGTTTGCGGATATTGTTGGGAAGGCAGCAGTCCGCGCAGCTTTTCATAAAATTCACGATACGTCTGCCCTTTCCGGATCACAGATGTGGCGTAAGCGGACATTGCGCCATTCCAGCGCCCGTCAATATTCGCGTCGTAGCTGTATTCGGAATCGCTGCAACCGGAGACTAAAACTTCGATCATATCTTCTTCGGATAAAAACCGTTTTCTTAATTTTGCCTCTGGCGGAATCTCATCGGTTTTTATGTATCGCGCCTTACCGAATTCGGAAATCAATGCCCGGGTAACGGTTCCCGAAAAGCAGCTATCTGAAATGACGACGATGTGGATATCGGGCGCCACTTTTTGAAAAATCGCCCGCAACTCGTCATCCAGGAGAATCCCATCGTAGACGTAGAGCGCTTCATCGTACGCATCAGGCTCATCGCCGCTTGTATCCGCCACGGATGTGCCATGCCCTGAATACGTAAATACGATTTCATCACCGGAAGTCGCGCCCGTGACCAGGTTATTCAGCGCATTCAGAATATTACTCCTGGTCGCCTGGCTATCCAGCAACACCTCGGTTTGAAAACCGGCATATTCCAGCAGGCTATTCCAGTCCGTGGCGTCATTGACACAGCCTTTCAAATCATTGCCGGTTCCCGGGTAATTGTTGATACCAACACAGATCGCTTTTTTCATGGTGATTTCCTTTGCGTTTAAAAGGTTCGCTTCATCCACTCATGCTGGCGAATGGGTGGTTCTTTGTCGTAATATAAAACAAACGGAGCAGTTATACAAGCGTTGTTTTGTCCCGCTCGTAGAATCTCACCAGCCGTCAGTTCCAATTTTTAAAATCAGCCGACAAGCGTTGGAGTGCGGCGCCGTCATGCGCCGCATCGGAAAATGTAGCCCATCCCGGCAAAACGAATCCGGCGCTGAGGATCACGGTTTGTGTTCCTCTTCAGCCGCCGCTTCAATTCGCCGCTGCCGCTCTTTGTGAATCTCCTCGATTGCCGCCTCCACCGCAGAGCGATACAGATGCTTCTGGTCTTCCAGGGTCACCGCATCGGATACGAGTTTTTTCCATTCAGCGCTCAGGAATAGCTCATCGATGTACGCGCTGATGAATTCGGGAATCCATTTCTCCTGCAAGAATTCCTCGATTTCAAGAATAGAAGATTTTTGCAGGGCTAACCGGGCTTGCTTATTCAGCGGGATTCCTGAATAGCTATCGATCACGTCAATCGCCCATTCCCGGATCGCGGCATCGGTCTCTGTGGGGGAGCGTTTCAGGATATCGATTGCCAGTTCAGAATAGCGCAGGTTGGCATCCACCTGTTTCAATGCGCCCGAATACCAGTGCCCCACCAGCCCGAGAACAATCGGCACGAGTACACTGGCTAACAGCGCGCTCACGGATTTCAATTTTTCCCAGGTATAGGTTTCTCCTGCCATTTTTGCCTCCAACAGATTATCATTTTTTTGCTTCAAAATCCAAAACCTGAATTATCTTGAATTATTCATAAAGAGCTAATTCTTATTTTATATCTAACAAAAATACAAATAATTAGCCGAATGCGCAATT
>JAFGMA010000084.1 GCA_016927835.1 Candidatus Zhuqueibacterota bacterium | reverse complement strand
TAGAGATTGATTCGCTCCACTGCGTTACGCTCGCAATGACATGCTTAAGAATATGATGTTACAAACTAACCCTTAATAGGTATATATCGTTTCAATCACCAATCATTCAATGCCATCAAGGCTCCTTACCCGGGTGCAATCCCACTATTTCGGCATGAATTCGTTAATCAATCCAAACGATAACCAGATGTCATATCTACTCGTTCGGGACAAAAGGCGACCGCTGTGTCATTCAGGGGAATCTTTTTTGTTATGAATATTGGCACAAAATGATACTTGACGTAATGACATTGAATCGCTTGCATTGCAAATAGCCCGGTTATTGGCTTCGGGTTCGTATCAGCTCTTCATAAAGCGTTTCGGTCTGCTTAATCATCCGGCTTAAACTGAAGCGCTCTACGACGATCTGCCTGCCATTTTGCGCAAGGCGATTCATTAATGCCTTATCCTTCCAGAGCGATAGAATTGTGTTTGCCAGGGCTTGCGAATCTGCGGCAGGCACCAACAATCCGTTATTTTTGTGGATTATTATTTCGGGAATGCCTCCGACGTTTGTTGCGATAACCGGTTTATTCATCGCCATCGCTTCCAGTACGGCAATTCCCAGACCTTCCTCTATTGAAGCCAGAACAAAGATATCGATGCTCGAAAGGAAATCGCGAATAGCCATCTCACCGGGTAGAAAACAGTTCGAGATGCCATTTTTATTATTGGAATTAGCCGGCGAATTATTCGCTGCGATGAGCAATTGCGCTGAAGACTCGCTAATTTTGACCCAATTAAACGCTTCGTAAAGATACTGAAATCCCTTTCGGGGATCATTCCTGCCAATACTGCCTATGATCGGGCTTCCATAAAATATCCGTTTATCTTTGCACTTAGAAACACCTAATTTGAAATCATCAAGATCAATTCCATTATAGATTAGCTCAACCTTTTTCTGCGGAATTCGTTTATCAACCAATATCAATTTTCGAATACATTCGGATACTGCGATAATTTTTGTATTCAGGCGATATGAAAATTTAACAGCCCCGCGATAATACCATGGCTTCGTCAAAAGGCTGGATGTGTTGTGTTCCGTGGATACGATTAACGATCTTTTTGCCAATTTTGCTGCCAATTTTCCGTAAACGCCAGCTATCGCCAGATGTGTATGAACGATGTCAACGTTTTCACGGTTGATAATCCTGGCAATCCAGAAAATGCTGCGAAAATCGAACGGGGAAGCCGGACGAATATTGATGATTTTACAATTGTGCTGTTTCAGTTCCTGCTCGAGCGTATTGTCCTGAGAGAAATTTAAATTAATCACAATGAAGCGAAATTTCGCTTGATTCAATTTACTGGCAAGATTCACAACAACTCGTTGCGCGCCACCAACCCCCAAATCATTAATAATATGTAGAACTGTAATTTGAGTCATCACATCCGAAGTGAGTTAAGCCAGAAATTCGAGCAACAAAATTAAGACAACTGATTGAAATATCGGTCCCGGAGCGCGCAGAATTTGAAAATAATATAGTGACAGCGACAACCCGACCAGGAAAATTTGCAGCTATCCAGCGATTTGGCATGCATCCTGATCGAGAGCACCGCGATACACCGCAGCGGTTTCGTGGGCGCATTTTTCAAAGCTGAATCGTTTTATGTTCTCAAACCCTTGGAGAATGAGCGATCGCTTAAGCGTTTCGTTTTGCAATACTTTCAGTATCGTGGCGCTCATATCCTCCACTTTATGTGGATCAAAATATTCCGCCGCATTGCCGCAAATCTCGGGGAATGATGTGGTATTGGAACAGACGACGGCGGTGCCGGCAGCCATGCTTTCCAATGGCGAAAAGCCAAATCCCTCGAAAAGCGAAGGCAGTACGCAAATATCCGCAGTATGATAGAGCGCCGTCAGGTCATCATCTTCCACAAATCCGGTGAAGATAACCGCATCCTGAAGATTGAGTCGATGCATCTCCTCATAAAAAAGCTGATGATTCCAGGTTTCGCGTCCGATAATAATCAGTTTATGCGGGATTTTCGCTTCCTGCCGCAGTTGATGAAACGCACGAATGAGTCGCGAGAAATTTTTTCGCGGTTCCAGATGCCCGATACTCAAAATGTATTTTTCAGGCAACTGGTATCTTTTTCGAATCCGATCCAGTTCTTCTTCGGTGATGCGGCGGTCGAATCGCGCAGGAGCGAAACCCTGGTGAATGCGCACGACCTTTTGCGCCGGAATTTTCAGCGTGGAGATGATGTCGTCCTTCGTATAATCCGAGATGGCGATAATCTTCTCAGCCTTTCGTGCTGAACCAGTGATCCGTTTTCGCAAAAATGCGCCCCGGATTCGATCGTAATTTTCCGGAAAATGGAACGCCCGCAGATCGTGGATAGTCAAGACCGCCGGAATTGTCACGCCAAAGGGAAAGTATGAGATTGGCGAATGAAACAAATCTATCTGGCACTGATTGAGAAGTCGAGGCAGCACCAGCGCATCCAGCAAAACACGCGTCCGGGGACGCTCGCCCGATAAATTCAATCCTCGGGCGTGCGGCAATTTTGCATATTGCGGAAATTGCGCCAGAAAATTATTCGAAAAAAACGGTAGGACCTGGATGTCCGGTTCGTGCGCTATCAGGGTTTCGATTAAATTCAGAATATAAACCAGGATGCCACCGCTTTGAGGTGTCAACATGGTCGCATTTATAGCGATTTTTTTCATTAAACGACCTGTATCTTATGGCTGTTTATATTTTGAACGGGCATAAGCTGAATATTCCGGAGTGCATTGCCTTTATGCAATGCGAGTCGTGAAATCCGTAAAAAGCTTTCACTCCAAAACATCAGCGTGCACCGTATATAATCACTAAGCGGGGTATTGAAATATTTGAGCCATGCCATTCATCGCAAAGCTGTTTCTATTTTTTTTAAAAAAGCGGGTGGAAGATTTGACATAATATCCGCAACTTCGGCACCCTCTTTTTTAAAAATTACAGCCATGTTTTCGCTGTCACCGGGTGTCCAGCGGACAAAGTTGTCGGAGCGATAGATTACAACTGCCGGTACACCTTGTAAAAACGCGACATGCTGTGCCAGGCTATCGAGGCAGATAAGCAATTGGCACCGATTCATTGCTGCGATGAATTGTGGCAGCGATAAATCACTTGCGGTGATGCTGCCAGATGTCATCTTTGCTTGAATGCGTTCGATTCGCTCTCTCTCTGTTGGCGTGCCGAAAAATATGATCTGTGCCCGAAATCGTTGGATGAGTTCTTCTGCCAGCTTTGCAAAATTTTCGGTTGACCATAGCTTTTGCCTGGTTGATGCCGCTGGGTGAATTCCAATAAGCGGACGCGTGGTAACAATTAGATTTTTAGCAAAATAAGCATGAATGAATTGTTCGGTTTCCCGCTTGATTTGCAGGCGCATTGAATCAGGTATCAGATCGAACCCCAGGCGTCGGATTGATGCAGCCAGATTTAGCAGTTCATGCTGCGAGTGGATATTGTAATTTGTTCTGTCATTTTCAATCAAACCGAGTTGTGCCAGATTTTGCTGAAAACGCAGGCTTTCGATACTCGACACAAAGGTGACGCGCTTGAATAAATAAAGGAAAAGAAATCCGACTGAACCATCCAGGTCGATCACGAGATCAAAGCGGCGCTGAGAAATTTCCCTGAGTATAGCCAGCCGAGCTTGTATAGGCACGATCTGGTCTTTCGCCCGGCAATATTTTGTGACATTATAATAATAGACCTTTTTCACGTCCCGGATAATGTCTTCGGCGATTTCGCGATTCCAACTACCGGTAGCAATCGAGAGCGTTGCACCGGGATAATATCTCTGGAGCGATTGAATCAAAGGTACACTGAGCAGCAAATCACCCAGATGCTTCAATCGAACGATCAAAATCTTGTTAACAGGCTCCTTTTGAAATCGGCGCAGCGGATAAATCAGCTTTTGAATGCAGAACATGAATAAGCGGAAAAGATAAATATGAATGAGGTCCAATTTGATATATTTTCGAATCGATGTGATAATCGTCTTAATCTGCACTTGTCGCTAAAACCTCATGATAAATTTCCAGACATCTCTCGCTGAATTTTTGCAGAGAGAAGCATTGGTGTACCCGCTGTTTTCCGGCTTGTGAATAGCGCTGCCTTAGTTCGACATTATTTGCCAACAGCACTATTTTTTGAACCAGATCATCGACGTCGTTTTCTCGAAAGACGAGACCGGCGTTCCCGACCACAGATGGGATTGCGCCGGAAGTTGAGCCGATTACGGGCGTTTTGCATGCCATGGCTTCGACTAACACGCGACCAAATTGCTCCTTGCATCTATTCATGGTGATCGTCGGCACCACGATGCAATCGAGCGCGCTGTAAAATGCCGGCAATTCGGAGTGCGAGATATAACCAACATAGCGAAATTTTTTCCCTAAACGGTATTTTTCCGCCATCTCGAGCATCTTCTGTTTGGCAGAGCCGGTGCCGGCAACAAGCAATGTGATATCTTGTTTTATGTTGGCGATGGCATCCAACAGCAGAAAAATGCCCTTTTCATTTTCAATTCTGCCGATATAGCCGATTGTGAAGCCATCCAGTTTATACCTTTGCCGGATATGAGATCCATCCGTCGGTCGGAAACGCGAAACATCCGTTCCCCAGGGCAATTCGTAAATTCGCTTTTTAAAATTTTTATGTTCCAGAAACTGCTTCGATCCCTCATAGCGAGCAGTGGCACATATTGCGTGTTTGAAAACCAGCTTTTCAATTGATTCGTAGAGGGGATAGAACCTGTAATCCACATGATCGGTGATAATGTTTTGAAAATTATCAAAGATCAATTTCGCTGAACGGCAATACATCAGCTTGAGAATTAACGCTTGCAGACTGAAAAATGTGTTCGCTTCCTCGAATAAATGGATAATGTCCGGTTGAAAATTTCGGAAAGCTTTACCAACGTTGTTGGTAAAAAAACTACGATGACGAAATCCCTTGAAAGCTGAATTTGCTAAAACGCTTTTGAATGATGATGCTCGTGCATGCATCTTGAAATTTTCAGTTCTGCTCCCATCCTTCCATGATTCGGGACGAATCAGCACAATATCCAGGTATGGTAGTTTTGAGAGCGTGACGTACTTATTTTGTTCCTCCGGATAAGCTGCCGCATGCTCGATGTAGAGCACGCGAATCTTCCTGCGAATTGCCTCGCTTCCATGCATATCCAATTACGTATTCCCCCTGATTAAGAATTTGTGCCAACATATTGAATCCACTGTATAAAAGCCGCTTTCCGTAAGCCCTAAAAGAGAATTTCACTTTTGAGTATTGCGGATAAACAGCTTGGGTTTTCACTTCAATAAATGCATTTTTCAATAGTCGCTTGAGTGTTTCAGGATTATAATAACAAACATGTTCGGGTGGTTTCAATTGAATCCATCTGATTTTTCGAAATTTATACGCTAACGATCCGATATTGGGAGTGCCAAGCACCATGAGTCCGTTGTTTTTGAGCAAACGAGCCGCATTCTCAACGAAAGCCAATGGATCTAAAAGATGTTCGATGACATCCCAGGCTGTGATCACATCGAAAGATGCTGCCGGCAGGGATGCAGTTTCAAATGATCCGATCGAGATATCCAAATCAAAATGCGCTTTTGCGTATGCCGCGGCATCTGCTGATAGCTCCAGTCCAGCGACCTCCCATCCGCGTTGTCGCGCGACATTTAAAAAGAAACCGGCGGCGCAGCCAACATCGAGCAAGCGCCCTTTTGACAGTATCAATTTTTCAATTTTTTTCAGATGACGATTCGCATTTACCGTTTGATCGAAGCCTTTCTCCTCGAAATAATTTTTTCCGTAGCCAAGGTTTTTATCGAACCAATGGGCATTGCCTTCAAAGTAATTTTTGTCATATAGCTTTTTAACAAAGCTTTCCTTATCGGTTTCATCGATCGAAACCTTTGCAAAGATGAAACCGCATTGGTCGCACCTCAAAATTTCATGCATATTTTTGATGTGCAAGGTGCGGCAGGCAACCGAATTGCAAAGGATGCACCGGATCGAAGGTTTTGATTGGTTCTCTTTCTGCATTATTTTTGCGGTTTAACTCATTTACTTTAAAAGTGCTTGAGCAACTGACCCAGCGGAGCGTTTATCGTTCGAATCATTTCTTTATCCTGATCGGATAATGGCTTAAAGATATAAATGCTTAAAATGAATACGAAAATGAATAGCGCGATATTCAAAACCAGCAGCAATGCATTCGAAATTTCAAACAGGCTCGTTGTCCCGAGAGCGACCAGCGTCGCCAGTACTATTTTTGTCAGGAAAACCAGCGGATAGCGAAAGGAAATGTATTTTCGCACAAAAGCGTGTTCCAGTGCCACAATACCGACGATTGAAATCCCTGTTGCGATAATGGCGCCCAGCGCCTGGTATTTCGGCACCAAAAGAATATCGAGCGCGATATTGATTGCCCCGCCAATGAGCCGCAATTTTAACGCCAGGTTGGCTTTTTTCAAAGCGTAGATGACTGTCAGGTTCATGCCGTTGCCAAGAATGATGGCTAGCAGATAAAAGCCGGCGAAAACCTGGAACAAGGTCGCGCTTTCGATGAATGCGGTTGAATAGATGGTTGTAATAATAATCTTCGCATATCGAATTACGTATAAAAATCCCGGAAATCCGAAAATGATACATACTTTGGCAATCGTCAACCAGCCTCTGGCAATTTTATCGCGCTGCTGTTTATTCTCAAAATCCGAAAAGGCAGCCAGCGAAATACCATCGAAACCCGATGAAATGAAAAGGAATAGCGCCATGGCGATTGAAAATGCAATATTATAATACCCTATTTTTTCTTTCGATACGGAAAAAAATCCGAGTATGAAGATATCAAAATATCGACCCAGCACGTAATTTATAATTTTATTGAACCAGGCGGTAACGCTGAATTTGAGAAATTCTCCCCAATTCGTCTCTTGAACCGGTGGTTTCAGGTATTTTAAAAACCCGAGAAAAAATGCAATGCTGACAAAGAAGCTAATGATGGTGAAGCCGCTTATGACATCCCGAATGTTTCCGTTCATTTTTATGATGATGTAGGATGCGATGATCAATAATCCCTTCAGAAGACCATTCATAAAAAACAGAAACCTGGTCGCATAAAAGCTGACGATAATCATTCGGGCGACGATTAAAAAATTATGCAGCACGATGTAAAAGGCTGCAATCGTAAGCATCGAATTCAATTCAGGGGAATTGATAAGCCGCGTGATGACTCCGCCGGCAAAAATGACAATCGCAGCCACAGTTGACGACGAGATAGACAGGATAACCAGAGATCGGCGCAGCATGCCCGAAACGAGTCCCGGTTGATCATTGAACCTTGGGATGAATGCATTAAGTGCCGTATCCAGCCCGATCGAACAAATCATTGAAAACAAAAATACAAATGTGACAAATTCCGAATAAATGCCATAATAATAATCGCCCAATCCCCTTGCCAGCACAATTGACAGCGCGAAATCCAGTAAGTAGCCGGAGATTTTATTCAAATGATTCCAGATAAATGCATTTGTAAAGCGTTTTAGAAATGACATGTTTTCCGTTTTCTATTCAAAACTTCATTTGAAGCAGATGTCATCAAACACGATCGAATCGGGTAATTAATTTAGCGTATTCATTCGGGACGACAGCGAATCCTTCTGATGACGAAATTTCGACACGAATAATGACTTAAGTATGCGCACGAGAAGATGATGAACGGAATGATATATATCATCCGGTGCCGGATTGCTGTTCCGTAATTTGAATCAACAATTGAATTTGCAATGAGTCCGAACAAGCCAAATATGAGTAAAAATATTTGAATTTCTCGCTTCTGAACGTCGAGTGCCGACTGAAAATGCTTGGCAGTCAGGTAAAACAGGCTCATGATAAAAATCGCTTCAAAAAACGATAAAAACATGAACGCATTCCTTACATCCCATAGAAATGGTCCGAATGTGAAGTAAATGAATCGGATCGGCGCGAACAGCAGGATATCCTGGAAGCTGTCATATTGCATGCCCACCAGATAAGCAGCCCCGCCAACTGCCCGTCCGGGCATCTGCTGCGTGGGATATTCCACTGCATAAAAAAAGATTTCATCATAAAATTTGACAAATCCGGTCACCAAACCAGTCAATAATAAAATGAATATTATAAACTTAAGCTGTTTCGAAGAGCCGCCGTAAAAAATTTTATACCCGATGAATGCCAAAAATACCAGGGCGAACAGAATCCAGTTTTGAGGTCGGAAATACCCGGTCAGCAGGTAAATGAAAATGAAGAGCGGCGTCTGGATTGAACGGAATTTTTTCGCTTTCGCCAGGATGAACGAATAAATCATGGCAAAAGAAAGAAATAGAATCAATGAATCTCTCATATTTACACATGAGAACAGAATGATCGAAGGATAAAAAGCCGTGGTGATACTGGCGCGAAATGCGATTGTTTTCGACTCGAAAATAGTGTTGGCAATTTTATAAACCATAACCGCCGCGCCTATCCCAAGCAATGCGTTAATCAGCCTGATGAGTACCTCATGTTGCCCGAATAAATAATAGAAAATACTTATAAACAGGCTATATGATTTGACCGAGGTGGATTCGAAAATGCCTTGAAATAGAGGAATCTGGCTCCGAAAATTTTCAATGATTCTTCCTGCGACGAGGTTGTACTTGGGCGAATCGCCGGCATACGGGTAGATATTAAATAATTCATCAGCAGATATAAACAGAAAGCGAACCGTGTATGCTGCGACCAGAAAGAATAGCAGGCGCTTGCTGAATGAATTGCAATTTACGGCGAGAAGTGCAATCGAAATGCTGGCGATGAAGCAAGCAATGATTGGCGGCTCTCCCCAAAAAATGAGTAAAATTGCCGGCACCAACGGAATATAACTCTTCCAATTTATCCGCTCGATATTTTGCGCGCAACTAGAAGCCATAGCGTAATAAAGACAAAAAATTATGATATTCCTAAATTGAGCGATTGGCATTTGGCTATTGGCTTTTAGCCAATTAAATTTCAATTAGTTAGAATGATCTATGTTTATCACCCAACAGGCGAAATAATGTATACGATGTAAGTCTTGATAAACTTAGCGCCAAAGGCAATAAGCCAGCAGCCAATCGCCCATTTTAGGATATTGAAATGATGAGCTTCAAGGCGAAGCTAGTAGTTGATAGCCAATCTCAATTTCAGACAAGTGTTACCGATCTTTTCATTTGGTTCGCTATCCTCATGTTGACGATTCAACCGCGCGAAAATGAAATGCAGTTCGAGCAGGCACTCTCTGAATAACTCGTACGACATCGAAGATGAAATAATATATCTTCGATTTCGAATGCCCGAGAGCGTATCGATGTACTCCGGATCGCCTTTCACGCGATATATTTCCATCTCCCGACCATAATTAATCGAATCGGTATTCTCACCCCAGCGCTGAACCTCCCCGGAAACGGTCACGACCATCGCTTTCGAAAACCGATACCGGATTTCCGCATACAAATCATCCGAGTTCGGACCGGAGTGGTGACCCAGGCTGGTGGTGAAATGCTGATAGGTGTTGATCGGATATTTATGGCTGTACACATAAGGTCGAATGCGCGCGTATTCCGTGCGCAAATCGAGATTCGGGATGCCCAGGAAATCGGTGGTGAAGCTGCCCGCCAGGTATGCGAATTTATTCCCATAAAATCCGGTTCCCAGTTTGGAGGTTGTAATATCATCCAGAAATAGCTCGCCATAAATTTTCCAGTTCTTCAGCGGAATCCAATCGATATCGAAGCCCATCGCGACGTTGTCGTGATCGCCCAGGTAATGTTCCGCCGAGCGATAGAACATCAGCGGATTGAAGTATGCCGGTTCCAGTTTGCGTCCGCCATAAATAACCGTTTCGTGCAATCCGATTTGCAGTGATCGCCCCAGGTTTATTTCAATACGGTGCGCCGCCAGTGAACGTTCCAGTCGCTCACCGATTTCGTAAATCTCCGGGTAGGCTCTCAGAAATCCGGTCAGGCTGGTGAATTTAATGCGCCACAATTTCGCCTGGAATTTGATTTGGTCATACGAAGTCGCATAATCCGAAAGCGCCAGATTCCCATGATATCCCGGACCCCAGACGTTGAGGTCTTTTCCCAGTTGCAGATTGAAATAAGGCAATTTCAACATGAAATAGGAAATGGTTTCGTCGTGATAAATGTGCGTGCCATAGCCGTTGACGAATCCCAGCTGCTCGCGGGTGATGACGTACTTCCTGGGGTAGCTGCGTGTCCCCGATTCCCTGGTATCGCGCGTATTGAAATAAAAACCCAGGTGCGTTCCCAGGTTTCCCCAAAACGTGAGACCATTCGAGTTCTGGTAGACGCGTTCGGTGCCGTCGATGGTATCGGCAGTAGCGAAATCGGCTTCGCGCAAAAACAGCGGATCGAGATAACAATTGAAGCCGCCATTATGCCATTCCAAAAAATTCCGGTTATTTCGATAAAGAAAATCTGGGAAAATTTTGTCAATGAACTTCAATTTTTTGTACGCGGCGATGCGAGTCTTCGCGGGTAACCTGTCATTCGTTAGGACCGAATCCAGTTCTTCGCGAAACTCCACCTTCAGAAACTCAAGCTGATCCCGCTGTACCCGGCTCAATTTTATGCCGGCATCCGCCTCGCGAATGAGTGCGCTGATATAGGTCGCCATTTCTTCGCGGGAGATGGGACGCGTTCCATTGAATACATCCCCGATTGCTTTTTGCGTTTCCAGGCGCTCGATAAATTCGTAGCACCAGTGATTGAGCGGCACATATACCGATTGCGCAACGGCGGATGCTGGCAGCCAGAGGGCAATACACACGCTGAGATACAACCCGAACCGCTGTGGACTTCTTTTTCGAAGCGTTGCTTTCAAATATATCACCACTAAGATTATGATTTCAAAGCTGATACAAGAATCTGATTTATGTTGATGCTGGCGTCACCATTGCCAAAGAGCGAACGCTGCTTCGAGTTGGGATTGAAATCTTTGATAGCGCGGAGGATTGCCATTTTATCCGTGCCAACGATAATATTCCAGCCGTCCTCGACTGTTTCGACCCATTCGGTTTCTTCCCGCATGGTGATGCACGGAATCTGGTAAAAATACGCTTCTTTTTGAATGCCGCCGGAATCGGTTAAAATTTTCTTTGCATGTTTCTCCAAAACGAGCATGTCGAGATAGCTCACAGGGTCAATATTCATGATTCGCGGATTGCCAGCCACCCGGTCCCATAATTTATACTTTTGAAGGAAGTTTCGCGTTCGGGGGTGAATCGGGAATACGATATTTTCATCGCTCTCTTCGAATGCTTCGATAATGCTGCCCAGGTGTGCCGCGGTGTCCGTGCTGTTGGGGCGATGTACGGTTGCCAGTAAAAACGCATTTTTTTTCAATCCCAGCTTTGACATGATAGTCGACTTGCGTTCAGCGATTTTTCCGAATTTCAAAGCAGCATCGTACATAACGTCACCGACAAGATGAATTGCCCCGATTACGCCCTCGGTCTTAAGATGATTCACACTGGTTTGAGTCGGGCAAAATAGAAATGCAGAAATCTGATCGGTCAGAATGCGGTTAATCTCTTCCGGCATCTTCCGATTGAAGCTGCGCAAACCGGCTTCGACGTGCGCAATTGGAATGTGCAATTTTGCTGCACAGAGCGCCCCGGCAAAAGTCGAATTGGTATCGCCGTAGACAAGCAGCAGGTCCGGCTTTTGTTGTTGCAGGACGCGTTCAATTTCGATCAGCATGCGTCCGGTTTGTTCTGCATGTCTGCCCGAGCCAACATTCAAATTGATATCGGGACGGGGGATTTGAAGATCGTCGAAGAAAATGCGCGACATGTTGTCATCGTAGTGTTGCCCTGTGTGTATGATATATTCCCGGAAACTTTTCCGTAAAATTTCGGAAACCGGTGCTGCCTTGATAAATTGCGGACGTGCACCGACAACGGTTACAATTTTCATTTGATTCCTTCAATGATTGGTTGCGATTTCTGGTAGCCGATTTGCAATCGTGCTTCTTTCGCTTAGTTGGATTTATAGCGAATATTGACCACAGATTATCAAAAATCTAAACCGAGCGGTTTCAGGTTCGGGGTTCCCGGTTCAATGGTTGTAAGCTATTGATATTGCTTTTTCTAACGCCCAATGATCCGGAAATTATTCTTTATAAATCAGTTATAACAATCTAACAAGATGTTACTCTATTGTATTTAATTGTCCAGGCTTGTCAACCTGGAACCTTGAACGCTGAACCGTTCAACCCCGGTATAATGAAAATGATGCAAAGAAATGCCAAAGAATACGTGATTCACACAGAAGCTGGCGATTAACTGTCGATTTTTATTGCAAATATACGAATCCAAACCGACAGAATCAAGGATAATTTATTGAATACGGCGCTGAACTGATTTCAATAACTGCTGAATTATAAGGCAGTTGGACGTTGGATTGAGGAAATGGGTTCGTATACAAAATTCGCGCGGCATTTTTGTTCCGCAATAACCGATCCAATGAATTATCCCGCGCATGCCTGTTGATTTGCAGGATAAGCGCCTTTCACACCGGCGATTTTGTAAGGTGCTTTGTTTTATAAATACATTGACGACGCGAAAGATATTAGACAGGATAACAGGATGGACAAGAGAAATATACTGCAAACGGTCATAAATTAAACATTTTTTTACTGTCATTGCGAGGCGTTTTTTGCCGAAGCAATCTTTTAAGTGCTTAACCTCAGGGGATTGCTTCGCTGCACTCCGTTTTGCTCGCAATGACATGAAAGTTCAATTTGTGCCCGTGCAAAGTATAAAATCCTGTTGATAGATGATATGATAGCTCCGATTAACTTTCTGCTAATTCTCCTTCTTTTTATTTAAACTTTTTACTCACTAAAGTTGATGAAAAGACCAACATTTTTTCCGGTGGCAGTCAGGGTGTTCACCAACTAAACTTCATGAGCTAAAGGCACATCCTATTATTCTCTCCGCTAACTCTTTATGTTTCATTATTGCTACCTTCGTCAGGGGGTGCAATCCCATAATTTCGGTAATTATAAAAATGACATAAGAAATTAATATTTAGAAAATAAAAGTGCTTCAAATTGAGCAATTCACGAATCAATATTGAGAACGTTGCTGTGGAATAGGCGCGCTTCATTCTTACCCATCGGCATGCCGCACCACCCCTGCCCCTTCCCTAAGCCGGGCGCCCCTAAACAATTGGGAAGGGGTGGGGGATGGGTTAAAGGATCACGCCTGAATAGCGTTTTTGGGAATTAAAGACGACGCCCTATTGGCTCCGTAATTCTTGGATTGCACCCTTCGTCAGGTATGATATTTATTTTGATTTACTGGAGTTATATCTTGATTAATCTTGTTTATCCTGTAAATCCCGTCTAAATTTTATGTCGCCGCAATTATGAAATTGGATATTTACATTCACCTCTGTTCGCTCCGGGAAATAGCTACAAAGACTCGGAACCACAAGAACCCGGAAACCCTGTTTCCACCATCGCAGAAAGTACCAATAAAGCCAAACCACTACAATATAGGCAGCCAATTCAATAATTTTTTCCTTGACAATAAAAAATAATATGTTATATTCAAAAATATCTAAATTAGTTACACAAATTTTGCCGTACAGGAGCAATGAGATTTGCGCCCATACGAGTCATCATCGCCTTGCTTGTCCCCTGCACCGCTCCTGATCCGTACCAATCGCACTTACAAGTTCCGTGGGAGATTTGATGCCGCAAGCAGCAGCAAGCCGTACTATCAGAACGAAGCCGAATCGATGAAATGAAGTTTTAATCCCTGCAAATAAAATAGTCGGAATTAAAGTGCAATATGGTGAAAAAGATGTCGGAATATTCGTTCGCAAAGCCGGCGGTACATGGAACAAGAAACAGCAGCTATGGCAGCTCCCATATCTTGAAGTGATAAATCCTGGTCTTCAAGACAGGATAGGTAAATTGTCTAAATAAAGGAAAAATTGTGTATACCAATCGACCGCCATAATTGTCTACATATAGGAAAGCAATTTTCCTTATATAAGGAAAAACCGATTTTTTTCCTGTATGTAGACCATTTTTCCTAAATATAGACATCGAGTTTTGCGGTGTTTTGGAAGATAGTAATAGGTTATGGCAGTAATTACAATAACTTAAACAGCTTTTCGTTAAGTGGTTTAGTTACCGAACGGTTCTATCTGCGGGATTTATACGTTATCTCTCCTCCTAAACCGACCGAACGACCTTTTCCGATGAGCCAAATGCCTGCTGGATTGGGAGGAGTGGATTCGAGAGGCGCTGTTTTATCCCAATAATTGTTAGATGTATTATAATTGAAATCTTAAAAGAGGGGATTGTATGAAAATAAAACAAATCATAAAAACTTCTCTATTCAGCATTGTTTTTTTATTGAGTATAATTGCAATATTCATCGCAGTTTACTTTCTGTCGGGCGATTTTGGTAAAATAACTAGATTGTATTTTACCGGGAATCCTGTAATATCTAAGGTAAGAATCACAGAGATAATAGACAGTGTGGGCGGTGATTTTGTTCTTATGGATGCTATAGCAACAGGAGGTTATTCTATAATAAAAATTGAAGGACATACTAAGGCGTACAAAATTGGAGGTAACAAACATAAAGTAGGAGACAAAGTTGACTTCTGTTTTAGCAATTCTTTAAACGATGGTTATATTGGATCAAATTATATAGACTTGCTTTCTAATTGTGATACATATTATCCTTTAATAATATTTTTCATAGGTTTGTTAATTCTTATCTTTATAATAAAAATAATTGCCTTAATTTTTTCAGAAATCTCATATCGTTTAAAAAGTAAATCATCAAACTGACAAAACAAAGTTGACTGAACATGATTGATAAAATTGCTGGTGCTTTTATTGCTTTTTTCGGTGTTCTGGTTGGGATATTTGTTCAGTGGCTAATCGAATTAAGGCGTTAAAGGCTAAGGAAAGAACAGGAATATAAACAAAAGTGTATTCTGGGTCTGACCGAGTAGAGCATTTGATTTTAGTAACTTAAGTTAAAAAAAGAGGCAAAAACTGGCATTAGAGCTATCTTTTTAGTCCTAAAAAGTACCATCTAATGTGAAATCATGTTGGCTCTACGCCAAAACTGCGGTGTACGGCAATGGTTATTAGCTCGCGTCTCAAATCGTGGCCATAACTTAGGGCTGCAGTTGAATGTGCTCCGATCCAATGAATTTCAACGCTCAGATTTGGTCGACTAAATAATAGAATCAACAACGTTGCGTGGTGATCTGACCGCACATCAACTGAGCCCGGCGTTATGCCCTAAATATTATATTAGTCATGGAACAATCCAAAAAATATATAGAGATAGTATCAGCATTAACCACCGATAAAGAATTTGGCCCTGCACTTGATCTGATGAAGGGATTTCACCCGATTGAAAAACGTTGGCTTACAGAAGAAGAAGATCGTGAACCATTAAGTTTATTAAAGTGGGTATACCGTGATCAAATAATTAATCCAAAATATTCCACTAATATGATAAAACTTGCTCAACTTTGGTTAAAATATTTCCCTGAAATAGATGATATAATATCTTTAAATCACCGAGAATTTGATTTAGCTTTATGGGAGATAGCATTTAAAAGGATTACCCCCAAACATGTTACATATGTTTTTTATCCAGATAATGTAAATGAAACTTATCATAAAACAAGGGACTTAAGCAATAATGCGGTAGATAAAATTTCAAGATCTATAGCAAAAAATCCAGCTTTTCAAAACATGTATTATTGGGTATTTTCATTTCCAGCAAAAGGACCATTAGGAGATACAATTGAAAAAAATGTTGGATTAACAAAGTCACTAAAAAATAATTTGGGTATTTTAGACTATTCACCAGGCTTACTATGTAATTTTTTATTAAATCGTGGTATTCCAATTGAAGAATTATTATCTCCAAATCAATTTGAAGATTTAGTTGGTATGATTTTTAAGGAAGAAGGTTGGGAAATCTATAGAATGAAAAAAACGCGAGATGGCGGTAAAGATATAATAGCGAAACTTCATTCAAAAAATCCAATTATCACATATATCCAGGCTAAAAGATATTCAAAAAATAATAAAGTAGGCATTTCAAAAGTAAAAGAATTTGTTGCAACAGTTGCAGGAGATAAAATAAGCAAAGGATATTTAGTATCGACATCACTAGTGTCCGGTTAAAAGTTAAATAAATTCAATTGGTTATAATTTTCAGTTACTATAGTTGATTTTTTGCTTTTCATAACTAT
>JAFGMA010000083.1 GCA_016927835.1 Candidatus Zhuqueibacterota bacterium | reverse complement strand
TAGAGATTGATTCGCTCCACTGCGTTACGCTCGCAATGACATGCTTAAGAATATGATGTTACAAACTAACCCTTAATAGGTATATATGTTACAGCGCCTCTGGAATTCCCGAACGGGAGTTTGGGAAGCAGGTGCTAAGGGATTCCGCAAAAGTTTCGATTTTACTTGACATCCCCTGAATTTTCAATTATCTTGTTTTCATTCGAAAGTTGGATCCCGCCGCTTCGAATGAGCATCGATGAAATTCGTAAATTCCAGCCAGGCTGCATTTTCCACCATCGCATTTTTAGCTGACAGGTGGCACTCACATCCTGTGCCTGCAAATGATAAAAGGATGCTGCGATTATGCTTTTGAAAACGTTCAAAATTTTGTGCATTTTTATGCTCATCGGATTAGCAAGTTATTGGCTATTCATCGACACAATCCGGCATTATTGGGGCTCCGAAGATCAGGAACTGCGCGTATCATTTTGGGGCAGCTATATGGAATACAAAATGTGGCTGGATATTATCGCTGCGTTTGAAAAAGAGCATCCTGAAATTCGGGTGAAGCCGATGTACATTCTTGGAGCGTATGAGGCGAAAATTCAAAAGCAGATGCTCTCGCGGTCGGCGCCGGATATTATCACCTTTCAGGACGAGCCGTTTCAGCGTTTCGTGCGCAGCGGAAATTTTGAGGATTTGACGCCCTACATGTCATCGCCCGGATATTCGATTGATCTGGATGCGGATTATTGGGACACGGCTGTTAAAAGTTTTCAATACGAAGACCGGCAGTACGCCATTCCGATTTGGGGAGGCAACAATCAGATTTTTTACAATAAAAAGCTCTTCCGCGAACTGGGTGTCCCGTTTCCGGCGGAGGATTGGACCATGGATGATTTCATGCAAACCTGCCGCCAACTGACGCGGGATGTGGATGGAGACGGTCGCATTGATATCTTCGCGTATCAGGTACCGGATTGGGTTTATTCGCTGCCCTTCGTCTGGAGCACTGGCGGGCGCGTCCTCGACGAAAGCCGGCAGTACTGGTGTTATGATAGCCCGGAAATTCTCAATTATTTCACCTTTGTTCAGGAGATGATCCATAAATATCGCCATTCACCCCGCGCCGTTGATATCGCCAATATGAATACGGACATTGCGTTTTTAACCGGTCGGGTCGCCATGTTTTGCAGCGGTCCCTGGGCGATGCCGTTTTTGCGCGAAACCAATATTGAATACGGCGTGGTAAATATCCCAAAGGGCGCAGGCGGTCAACGCTGGACGAGAGTATCCTGGGATGCGCTGACGATTTTTAAAGGTTCTCGCCAGAAAGAAAAAGCCTGGATTTTCATCCATTTTGTTGCTTCCATGACGGCTCAACAAATTATTGCCGACTATCACCGTTCGCTGCCGGCGCTGAAAGAAACAGAATCGTATATCCGGAGCAAGTATCCTCAGTCACCCTTCAATCAATTCATTTTTGCCCTGTCATATAGTCGAATTCAGCCGATTACGGTACGCTGGAACGAGATGGCGCGGGTCATTGCGCGGCATTGGGGGTATCTGACAAACAATGAAATTTCACCCGAAGAAACGATCCGCAATATCAAAAGCGAAATTCTGCAAAAGAAAATTTTTCGAGAGATGGAGCCCAAAAAGTAACGGATTTTTATGAAGAGAAAGCGGACAATTCATCGACATATCATCGGAATCGGATTCGCTGCGCCATGGCTGCTGGGATTCTTCGTCTGGACGCTGGGTCCCCTGCTGTTTTCAATCGTGCTGTCCTTCATGCATTGGGATGGTATCACCACTCAGGATATTCAATGGGTGGGATTTGATAATTTCCGCCGCTGTTTCCAGGAGCAAGATTTCTGGCTGGCGCTCTCGAATACGTTTTATTACAGTTTCATCGCCATACCACTCAGTTTATGCTATTCGCTCTTCCTGGCGGTGCTTCTCAATCAACGGGTCAAAGGGATCGGTGTGTTTCGCACGATTTTCTACCTGCCGCACATCATCGGCGGCATTGCCACGATTGTGATCTGGCAGTGGCTGTACAACCCGGACTTCGGGATGTTCAACAACGTGTTGCGCGGAATCATCGATTTTCTGTCTATTTTTATACCGTCGCTCTCCGATATGTCGCTGCCGGGGTGGATTTATGAGCGCAGTTGGGCGAAGCCATCTTTGATCATCATGAATATGTGGGGTGCCGGCGGCGCTATGCTCATTTTTCTCGCCGGGCTGCAAAACATTCCGACATATCTTTATGAAGCCGCGGATATCGACGGCGCGAGCCGCTGGCAGCAATTTCGCCATATCACCATCCCGCAATTGAGCCCCACGATTTTCTTCAATCTGGTCATGGGGATCATCGGCTCATTTCAGGTATTCAACCAGGTTTTTTTGATGTATAATTCATCCTCCGGCGATTCGCTTTTGTTTTACGTGTTGTATCTCTATCGCAAGGCATTCGAGGATTTTGAGCTGGGGTATGCGTCCGCCCTCGCGTGGATTCTCTTCATTGTGATAATGTTTTTTACGCTGCTCGTAATACGCTCAAGCAAAGTATGGGTACATTATGAAGAAAGCGGTTGATTTAAGAATGATTAAAATGAAAAACGCCTTTCAAATGATTATTAACCTTTCGTGGCGCAACCGGCTCCGCACTGCGCTCATTTACGGTTTGCTGATTGCACTCAGCGTCAGTTTTCTGTTTCCGGTAATCTGGTCGATCAGCGCCTCATTGAAATCGCTGGATGAAGTGTATGAATTTCCGCCCAGCCTTTGGATAAAACATCCGCAGTGGGGAAATTATCCGCGCGCTATCAGCCGGCTGCCCTTTTTACGCTTCATTTTGAACACGCTCGTTCTCACCTTTGCCGCCACCAGCGGGCAATTGCTGACCTCGGCGATGGTGGGTTACAGCTTTGCCCGACTGAAATGGCTCGGCAGGGATATCTGGTTCATCATCCTGCTTGCGACGATGATGCTGCCCGGTCAGGTGCTGCTGATCCCGCATTACCTGATCAACTACGTCCTCGGCTGGGTCGGCACGTACAAACCGCTCATTGTGCCCGGCTGGCTGGGCGGCGGCGCCTTTTTCATTTTCCTGTTTCGCCAATTTTTCCGGGCGATCCCGAAATCGCTGGAGGATTCTGCCCGACTCGATGGCGCTTCCGATTGGCGGATTTTCTGGGGCATCATGCTGCCCCTTTCCAAACCGGTGATTGTGACGGTTCTGTTATTCAGCTTCATCGGACATTGGAAAGAATTTATGGCGCCGCTCATTTACCTGAGCGATTTCACCAGTTATCCCATCAGCCTCGGATTGCGCATGTACCAGGCGCTTGAAGGAAGCTGGGCAAATTATTTGATGGCTGCATCCCTCGTCGCCCTGATGCCGCTGGTGATACTCTTTTTCGTCGGGCAACGTTTCTTCATCAAAGGGATCATGTTGACCGGTATTAAGGGGTGAATGCCATAATGAACGTTTGCTCTCATTATTCAGAAAGATATCGTTGTATTGATTTTAGAACAAGGATTAACGATTAACGATTTTAGAAGTAATTGAAATTTAAAAAGCAACTTCCTCAAGATGAGGTTTGATTCGTTTGCATCGTAAATCAAAAATCGTTAATCCCTGTTCTTAAATCAGTTTATTACATATAGACTGTTCTTCAACAAAATATTTTTCAAAAAATTGCACACTAGCTTGACAGCAAAGGGCTGAAGGCGAGGGGAAGCGTTATCCACCCGAAATTGAGGATTTACAATCAGCAGTTCTAACAACATAAAAAAGGAGCCGACCATGCCCGATAAATCCAAATTATCGCGCCGCACATTTCTGGCGGCAACCTGCGGCGCCACCGCTTACAGCATCTTCAACCTGAATTGTCGCCACCATTCGCCTGTGAAACGACCGAACATTCTCTGGATCACCTGCGAAGATATCAGCCCGGATTTGGGCTGCTACGGTGATAGCCTCGCCCGGACACCAAATCTCGACCGCCTGGCACGCGAAGGCATGCGTTTCACCAATGCGTTCACGGTTGCGGGTGTGTGCGCGCCCAGTCGCTCCTGTTTGATCACGGGAATGTATCCCACCTCCATCGGAACGCACCACATGCGCACGCGAACCAAGGATTACCCCTGGTTGCCGCCGCCTTACGAAGCAGTGCCGCCGGCGTATGTGAAATGCTTCACCGAGTACCTGAGAGCCGCCGGCTACTATTGCAGCAATTGCGACAAAACCGATTACCAATTCGGCGTTCCTGTCACTGCCTGGGATGATTGCAGCAAAACAGCCCACTGGCGCAATCGTTCGTCGGGACAACCTTTTTTCTCGGTCTTCAATTTCACCATCACGCATGAGAGCAAAATTCGCACACCCGTCGATTTGCAACCGGAAACCGATCCCGAGAAAATTACGTTGCCGCCCTATTACCCGGATACACCGATTGTGCGCAACGATTACGCGCGCTACTACGATATCATCCACACGATGGATAGCCAGGTGGCTGATTGCCTGAAACAGTTGGAACAAGACGGACTGGCGGACGACACCATCGTTTTCTTTTTCAGCGATCACGGGCGGGGACTGCCGCGCGCCAAACGCTGGATTTATGATTCGGGCATCCATGTGCCGCTGATCGTTCGCTGGGGCGGACAATTAGCGCCGGGAAGCCAGTGCCATGACCTGGTGAGTTTCGTCGATTTTGCACCCACGGTGCTCTCGCTCGCCGGGGTACCGCTGCCTTCTCATCTCCAGGGACAGGCATTCCTGGGCGAGCAAAAATCAGCGCCGAGGACTGCTATTTTTGCCGCGCGCGATCGCATGGACGAACGCTACGATCACATTCGCGCGGTTCGCGATCAGCAATTCAAATATATTCGAAATTTCCAGCCGGAGACGCCCTACGCCCGGGAAATCGCCTACATGGAATTGATGCCCACCATGCGCGAGATGCGCCGCCTGAATGCCGAAGGAAAACTCGACGCCATCCAGAAGCTGTTCTTCCGCCAGACCAAGCCCGTGGAAGAGCTGTACGACATCATCGCGGATCCGCATGAGATCAGGAATCTCGCCGACGATCCCGCCTACCAGGCACAACTGGAGCGCCTGCGGGGACTGCTCGAAACCTGGCAAACCGAAACCGGCGACCTGGGGAACCTTCCTGAGGCAGAGATGGTACAGAAAATGTGGCGCGGCGGTGTTCAGCCCAAAACCGCGCAACCGATCATCTCGCCGGGCAGCGGACGATTTGAATCCGGGGTGACAATTGAGCTCACCTGTCCCACCGAAGGCGCATCTATCGCTTATACGGCGGAGCAAGGGACGTCACCCCACTGGTTGCTGTATTCGCAGCCCATTCGTTTGACTCGCAGCAGCACTATCCGGGCGAAAGCCATCCGTTACGGGTATGCGCACAGCGAAGAGTACGCAGCCACGTTTCAAATTCATTAATCGCGATTGGAGAGGCGTATGGCAGCCGATCAATAGCATTTTGAATAGGGCACCCACCGATCGTCCTCCGCCAATCCAATTTGTCAGCAGTACCTCAGGATTTGGGCGACCTGGACAAAGCGCTGCCGCTCGCCCGGCTTATAATTCGTTTCTCGAAACCATTGAACGCGACATTGCCGCCAAAAACAAATCGTAGCGCAAGATGCTTCTTGCGCAAATATAGAGTACTGCAAAATGCAGGAAAAGCCAGTTCATGGTTCGACTCCGCTCAGGATGAAACTTCGCTTATTCGATTGATAATTAATAACCTAAGGATTTCACAGTGAGCGGAGTCGAACCATGATCAATTCCTAAAATGTCTATTTTGCAGATATTCTTGCGCAAACAAAAAAGGAGGCATAGCATGCCCTCAGACACTACCAATCCCACCCGCCGCGATTTTCTCAAAACCATGGCAGCCGCCGCCGTAAGCGCCAACATCGTCGGCTGCACCAAAACCAGACGCAAACCAAACCTGCTCTTCATCTGGACCGATGAGCAGCGCGCTGACACCATGCGCATCTACGGCAATGCCAAAATCCACGCGCCCAACCTGAATACGCTGGCAGCCCAGAGCGTGGTTTTCCGCAATGCCACTGTCAGTCAACCCGTGTGCACCCCTTCGCGCTCCACCGTGATGACCGGTTTGATGCCGCACCAAAACGGCTGCGTGGAAAATAATATTCCCCTGCCTGAAAACATTCCCTGCCTGCCCGAATTGCTGGACGATCCCGATTATTGCACCGGCTACTTCGGCAAGTGGCATCTGGGCGATGAAATCTTCCCCCAGCACGGCTTCGATGAATGGGAGAGCATCGAGGATATGTACCGGCGCCATTACCGCGACCACCGCGATCAATCACAGAAAAGCAGCTACTGGCATTTCCTCGATCAACTCGGTTACGAACCGGATACGGATAAAGGCGATTACAGCCGGGGATTTGCCGCGCGCCTGCCCATCGAACATTGCAAACCCAAATTCCTCGAACTGAAAGCCTGCGATTTTCTCCGGCGACACAGCAAGCAACCGTTCATGCTTTATATCAATTTCCTCGAACCGCACATGCCGTTTTACGGACCGCTGGATAACAAGCACCACCCCGACGAAATCGATCTACCACGGAATTTCACCGATATCCTGGAAGAAAACGAGCCGCTGCGTTATCGCCTGATCCGCGAGCGCTATCGCCAGCGAGGCTTCGAGGGGCACGACCTGCAAACCGAATCCGGCTGGCGGCGTCTGATTGCCAATTACTGGGGACTGGTGACGCAGGTGGACCTGAGCGTGGGCGCAATCCTGAAAACGCTGGCGGAGCTGGGACTGGATGAAAACACGATTGTCGTGTACACCAGCGATCACGGCGACATGATGGGCGCGCACAGCCTGCTTGCGAAAACTGTGATGTACGAAGAAGCGCTTAAAGTGCCCTGGCTGATGCGCATTCCGCGCTTGGGCAAAAAGCAGCGCATCATCGAAAATCGTGTGAGCCAGATCGACCTGGTGCCGACGCTGCTGGAATTGATGGGCAAACCCGGAAGAAAAGACTTGCCGGGACAGAGCCTGTTGCCGCTGGTGAATGGCGATTCCGTGAAAGAAGATCACGTGTTTGTGGAATGGAACCCGCCGTTGGTTCATGGCAGTCCGCCGCAAAACATTCCGGCAGTGCCGCAGGAAGAAGTCGATCGCGCCTTCCGGGCAAATACGCGAACCGTAATCTCACCCGATGGCTGGAAACTGTGCCTGAGCGATGGAGATAAATGCCAGTTGTTCGATTTGAATCACGATCCCTGGGAGACCACGAACCTGTTTGACAGCGGGCGGCACAAGGAGGTCATTTCGAGATTGACCGTGAAGATACACGATTGGCAGCAGCGCGTGAGTGATACGGTTGCGATCTGAATTATACCCGCAACAGGCGTGTCTCTGATATAAAACGATGCGCCGGGAGACTCCGATTCAAAACGTGCCGGAAAGGAGCGTTCGATCGAAACGGAGCTTTGAAGGCATCGGGGCGTATAATTGGAATTCAGTGTCACTTCAAAACGCTTCATTTGCTTTTGACAGGATAAACAGGATTCTCATGATTTGCCGGATTTAAAAAACAATGATTCAAATATTGTCCGTCAAAAGGGGCACAATTACCGAATCAAATCGTCATCACGGAATTTGAAGTACAGGCTGTCAATTATACCTCGAACGGGTATAATTTGAACATTTCGGAGTGCGTCGCCTTTATGCGATGTGAGTCGTGAAATCCATAAAGGGCTTTCACTCCAAAGCATCAGCGTGTAACTTATGTCACAGCTAAATGAAGCGTTGAAATATTCAATTTATGACCATTCACAGTATATGTGACTATTGGTACAAAAGCTGTTGGTTTTGCAGCACCCTTTAAGACAAGAAAGCCCCGGGAAACCCATGATTTTTTTCAACCAAAAGCGATCCTGTCAATCAGGTTTTTTCCTGTTCTCCTGTCAAAAAAAGAAACACCTGAATAATTACATTACAGCACTCAATTTATACCTAAATCGGGACGTAGACTATGAATCTGGAATTTGCATCTAATTTCGAGACTTACACGGTTATTCTGGAACCGGATGAAAATCTGCCGGAATGGTGGGCTGGCGCGCCATCTGTTTTGCGTGCGGCTGACGGAATGTTTTACCTGGCGGCACGTATGCGCGAGGGGCGTTCGCGCCGCGGACTCAGAGGCTATGAAATACGCATTTTGAAAAGCCGCGATGGCATCCATTTCGAAAAAATCCACGCTATTCACCGGGATGATGCCGGCGTGCCGGTGTTCGAGCGACCGGCGCTGGTTCAGGATCCGCTAACCGGCGCGTTCAGGCTGTATGGCTGCTGCGATTCGGAGAATGGTTGGCAGATCATCAAATTTGACGACGAATATTCCCCGGAGCATATCGCGGCAAACTCAGTCAAACCCGTGATCGCCGCCCACAACGCAACCGACGAATTCGTGCAGGTGCGGGGTTACAAAGATCCCTTTGTGGCTTACCTCGAAGGGCAATGGCATTTGTGGGCAATCGGGTACGATCAGGTGGAGCGCACGTACCATTTTGTAAGTCCGAACGGCGAGAACTGGCTGCCGGATGACGCGCGACCCTGGTTTGACAATTCAGGCTGGCACAATTTCTATACGCGTCCGGCTTGCGTGCTGCCGCTGTCGCTGGGTTATCTTTTCGTGTACGAAGGCTCCAATTTATTCTGGCGGGACCCCGTGTACAATATCGCCACCGGATTCGCCTGGACATTTGATTTATCCAATCCGGTTGACCTGACGCCCGATGCTGCTGTATTGAAAAGCACCACTCCCGGCGAATACAGTACCTGGCGCTATTCCCACTGGCTTCACGTGGATGATAAAATCTATGTGTATGCCGAGGTTGCGCGACCCAATCGCACCAATGAAATTCGATTGACCATTTTGAATTCGAACATCCCTGTGAATCTTAAATGAACCTTTTCGACACATATCAGAACCTCTTTGCGCGAATGGACTGGCTGCTTTTCGCATTTTCAGTGCTGCTTTTTTTCGCGGGTCTCGCATCAGCACCGTTGGTTATCAAGAAAAATATTGCGCTGCTGATCAAATATCCGGAATGGGTGTATTCCGTTCTCAAGCGCTACCTGGAGCGCGAGAAGGGCTTTTTTTCGCTTTTCAAATTGATTTTCACATTGAATGCGCTCTCGCTGTTTCTGGATTTCGTATCGGGATGGGGTGTCGTATTTCCTTTTCTATTGGCTTACTTGACAGGATTGAATATCGCCATCATCGCGTATAAAATGGGCGGCAGCACCGGAATCATCACGCTCATCCTGAATCCAGTTGCATTTTTTGAGCTTCCTGCGGCATGGTTCGCGCTGACATTCGGCATGCAGTTGAGCAGGGTGATCTGGTCGGGTGATGGTTTGGCGGCTGTCGCAACGCAATTCAAATCAGGTCTGGATGGTTTCATGTATTTGACGATTCCCCTGCTGCTGCTCTCGGGCATCATCGAAGCCGGCATGATCGCCGCGTTTCAAAACAATTCGGATGCTGATATCGAATGAATGCCCGGCACAGGGCGCTATTGAGTTGTATCAAAGGTTGAGTTGATTGAGGAGGGCAGGGGCGCGGATGGTCATTCCGGTTCCGGATTCCGGCTCCCGGTTCCGGAAATTCACGCCAGGCGGAATTTCTTCACTGCTCAATCGTTTCAGTCTTAGCAATGACTGATGTTAATTTTTTAGCGGGAGGAAGAACAAATGAAAAACAGGCTTTGTTTTGTTTTTTTCACTCTGAGTGTTTTCCTGATTTCAGCCAATTGGGCGCACGCTCAATCGCCGGACAGCAGTAAAATCGGGATTGGCTGGGAATTCAACGAGGACGGAAATGCGGAAGGCTGGCAGCTTTATAGTTCGCTGTCCGACTTGATTGTATCCGATGGGTGTCTGAAAGCCACGGTGAGCGGATTCAATCCTTCGTTGACAGGTCCCGAGTTCGAATTGAGCGCCGAAGCATTCGGATTCATCGCGGTTCGAATGCGGCTTGTAGGCGCAAGCAAAGCGACGCTCAGTTGGAAAACCACCGATAATGTTTCTGCATTCAATTCTTTTTCGGTGGTTGGCGACAGTGCGTTTCATGAGTACCAGGTGCCGGTACATCGAAATGCGAATTGGAAGGGAACCATTCAAAAAATTACCTGGTTTGCCATCTACGCTGAGAATGCATCGCAAATCGAGATCGATTATATTCGGATTATCGCTGTCGGACCGAGGCTCGAACTCACCCTGTTCAAAGCACTCCGGACGCTGATGAAACCGGGGCAGCCAGTTCCCGTGATCGGCGTAGTAAAAAATACCGGCGATGACATTTCGGAATCGTTCGCCATCGACCTCATGCTGCCCGAACAGGTGGATCTGATATCCGGCGAAAGAACGATGACCGGAACCGGATTCGAGGTTGACCAGGAGGATTCGCTGCAGTGGACTCTCGTGCCGCAGGATACCGGGCGGTTCAGCGTGCGGCTGGTTATAACTGAATCAAGGGGTGACTCGGCTGAGGCGCTGAAAACCGAGTATGAATTGAGGTTACCGGTTGTGGCGACTGCATTCGAACTGGATAAATTGCTGGTGAGCGCCTGGTCGCCCCCTGCCCAGACCGATTCGGATTACACCTATTACCGCGATGCGAATTTTGAATTGATTTTGTCACTGGCGGCGAACGAATCTGCTGTCGCTTTTGCGGAAAATTATGGGATGCAATGCATGGTGCGCATCGGAAGCGTTATCAGCGAGCACGTCTATCTCAGGGCGCCGGACAACGAACGACCTCCGGATTTGACATCGCAAGACCTTGCCAGGCTCGATGGGATCATTGACAAATTCAGAGATTCTCCTTCCGTTATCGGCTATTACATCACCGATGAACCGAATGCGTTTGCGTACCCGAATCTCGCAAAGGTTGTGGAATACCTGCACCAAAAAGACCCGGAAAGGCTCGCATTCATCAACCTGTTTCCGAATTATGCCTCTGAGACGCAGCTCGGCACCAGGACATACGAAGAGCACGTGGAAAGCTACATGGATATCGTCAAGCCGGAGTTCCTGAGTTATGATCATTATCATTTTTTCAATGGCTACAATGGGCAGGATTATTTTTATAACCTGGGCGTGATTCACAAGTACGCGGTTCGATACGATATTCCGTTTTGCAATATTATCCAGGCAATCGGATGGGATGTGGGCAATTGGCGGATTCCTTCTCACGGCGAAGAGCGCTGGTTGGTTTACAGTTCATTGGCGTACGGTGCCAAAGCCATCGTCTATTTTCACTGGGGAACCGACTGGGGCGTTCTCGCATCGCCCAAACGCGATGACTTGTACGCAATCATTCAACAATTGAATGGCGAAATGCAGGCGCTGAGTCCGGTCTTGATGCGCCTGAAATCGAGAGCGGTTTATCATTCTCTGAACGTGCCCCGGGGCGCCGAGTTGCTGCCGGATAATGAATTGGTGAAAACGGTTTCCGGAAATGCCGATCTGGTGGTGGGCTTTTTCACCGATGACATGCAGCAGGACTATCTATTTTTGATGAATAAAGATTACAAGCAGGAAATCACCGCGCGTGTGACGCTGAACTCCGCAATCGGCAAACTCGAAACGTTCGATACGGGAAGCGCAGCCTGGCGGGATGTCAGCTTCGAGAATATTAATGAAGGCGGACAATTCGACTGGACATTTGTAGCGGGCGGCGGCGCGCTGTTCAAAGTGGAAACTATCAGCCGCGTGGGTAATAGCCGGCTGGAACGTCAGCCCGCTTGCTTTTCTTGTTTTCAGAATTACCCCAATCCATTCAATGCCACGACGAAAATCTGCTATCGACTGGGCAATCCCGCGTCGGTTAAATTGACCGTTTATGATATATCGGGGCGCCAGGTTTCGGTGCTGGTGGATGACAGGCAGCCAGCCGGGAAATACCAGCTTGAATTCGATGGCAACGATATGGCGAGTGGTGTGTATATGTGCAATTTCAGGGTGGGTTCCGCCATTGAAAATCGTAAAATGTTGTTATTGAAATGACGGTCACATAGATTTATAGCCGGGATTCCGGTTCCGGTTTCCCGGCGGAATGTTCTGGTGGCTGTCATTTGATCATGAGCATCTTCCGGCTCATTGTGAAATCTCCCGCTCGCAAAATCGATACATACACCCCGGACGGCACGCGCTGCCCGAGCATGTCTGTGCCGTCCCAGGCAACTGAATAATTGTATCCTGCAAACCTGTTTTCATGCACCAATTCCCGAACAAGCTGACCTTTTATATTAAATATCCTGATGTCGATCGTTGTGTTTTTATTCACACGATACACGATATTTGTATGCGCACTGAAAGGATTAGGATGTATTTGATGCAGCGTAAAAGCAGTTGCTGGCGCATTATCAGAATCTGAAGTACTCATAAAATTAGTGGTAAAGTGCGCGGAGCTTTGATTGCAAAACGAATCATATTCCAGCGGCACCTTTATTCTCACGGGTTTATGTTGCGATGGCAGCGCATTCCGGAAATCCGGTTGATTGAGAGAAAGATCAATGCTGTACATCATACCTGGTAATGCGATAAAGCCATCTATTTCGTTATCTGAAAAATTCACAATTGCGGTTCCGCAAATGGTTCCTGTTTCGAAGATAGTCGTTTCACCATATTGCACTAAATTAATATTTTGTCCCGCAAATGCCATTAATTTATTTGAATCCTTCTCAACTTTTGCAACCAACACTTCACCCCTGAGCGCTATGACACCGATTTCACCCTGTGGATCATAAATGAGTTGTCGTGAATTCACAGAATCGACTTGTTGCGCGTACAGAACCGCTATAGTTTTTACGCGTCTGTTATCTTCAGATTCAAGTTTCCTGGCAACAGGTTTTTTCTCCTGAAATTCTACCTTCAAATTACGCACTTTAAGTAAATCGGCACCCTGAGAACCCGGTCGAAGAATACTCACTATTTTTTCTGACGTGTTTGGTTTGACACGAAATTCCATTTCCAGGACATCGTGGTAATAGAATGCATGAAACGCATCATAGCTATGCATAAATTTATCATTAATCACCTGGAATTGATCTGTTTCGGCTGTCGATGCGATGGATACTTCCAATTGGGATTTCTCCGGGGAATCCTGTTTTCCGATATTCTCCCATTTGCACGTGAGCTGCGAAGGCTTGCAAACGGAATTGTTATTTGCGGTGTCACGGTCGGAATGTCCGTGAAGTCGCCACACAAACTCCTCTTGTGCCATTTTATTTTGTATTTCATCTATCAGGATAACGTATGGCTCTATATCCTGGTGATTGAAAATGACTGATCTGGTGGTATTAAATTTCACTGCGAATCCATTCCCCGCATTTACATAATGAATCGGGGAATAGAGTTGGACATAGTCGAAAGAACGATTACTTGCAGCTACATTGATATAGGCTGGACATTCAGAAATTATTTCGCGCGGATCTGTACAATCGAGATACGGGATATCGGCTCCCTTCGCAAAAATCCGGTTATGATTACTCGCTTTATTATAGTGATAGCGAGCTGCCCATTTATGGTGTCCGCTATCGATGACGAGTACATCCTGCCCTCGGGCGAGGATAAACGTTGTGTTATCAGCCTGTTGATGATTGATCGAATTCAATGTGCCATACGCACCGACCAATGCCAGATACGTCGCGCTATTTCCCCACGAGCTTCTCAATACCGCGATCCCCTGTTGGTGCAGCACCCGACTCGCTTCCGCCCAATTTATATCCCGGGGCGAGGCAAATCCGATGTCCGGATCATACCCAACGAATAGCAATTCCCAATCCCCCCACCAGCATTCGTACTTGCATGCAGCGGACATCGTTATCCAATCCCAATTGAAAACTGGCGCAACGTCACTGCCTCGATATAACGAAGCCAGCACAGGACTCCAGCCCGGAGTATAATCACCATCCTCAATATTGGGCTTGGCACCATCAGGCATGCGAATTTTCACCATATATTCGCCCAATTTTTTTATGATAAAATCTTGACCGCCATCCTGATGTTTGAAATAAGCCGGAGTCGGATACAGCGTTGCGGGATAGTGCTTGAAGGGCAAATTATCGACTGCACCATACAGCACTGATTTGCCATTGGTGAAAAGATTATGCGCCCAGGCAAACGGGATTAAACCATTAAAAACATACGTAATGTAAGCCGGACCTTCTGCCCACCCGCCTTCCGGCACTGCCAGGCTGTTTAAATTTTCGTAGAGTTGATGCATCGCAAAATTGATCCATTGCAGCGGCTGTCGCCTGATATCAGGCGATTGGGCATCATTGACTGTCAGAGCAGCCATTCCGATTGCCGAAGCAGCGATAACACGATGATTGCTGATAGACCACCATCCGCCAAAGGAGCCGTACTTTGAAACCGCGGTATAGTAATCGCTCGTAAAATCAATAATCAAATTCCGAATCTCTGTTTCGGCTGCTGGTTTTGCATCAAAATAGCCACTTCCTTTCAATAAATCATATACGAGGCAATAATGCATCAATCCAAAAGCGCCATCCAACTGCTTTTCGTCGACATAATCGGAAGGCTTTTCATTATCGCCCACACCGGGATGTTCTGCCGTCATACCAGGATATCTCAAGATGCACGCTTGTTCCCCTTTGTCCGTCATGATCGCGCATGCCACATCGCCAAAATTTTCACCGGTTCCGGGATGGGTATCGGTGCCGTCCATTGCATACCGAAACGCTGCGGACGTTGCATATACCGCATTCGCACACGATCGCTTATAAACCGTACCGCCGCTATAATGGTGAAGATATGATTTTCCCTCGCTATAGCGCTTTATCTCGTTTTTGACGTATTCCAACTCAGGTGAAATTGATTGAGCATGCTTCCATTTTTCCCGCAATTCAACCAATTCGCTCTTGCGAAAAAGCAGTCTCGGGTGATCATCAGGATAATCGATACCTTGCGGCGTGAAGCTGCCCTGAGCGTAAGAGTTGACCTTGATAGGTAGTATGTCGGGTAAAAGGATCAGATAGATAATACTGCTTAATCTAATCCCGTTTTTCATGATGCGCCGAAGATGCGTTATGAAAAAAGCAAAGCCTTTTGTATTTTTATAAAACTTTCGCATACCCATCCGTCACTTGTAGATAAAACAGAGTGTTAACCGTTGCGAATTAAATTTATTCATTTCCAGTAAATAGTCAATATAAATCTTGAATGCCAGGTCGTGGATTGGTACGTAGTCCGGCTTTACGAAAGGGGAGATTTTGGTTCCTCCGCCTTTTTGCAAAGGCTGGATTGGGGTGGATGGAATAGAAGTGCCTCATCGCTGAATAGGTGACCATTTCCTGTATTCAATATAAGCGTTTTTAAGACTGTCAAAGTGGCGAACGATTTGAGGCTAAAGAACCTGTTTCCAGGCAGAACGTTCTGATTCGCACATTGCTTTGAGAAATTTATGACAAGGCTTGCGCAAGAAAGCATCTTGCGCTACGTTCTCATTTCATCAGGATCATCTTCCGGCTCATTGTGAAATCGCCCGTTCGCAATATCGATATATACACCCCGGACGGCACGCGCTTCCCGAGCATGTCTGTGCCGTCCCAGATTATCTTATGCATCCCTGCGGGCTGGCGTTCCTCGATTAGTGCTTTCACCTGCCGTCCCAAAACGTCATAAACGATGAGACTTACCAAACGATTGGATCCCCCGGCGGGCAAATTATAACGAATTTCAGTTGCGGGATTGAACGGATTGGGGAAGTTTTGCCATAGCTTATAGAATCGCGGGATTACCTTTGACTGACGTTCAGACATGAGTCCAACACCGATTATCGCAATAAAATTTTGCACCAAAGAGTCTATACATGCATTTTCTTTAAAAACCTTCAATTTAAGATCAAATACACGAGCCCAGAACTCAAAAGTTGAATCAAAAGGGACACATATTGGAGAATTTAAGTTCGGCGTTTCATGTATTAGCCATAATTTATAGGTATAGCTTTCCAAAGAATCTTTTACGAGAAAATAGACTTTATCGAAATATTCCTCGTTGCCAATTGAATGCCTAATCCAGATATGTGTATTCCAGCCGGGTGATATTTTGATTGTATCAAAGTCGGCAGGGGCTTCAGAAATTGAAGCATAGATGATAGGTGGCGTGCAACCACCTGCGATATTTAGCGTATCTGCGTGGGGATAGAATCCTGCAATTTGGGCTTGCGCTATTGTTGATGAAAAAACCGCCAATAAAAATGCTTTCCAAACAAATATTAAATTCATCTGCATCACCTCACCGGATTAACTTTATTTATCGAAGATATCGAATTAGTGTTTCGTGGAACGTGGGAAATGCAAGCTGGTTATTTTGAAAAGTATCAAGCTTCCTAAAAGACATATCTAATAAAACAGCTTTCAATGAATTCTCACATTTATTTTAAAACAAGCATCTTACGGATTCGACTAACTTCGTTGGATTTTAATACACACAAATAAATTCCGGAAGAAACGTAATGGTCTGTATTATCATTGCCGTCCCAGTGGATTGAATAATAACCTGGCGATTGTTTTTCACAGACGAGTGTTCGTGTCAACTGACCTAGAATATTGTAGATCTTAATCGAAACATTCGTGTTAATCTTATGATTGGGTATCCCGTATCGAATGTTGGTGCCATAGTTGAACGGATTAGGATAGTTTTGTAAGAGCTCATAGTCCCGGGGGATCGACGGCGAATCCTGCCCTGAAAGAACCAACGTGCCGCCGGTTATTGAAATTTGTCCGCTTTGCATCTCCGCGACGATGACGTCTTTGGATATCTCGTTGCGCAGCGCCGCGCGTTTGATGCTTACTGCAGTGGATTTGCCCGTGTCCGCGTCTGCTTTGACTTTGAATGCAATTTGAATCAGCGCGCCCTGTTCGGACTGAATGCCGACCGGGCTGGTCAGCACGATCCCCACACTGTCATCATTCGAAATATCCGATGTCAGCGAAAAGCTTTTCGTCAGATCGGATGTTTTAACCGACGCAATCGCCAGCACCGACGGATCATAGCGAATCGTCAATTCAATCTCTGCCACGCCGGCGATGAAATGGCTTTCGACCGGCAGGATCGTCAAATCGCCCGGCGCAGCATCCGCCGAGGAAACCGCCAGACTTGCCCGCTGTGATGCGAAAGCCGAAGAATCCGCCAATGGACCGCCATACGCGCCCATATCATTTCGGCTGCCATCCAGATCATTGAATTCCGGCGACGGATCTCCGGCATCGATGCACGGCGAACTCGCCGCAAGCCGGTAATTGCCCTCGGCGAGATTTACAAATTGCGGATTGGCGATTATGTTGCTAGTTCCTTGCAGGGAATCAATCACCGCCGTTCCATAATCCCAGAAATCACTGTATGCAACTGCCGGTGGATCCGAATTATGAAACGGCTTGAAATTCAATCCGCAATAAATATTATTCTCATTCTTCCAGGTAGATTCCCACCCATAAATAGCTGAACCTTGATTGGCATAAAATGTATTGTTGATAATTTTTGAATCCTGGCTTAGGCGAAGCCAGATGCCCACGCCCAGTTCGTCCGGAATATGAAAAATGTTATTGCAAATTTGAACATCAATTGATTCAAATGCCTGAATTACAAATCCGTCGTTTTTCCCACAAAAAAACATATTTCCCAATATTCGAGGACTGGACTGTCTGGAATGGATAATAGCTCCCCCTGCGTTCGGGCCATAGAATATATTCCGTTCGACATCGGGCACTGACTCGTTATCGCAATCGATACCCACGAGGCCTATTTCGTCGCCCTGAAATGTATTGTGATGAATCCAGGGAGATGAGTTAATGCACATAATCCAGATACCATCGTCCTTGCTCTGAAAATAGTTATTGAAAATATCAGGATGCGGAGAATTGCTGCAATCGATTCCCACACACATGCCCTCTCCGCAGATGATCTTATTTTTGCTGATCGTTGGCGACGATCGCGAACAGCCGATCAGTGACACGCCGCCGGAGCCGGTTTCGATGGTGAATCCGGAGAGACCTGAATGCGTGAGCCCGGTAAACGCCACCACCGATTGCTCATTGTACACGCGGGTAACCAGAGCGCCCATGCCTTTCACAAAAATATTTTCACGCATCAGCAATCGTTCGGCATAGTCGCCGGCTGCAACCAGCACGGTGTCGCCCGAAGATGCGTTCAAAATGCCGCTCGAAATTGTCCGGAAGGGATGATTGCGGCTGCCATCTTCGACGCCGGTATTTGTTTGATCGACAAACACATACTGCCCGCCGGCGCTGCCCAAATGGACAATGAATGCGCCGTGGGTGATTTGCAGCAATCGAAATGGCTTGCTTTCACTATCTTCAACCAAAATCGTCTCCAGGCTCAGCGGACAAGCTTTTCCGGCAGCGCTGGCGACGGCTATCGCAAAATGAACCGTTGCCACAGCGCCCGAGCCTTTGATGATGCTGGAGGTGTTCTTCAGATTCACACTGATTTTCCCGGGCAAGTCCTGCCAGCTCAAATCAAATTGATCGGTATTTTGGGTTTTCGTCACCTCGTACGCGTCCAGCAAGATTTCATCAAAGGTCAAATCGAATGAAATCCGATCCACGCCGCCGAGATTGGTCAGACTGACGCTAACCGCGATGCTGTCGCCCGGAAAGCCGGACGCGTTGCTGACTGCCACCGAAGTCGCGAATTCGAGCAGCATGCTTTCGCCGATCGGGTCCGAGCCGCCGAAAGCGCCCATGTCATTGCGGGAGCCATCGCAGTCGTTGAATTCTGGTGCGGGATTGCCGGCATCCATGCCCGGCGAATCTTCCTGAAGCCGGAAATCATTCGGACGCTCCTGGCGAAAAAGCGGTGTAGCAGAGATGCTGCCCTGACCCGGCTGGCACCTGGAGTAGGGTTCAGCCGCCACAATGTTGTTGTAGGTGCAGGTTATTGCTCCGTCATCGTTGCGAATTCCGACGCCTTGCTGCTCATTTTTACTATAAATGATGTTATTCATCACCAGATTTTCGCCTAAAGAATGGTCGCAGGCGATGCCGATGTGTCCCGTTTGCACGATTGTGTTATTGAGGATGGTCACCCCTGAATTCCGGAGCCTTATCGCTTGCGATGATGAATTTATAAACAGATTATTTCGAATCAGTCCGGGGGCGGGTTCGAGTTCCTCATAATGCGCCCAAATTCCGATGGCAAAGGATGAAAAGACATTCTTGATGATACGCGGCGTGCTGTAACGCAGAAGATTGATTCCGATGCCATTTTGTTCGTTATAATTGATCAGCACATTGTCGGTAATCAGTGGCGCGGCTTGCTCGCACTGAATGGCGCAGTTATTAGAATAATTGATAATCGTAAAGCCCTTCAACAGGCAGGAATCCTGACAAATGAGCACTGTACTCATGCTGGCTGAACCGATGATTTTGGTCAAATTTGCACCCGATCCGACCAGCGCCACACCTTCTCCGATGATCACCGATTCGGCATAGCTTCCGGGACGCACATTGACCGTATCGCCGAAACACGCGATGCTCAGACCGGCGGAGATTGCGGTGAACGGCAGCGCAGCCGAACCATCGCCGCCAGCCGAGGCGCGGGCATCGACGTTAATGTGACGACCCAGCGGCGATCCGGAAATTTCCGGCGACAACCGACTCTCATTCAGATTGGAATCCACGGCTGAAATAGCGTAAAAATAAGTCTCGCCGGGAACTACGCTGGTATCGATAAAACTGGTTTGCGTGGCGGGGATTTCTTTTGTCCAGCAGTCATCATAATTCTGACTTTCCCTGCCGCGATACAGCCGGACGCCTTTCAGATCCGGTTCGTGATTGAGCCGCCACTCAAGTCGAATTTGGTGGATACCGGATTGCGCTGAAAAATCGGACGGCGTTTGGGGAGCGATGGAATAGAGCGTGGTGAACCAGAGAGAAACGTCGTGCAGCACCGGGGTCGTACCCGGAATGTCCGTTGAGAGAAATGCCCTGAGCTGCACGTAACGTTCGCCATCCTGAATGGGATTGACAGGCTGGGGGGCAGCATAAAAATCAGCGGGTCCGGAAGGTCCGATCCACTGCGCCGTTCCGATCCCGTCCGCGGATTGGCTGCTTCTGATCTGATATTTAATCGTCGTCGTTGCGGAATCGCCTTCTGCTGTCCAGTCGAGCGTTTGCCAATCTGCCCCGCCAGGCCCGGCGTCGAAAATTGGTGAGGTGAATTCACCAGTCTTCACTTTTACGATCCGCCAATCGCTGAAAAGCTGCTGCGTGGTCCAGGGACCACCCATGTGCCAGCCCTCCCAAATGACCCGGAACCAGCCATCGGGAAGCAGAACGATATCGGCGGGACCCAGTCCGCCATCGTGATTGGGATTAACGGGCGCGATTTGCATATTTCGATTCAGCGGAACGCGATCGGCATTGTAACTTTGAGCGTAAAGCTGAGCGAAATTGCCATCGAGAATGTCCCGACGATCGATCCACACCAGCAGCAGATTATCCTGATGATCGAAGCACATATCGGTTAATCGCTGTTCATTTTCACCGGGATCGTCATCCACTCGCACCGGCGGACCTGTCGGAGTGCCATCCGCGCTGAAAAATCGCAGATAGACATCAAAGAAATTGCTGGAGGGCTCTTGATCGACGATGGTTGACCAGCCGACTGCGAGTTCGCCGCGGCTGTTTTTGACGATCAACGGATAAAATTCATGTTTGAAAGCACCCTCCGGATTCAGTAGCTGATTCGTGCCTATTTTTTCGCCTGAAGCGGTGACCTGCTGGAAATAGATCGAGTTTCTGTCCCAATTGCCCTGCTGCCAGAGAATACGGTACGTTTGGAAATCATCGAATACCGCGGTTGGCTTGCAGGACTGCCCCATAACGACTTCATTCACGTTTTGCGCCGGGCTGACCGGCTTGCCGGTAGAATCGAAAATCCGGGCAAAGACCCAATATTCATAAGTCTGTTCGATCTGCAACTGACCCGACCAGAGGATCATAAATCCATGATTTTCATCATTGAAGCAAGCTGTGTAGCTGCCGATTCGCTTTTCGATATTATCTGTATTCACTTGAAAACGCTCGATGAGCAGCCGTCCATCGGTATCGTATTTTTCAGCGTACAGCTTGTTTTCATCATTCGAGAGTATCAAATAATTTCCCTGATGATCATAAATCGCAAAGAGCGGAATGGAATCATCTATCGAGTCGCCGCCGGTTTTCACCAGCGGGTGCGGTAACTGCACTTCGCCATCTTTCAGCCGCGTGACGACCACACTATCCAGTTTGCCTTGTCGAAAATCATCATCGGTTGTCTGCATCCAGACTTTCGATTTCGACACATCCGCCTGAACCAATGACACGAAAATGAGAGCACAGACAATCGATAACGCAACTGGTTTCAATGAGTTGAAGAGATACATAATAGCCTCGCGTGTTAAGTTCGATGCACCTGATTAAGCGGAATTTATTGGATCGAGCTGCAATTCCACTGATTTTCGTGAAGCCGGCTGGGATGTTTAAATTCATGTAATCCGTAGAATTCGGGGTTTGCAGTGAGTTATTTCATCAAAATCATCTTCCGGTTCTGTTTGAAATTTCCGACTTGCACCGTGACCACATACACTCCGGAAGGCACGCGCTGCCCCAGCATGTCTGTGCCGTCCCAGGTGACTTTATATTGCCCGGCGGATTGGCGCGCCTCTACTAGACCTTTCACTTGCCGTCCCAAAACGTCATAAATGGTGAGACTCACCAAACGATTCGATCCCCCGGCGGGCAAATTATAACGAATTTCAGTTGCAGGATTGAACGGATTGGGAAAGTTTTGAAGAAGGCTCAAATCGTTTGGGCGAATTGCGTGCTCATTTCCAATCCCGGTTGCCCCGTGTTTGATGAAGAAGCCCCAATCTTGCTGATTACTCCACAGCGAATCACCTGCAATATTTTTGGCGAGTACTTTCCAGAAATAGGTTTGCCCGGGCGCGAGTGAATCGATTGTATAAGTGGTATCGTAAATATCACGAAAAATTTGCGAGTCAGTAAAATGAAAATCAGATGCGAGATAAAGATCGTAACTGATTTCCCAGAAGTAGCATTTGAGAAAATTCCCGGGACTACGCCAGGAAAAAATCGGTTTCGTCGTGTTCAGGGTGGCATCATTTTGCGGTTCAATCAGTGAAAACTCATTCAATTGCCAGACGATGGGTTCATCAAGCAAGTATTTGGCAAAGATACCGGTTCTTGCGCCATCATTCCCTTTCCAGCAGACGATATAGCTACCATTTTTCAAAGCCATTGCAGCCAGCAAGTCTCTCTCGACCGGACTCAAATCGTTGATGTGAAATTCATGTCCGATTTTGCTTCCCGTTGCATCAAATAATTGTCCGGAGATATCCACGTCCCAATAGCTGTGTCTGGTGATTATTTCGCTGCACCAGCAAACCACAAATCCACCAGTTTCCAGCCGCCTGACAGCCGGATGTGTCTGACTGCCCGGCGTGGTTGTATTCACTTGAAATTCCTCTCCCAGCTTGCTGCCCGAATAGTCGAAGCGCTGACCGAAAATGCTGTTATAGCTTCCATCCTGTCCGCTGCTCTGCCAGCAGATAACAAATTCACTATCACTCAAACCAGCAATTGTTGGAAAAAACTGGTATTCCTTCGTATAGGTATTCGCCTGAAACTCCACGCCCCGTTTATTCCCGGACGCATTGAAAATTTGTCCGAAGATTCCGTAGCCTGATCCATCCTGGTCATAGCTAATCCAGACGATGACAAATCCACCATCCATTAACGGGGCAACAACCGGACGTTCCTGAAAATTATCAATGTATGAATTGACTTGAAATTCCTGCCCCTTTCTATTTCCGGAAGCATCGAATAATTGCACGAATATTCCTGAATCTGAACCGTCCTGCCCGAGGCTTTCCCAGCAAAGAACGAAGCCACCATTTTGCATGGCTGCTGCGTCAGGATTGTTTTGCCAGTTGTCGCTGTAAGTATTTATTCGGAATTCATTCCCCTTTTTATTCCCGGAGGCATCAAACAGTTGACCCATGATGCTCCAGTTGGAGCGATCAGCGGATAAGCTTTGCCAACAAATCACGAAATTTTCATCGCCGAATGTGGCAACTGATGCGTTTTCCTGCTCGTTGAGCGAGATAGAATTAACTTGAAATTCAGATCCGGATTTATTCCCGGAAGCATCGAACAATTGGGCAAATATTCCCGATTCTGAGCCGTCCTGTTGCCAACTCTGCCAGCAAACGACGAAGCCACCGTTCGGTAACAGGGCAATGGCTGGTTTTTCCTGGTCATAATCAATGGTCGCATTCACCTGAAATTCCAGACCATAATGAATCGACTGCGCCTGAAGAGATTCCAGCGACGCCAATAGCAGCAAAAATGCGAGCCAACTGTATTTCATCTCAACCTCATTTACGTGTCATGCTGGAATTGGGTAAAGCATCGGAAAGTCGAATTGACCAATCCGATGCCCTCCCAAATCCGTTTTTCACTTCATCAGGATCATCTTCCGGCTCTGCTTGAAATCGCCCGCCTGCATCGTGACCACATATACCCCTGACGGCACACGTTGTCCGAGTGTGTTTGTACCGTCCCAGATAACTGTGTAAACACTGGCGTTTTGTTTTTCCTTTACCAGTACTTTCACCTGCCGACCCAGGATATCATGAATAGTTAGGTTCACCTGACGATTCTCTTTGCTTTCGGGCAAAATATAACTAATATTTGTGCCCGGATTGAAGGGATTGGGGTAATTCTGTAATAAGCAGTAGGATTTTGGCACCCCACAATCTGCTGATTCAACAGAAGTACCGCCTTCCTTGATAAAAAAGCCCCAATTCATTTGCTTGCTCCAGAGCATTTCTCCGGCGATATTTTTTGCCAATACTTTCCAGAAATAGGTCTGTCCCCTTTGACGATTGAGATTTAGATATGTCGTATCGATAATATTTCTATAAATGATCGGATGCGAGAAATCAGGATCGGTATCTAAATACAGGTCATATAAGATTTCATAGGCATAGCTTTTTGTATTGGAATTTGGCTGTTGCCATCGGAACCTGATATCGGCTGTATCGACAGTCGCATCATTTCCCGGTTCCAGCAAATTGAATTCATCCAGATGATAAACCAGGGGCTCCGTGCTCATATATTTGCCATTGATTCCATAAGAGTACATGCCGGTTCCCATCGCTCTCCATATCACCAGCGATAAATCCTGGTCTAAAATAATAACTTTCGGGAATATGCCCGCAGTTCTATCGACTGTATTAACTTCAAATTCGTCGAACAATTTGTTACCGTCCTTATCGAACAATTGTGCCAGGATACAACTGCGGTATTTGCCTTTTCCGGACCAACATACCAGGAATTTTTCATCCTTAAAAGCATTGATTGCTTGAGCATAAGATTGCGATCCCAGTGCGGCCTTTTCCACCGGATATGTATTGATTAAAATTTCATCTCCTGCTTTGATGCCATTTCTATCATATTTTTGCGCATAAATATTATAATCGCGGAAATAGGTCATGACAAAGTAACCATCATTAAGCGCGACTATCCGGATGTCTTCAATATCTGCAATTCTAGGAGTATCGGCTTTTTTATTACCCCGCTCATCGAGAATATGACAATACGTCCAATAGCCTCTAATGCAATAAACAAATCGATCATTCTCCAGTGCCGACAGGGAAACGCCACCGTAGTCCATTGATGTTATTTTGAATGGATCATTTTTCTTTTCCCAATTTTCAGTGAAAAGCTGTCCATAGAAAATAGACCTGGGACTCCTATTTTCCGCATAGCTCTGCCAGCAAACCACAAAATTGCCATTTTTCAGCTTGACCGCTTTCGGTTGAAACTCATAACTTCCGGCTTCATCATTAATTTCCATTTTTTGCGAGATCGGAACGCCAGTGTTATCCAATAATCGCATATAAACACCGGCATCACTTTGATCGGCATTTTCTTCGGACCAGAAAATGGCAAAGGTGGTGTTCTTCAATACGATGATTTCAATAGGTGCTTTACATTCAATCTGAAATTCGTCATCTTCCGGATTTCCATTCGAATCAACTATTTGACCATAGATATCTTTTCCTTTCTGATAAGCAAAAAGGAATCCTCCCTTCGAATTGGAAACAACGGTAAAATCCTCGCCGCTCGAACGCGTTTTTGAAGTCAGCATAAACTCGCGCCCAATTAGATCATAATTTTGAGCGAATACAAAATTATAAATCATAGCCAGGGAAATGAAGATTATGATCATTTTCATTCGTACCTCCTCCATTCTGCAAATGGGATTTAGGCTTCTGCAAAATACACGTATCTTTCGATTTTATCGCCGCATTACGAATAAAGGCATTTCATACGTTTTTTATTATTAATGTAAAGGACACATAAGATGCCCTTTTGATAACATTTAATTAGCTAGTGTCTGTCCGAGAACTACCTTTGAGCTGTCATTGCGAGGAGCGTTTTTTGCGACGAAGCAATCTCAGCCGTTTTATTAGG
>JAFGMA010000082.1 GCA_016927835.1 Candidatus Zhuqueibacterota bacterium | reverse complement strand
TTAATCACTTAAAAGATTGCTTCGGCAAAAAACGCCTCGCAATGACAGTAAAAAAATGTTTAATTTATGACCGTTTGCAGTATAATAATAATCATGAATTCAAATTCAGTTTGTAAGCCAGCATAAAAAGGAAAAGAAGCAAGTGCCAAAATCTCATTGAGATACTTCGCGCCGAGGAATCTTGATTTCAAAAGCGCTGCCTATCGATATCAACAATGATATTCCGGGAATGTTCAATTAATTTCAGGTTTAGCCACAGATTTGCACTGAAACACGGATTTTTCATGTTGTGCTGCTTTCATCCGTATTCAATCCGTGCAGATCCATGGCTAAAAATAGAGTTGATCTGCTTTTCGTCTGAATTATATATGCCGCCCTATTATCAGGACGACACCGGGTTTGTGAATAATCCAGGCTAAAAAAGACACTTGTCAAGATCAAGTGATGATCCCTGTTTCACGAAGTATATATTACGACCACTACCAGAAAAGCGTGGTAAAAATCGTCGCTTTGATATTCTCTATACTTATGATGATGCTACTCAGGTTCACAGGTTCATGATGTCGATTCAAAGTCTAAAGACAGAGCCTGCCAGTGCGCCTCAATCCTGACGGCTGAACTGCTTGATCCGGGAAAAATATCAAAGCAAACACTATTTTTTGCGTATTGCCCAGTGTGAGCTCTGCGGTTTGATAGCTGATTTCGACAAAGGCTCACATTACTTTGTATCCAAAATTATCGGCAGACCGTCTTTCCCGGCACCGACTATGATCACCTTTGTATTGGGTGAATTCGCAAGCTTTTCAGTGGCTTCAATACCTTTCCAGCGCAGCAACTGCTCGCTAATGCCCGCGGCGACGATCGTCTGAAAATCGGCGATACCTTTTGCTTCGATCCGTTTCCTGTCGGCTTCCTGCTTTTCTTTGGTCAGGATGAATTCCATGCGTTGGCTTTCCTGGTCGGCACGCTGTTTTTGTTCTATCGCCTCAGTAAGCTGAACGGGGAGCGCAACGTTGCGGATTGGCGTGTTTTCAATAATTACTCCGCGAGGACCAACTGTCTTGGCAAATTCATCCTGAATTGAGGCGCCGAGGCGCTCGCGTTCGGAGGAATAGAGCGCGCTGGCTTGAAAGCTTGCCGTGACGGAGCGGCTGATGGAGCGGAATTGCGGGATCAGGATGATATTTTCATAATCGCCACCGGAAACGGTTTTGTAGACGCGCGCTGCCGAGTCCGGATTGAGTCTGTAGAGCACGCTTACCTCCAATCCGATTGTAAGACCCTCTCGTGAAAGCACTTGCATGACTTCTTTATGCTCCTTGGTCTGGATGGAATATTTTATAACACGCGCAAGCGGATTCACCAAATTGATACCAGACGGAAGCGTCCTGTCTGACACAATACCAAAGAAATCGACCACGCCAACGTGCCCAGCCGGAACTTGCGTGAAAATTTGCGTCAGAGAAACTATGCCGGATACAACAAGGATGAGAAGGCTTGTGGTTTTCATTTGTCGAAATGTGATATTATTTTGACGTACCTTTTTTGCGGCGCTCAGCCACGCAAAAAGGGCAATGATAGTGATGAGTACGGTTAAAATGAAGATCATAATAAACTCCTTGCATGAGTAGGTTTTGCTTGATTTAAGTGGATTATTTCATTTTGAATTCACATTCGTTTTTTATTCAGGAGGCGGGATAAAACAACCTGGACATTTTGCTTAAAATAATTTTGATAAATACCCGCTTAAAAAATTTCAATGGGTAGCTCATTTTATCCCACTTCCTTAATTATCCTGCTTTGTCAGCAATATTCTGTCCGAAGAGCGGCACTGCCTATTTCTGTGCATAATAAACGAAAGCCGGAGGAAAGTTCAAGAGCACAGGCACGGTACGCATTCTGGAAAATTTTTCCCTGATTTTTTGACGATCAAACAATGAATGCTGAAACTGGATATACAATCCTTCGTGCTTGAGCGCATAGCTGATTGTATCGAGTAGATCAAGCGCTTGTTTCCTGCCAAGATTTCCCAGGGGAATACCGGAAATGATATAGTCAACCCCGGTTAATCTTCTCCTCTCCATATCCGAAATCAAGTTCTTCGCCGAGTCTGCAATCACTTCAACTCTTTTATCTAATCCGGCTTTTATCAGGTTGCGTCTGCTATCGAATGCTAAAGTCGGATTTATTTCATAAGCGAAGATATTGGCATTCGGGCATTTTTTTGCGAGCCTCAGCGTGAGCGCGCCATTACCGGCACCAAGCTCAATGATCGATCCATTATATGTTCTCGGGATGGGATCGATCATTTTGGTAATGAGGATTTTTTGAGAAGGCACGATGCCGCCAGTTTGTCCGTGTTTCGCTATGCCTGCCCAGAAGAAATTCAGAAATGCCGATCGTGTATTTAACATGGTTCCTTCTTGATAGTTCATTTCAGTTAACGCCAGTTTTTTGGATTGTTTATTTAGCATCTGACCCATGCTGTAATACTTTCTCTTGGAATGAGATTGTCTTCAATCAATAAGCTGTGGAGTTCATTCATAAGGACAATAGAATTTTAGCCAGGAGAAAATCTGAATTTACATAAAAAATTTGAAGTCCGTGCAGTTATTAAAGTTTGTACATAAAAGTATAATAAATTTAGGAATTAAAAGCAAATTAATTTTTAAAAAATTCGGAGAGACACTTAAGTGAAGCATCATCATCCGGAATATACCTATTAAGGGTTAGTTTGTAACATCATATTCTTAAGCATGTCATTGCGAGCGTAACGCAGTGGAGCGAAGCAATCTCTA
>JAFGMA010000081.1 GCA_016927835.1 Candidatus Zhuqueibacterota bacterium | reverse complement strand
ATTAATAGTTGTAGGGGCTGTGGACCCTGTTGATAACTTACGGGTGAGACGCCCAGTGTTCTATTTGATTCCTGAAATCGAGAGCCTTTAATTTATGAATTTTTGCGGATAAAAACAGATGAGCAATATGCTCCCGGGCGGTTTAACCTGCTCCCTTAATTTTGATAAACGATCCAGGCGGCTTTAACAGGCGTTTCTTCGCTATTTTTCTTCGAAAATTTCACCCTGAATACATTTATTCCATCAGCGTTAATCGCGTATTCCCAATACGCGGGTGTTTCGCCTGGTGTGATGTCTGTAATATCAATGCCAAATTTCTTCGCCGCATCTTCAACAGAAATCCCTTCGCGCCAGGTCAAATTTACGCTGCGAAGAAGCCCGTCCTGCCATGAATCTTCGAATGTGAAATTGACCATTTCAACGCCATACGCGCCGGGCAAGTTGAAAGGTCCGCTGCTCATTTCTTCCTTGATTCTGCTGATTTCAGGATGAAGCTGTCCGATTTCTGCACGTGTTTTCCCGTACCAGGCTTTGGGATTGAATCCTGTGGCATCACCTGTCGCTTGTGAACCGCTGTTTGAATCGCATGCGAATACGACCAAAATCGCACAACCGACCGATAACAAAATAAATATCAATGATTTCATAGCTCCTCCCTTCTTGATTTGTATCTTACAAGATACAATTAAAAGCGATGAATGTCAAGATTTTATTTGAATCGGAGCAAACGTTTAGCCCTGACTTGTGAAATAGCATTTCAAAGGTTCTAAACCTTTGAAAGGTTAAATTTTGCTGCAAGTAACTGAGCGATTACTCAATCGTTTAAAAATCCCCTTTGTATTGGATACGAAATGTGTTATATTATAAATTCAATTCCAGCCTACACTGAAATCACAAACACATCTCATTTAAAATATAAAGGTTGAACAGAGGATCCGTTGTTTAAAAAAATCCTGCAGCTTTTCAATCAGTCCCTTGTTTATGGGATTGGAACAATATTCGAACGCTTGCTCGGATTTGCCCTGGTGCCTATTTTCACGCACGTGTTATCCAAAGCCGAATTCGGTATTTACGTCCTCTGGATGGCTTATGTTGCGCTTTTTGTGATATTTTATGCACTCGGCTTAAATTCAGCGCTGATACGATTCTACACCGACTCCGACGCCCCCAGGCAGCGAAAACTGGTGTTTTCAACTATCTTCCTTTCGGTACTGGCGGTTTCGCTGGTGCTGACGCTGGCGATTTTTTTCAATCAACGATATCTTAGCAACGCACTTTTTGGTCCCGAAACCGATTCGATCGTTGTGAAAATTATGGCGGCGGTACTCCTGTTGAATGCCCTGAATTTAATCGGGCTGAATACACTCAAAGCCGAGAATCGCGCAGCCAGTTTTTTATGGATCAGCCTTGCCAGCGGTGGCGTAATGCTGGGGCTGACGCTTTATTTCTTAATCATCGCAAAATCGGGCACCATCGGTGCGTTATGGGCGATTTTCTTCTCCGATGCATTTAAATTCCTGTTGCTCACCTTAATCCTGACGCGCAAGCGATTCACCTTCCGATTCTCGTTCTCCCTGCTGAAAACAATGCTCCAATTTGGATTGCCATTCATCCCGACTGTTCTCGCTGTCGCCCTGATGGGAATAATCGATCGCTATCTGATCAAAAAACTGATTGGTTTGGAAATGGTGGGTATCTACGGAACCGGATATCGACTGGCGATGGTGTTGGCACTATTCAATAAAGCGTTTCAATACGCCTGGGAGCCTTTCATTGTCGCCACACATTCTCAACCACACGCGCGTGAGTTGTTCGCCAAAATATTCACTTATTTTTTATGCATCATATCGTTTATCTTCACCAGTTTCACGTTATTAATTGATCCGCTCGTTCGGCTCAAATTGGGTTCATTTACTCTCTTTGGACCGGAATATTACCAGAGCACCAGCGTGGTACCAACACTGATGCTGTCGTCACTCATTTACGGCTGCTATTTGAATTTCATCATCGGCGTTTACATTGAAAAAAAATCATATTATTTTATTATCATATCCGGTGTCGGCGTGGCAGTGGCTTTTGTGGCAAATTTGCTGCTGATCCAGATATGTGGCATTCAGGGCGCAGCATGGGCAACGGTTATCGCTTATGCTGTCATGGCAATCTGGTTATTTTTCCTGAATCAGCGATTGTATAAAATACTGTATGAATATGCCCGAATCGGCAAATTGGCACTTGTCGTTGGTGCGACGATTATTTTCGCAAAGTTGAGCCCTTTTGAGGAATGGGACACGGTTTTCAAACTCGTGCTGATCGGTTTTTTTCCGGTCGCCCTCTTCCTCATCGGCTTTTTTCATAAACATGAATTGGCTCGATTGAAAACAATTCTCAGTGCGATTTCGAAAGGCATCCCATGGCAAAATTAGTACTGGTAAATGTGTGGTCGGAAGGGATCGGAAACAATAAGCCGCCTCTCGGATTAGGATATCTAGCCGCCTATTTGAAGACCTATCTCGATTTTCACGATATCGCGGTTGTTAACACCGGCGACCGGATATTGGAAAAAATCTCCGCCGAGAAACCCTCCCTGGTGGGTTTCACCGCGTACACCGCCGGTTATTACGATGCGGCTGCATTGATGAAATCGATAAAAACTGCACTCAATCTATCCATCCTCATCGGCGGTCCGCATATTACCTGCTTGCCGCAAGAACTCTCCGATTACGCCGACATTGGTGTCATCGGTGAAGGCGAACAAACATTGCTCGAGCTGATGCGCGTATTTCTCGACAAAGGGCGATTTGAACCGGGACAACTCGACGCGATACCGGGAATTGTATACCGAAAAAATGGGCAGTTGATCCAAACGGGTCCGCGCGCACCGATTGTGCCACTCGACAAAATCCCCATGCCCGATCGGGACTTGCTGCATATCGAGGACTTTTTGAAACCGAGCCAGATTCTGATGACGAATGAATATCTGCGCGGCGCCACCATGTTGAGCTCTCGCGGATGCCCATTTAATTGCATTTATTGCCATGTCCAGTCCAAATGGGGCAAGCCGCGCTATCATTCCTCTGAACGCGTGGTCGAAGAAATTGATCTGCTGGTGAAAAAGTACCGCGTCGAAGGCATTTATATCGAAGACGATCTGTTCGTGAGCAGCTTGAAACGGATACGGGAAATTACAGCCGGTCTGAAGATGCGCGGCATTCACGGCAACGCACGTTTCTTCGTCGATCTGCGCGCCAATCTCGTCACCGAAAAACTGGCACTGGCATTGAAAGAAATGGGTGTGGTAAAAGTGGCGATGGGGCTCGAATCGGGTTCGGAGAAAATTCTTCACTATTTGAAGGGCGGCGATGTCACGGTGGAGCAAAATCGTCGTGCCGTGCGAATCTTGAATTCAGCCGGAATCGGATGCCATTGCTGCTTCATGATCGGTGCTCCCAATGAGACAAAAGCCGATATCGGGCAAACGCAGAATTTGATCCGCGAAATACTCGACCTGAGCTTGCGCAATTATTGCCAGGTTACCGTGACCACACCATTGCCCGGCACAGAACTCTGGCGATATGCATCGGAAAAAGGATTGATCCCGGAAAAGGTGGACTGGCGCCAATTCAGCCTGAGTCCCGAAGTGACGCATCAGCGTGATTTTTATATCGATGAATGTATTGAGTTCGATGAATTCCTGAAACTGGTGGAGCAAACCACCGCCATCGCCAATAGCCGACGCTTGAAATCTATCTTGAGTCGCTTTTCGTTGCGGTACGTGAAACGCTTTTTCGAAGATCCGGGGTTGGCGTTAAGAATTGTGCGGGATTATGTCAGGCATCAATAGCGAGGGCAGTTTACATTCATGCCAGGCATCCTGGCGCTCGCCCTTTCATCAACTTCTCTTTTCGATTGTCCAAGCTGGCACATGGCTAAACCATCGCACTTGTGAATAGCCCACGAAACACACGGAATGAAACGAAAAGCTTTTTTTTTCGAGTGTTTCGTGTGTTTCGCGGGAACCAAAAAATCTTTTGGACGATTTTCTAGATCGTCTCGACAACGCGTCTGAAATGGAATCCATAAATTGCCATAGTCACCGCCAGCGGAAATTTTTTAGGATGTCTCACCAGGCTGAAGAACAGCAGTTTCCAGAAAAAACGCTTTCCTTTTTCCAACACGCCCAACAGCCACAGGGATTTAACTAACGCCTGAATATCGCGATAATCAATTCTGGTTGTCTTTTTAAAAGGAAGTTGATATTCTTTTAAGAACGTCTTCACCCGCTCGTAATACTGCTTCTGCGCATAAATCGTTTTCAAAATTGATTTGTACCCGTCCATCAATTTTTCGGTATTCATTTTAGGTACAAAATTCATCGAACCATCCATGTTATCGCCACTCATTATTGTCTGGATTCGATTCTCCGATTTCAACCGATTGAACAGCCTCGTTCCGGAGGGTGCGTTCAACAATCCCACCATCGCAGTCACGATGCCGCTCTGCTGAATAAAACGAATTTGCTGTTCAAAAATAGAAGGCGGATCATTATCGAAGCCAACGATGAAGCCGCCCGAAACGATTAATCCGCAGCGCTGCAATTTTTTCACTGAATCCACCAGATCGCGCTTTTTGTTCTGAGATTTCCCGCACTCAGTCAGGCTGTCTTCATTCGGCGTTTCGATGCCGACAAATGTGTGAGAAAATCCGGCTTGTACCATCAATTTCACCAATTCCTCATCATCCGCCAAATTTATCGATACTTCGGTTGTAAATTGGAACGGGAGATTTCGTTCTTTGGACCATTCAACAAGCGCCGGCAAAAGCTCGGTTTTCAGCTTCTTTTTATTGCCGATAAAATTATCATCGACGATAAATACTGATCTGCGCCATCCGATCTGGTACAGCGACTCCAGTTCGGCTAAAAATTGTTCCTTCGTTTTAGTCCTCGGCTTGCGTCCGTTTAGCATGGTGATGCTGCAAAACTCACAATCGAAGGGACAGCCTCGCGAGTACTGCACGCTCATGGACGCATATTTTTTCATGTCCAATAATGACCAGTCCGGTATGGGCGTCAACGCCACATCGGGATATTCATCCGAAGTATAAATCGGTTGGGGACGCCCGTTTTGCAAATCCTCCAGGAAACGGGGAAGCGTGATTTCGGCTTCATTCAGAACAAAATGGTCCACTGTTTCAAATTGTTCGTATTCGGTTGTGAAAAAAGGACCGCCGGCAACGATTTTGACCCCTATATCGTTGCAGCGCTTGATAACTTGTTTCATCGAATCCAGATGTATATTCATTCCGCTCAGAAAAACAAAATCTGCCCAGCGCAGATCATCATCATTGAGTTGTGAGACATTCATATCGATGAGTTTCTTTTCCCAGTCATCCGGGAGCATCGCTGCCACAGTGAGTAATCCCAGCGGCGGTTCAGATGACTTTTTCGAGATAAATTTGAGGGCATTTCTAAAACTCCAAAAGGTAGATGGTGTCTCAGGATACACGAATAGAATTTTCATTGCGTCGCTCCGCGAAATTATGAATTTTTTTCTTTTAAATTGAGTTAAAAATGGTTATAGTATGACATAAAATTTTCGCTTGCTTTGGTAGCAAATGCAAGCACAAACCACCCGGCAAGGCGCAAGGTACAAAGGGTGCTTATTAAATATCCCACATTTTGGATTCCAATAAAACTCGATTTTTGCGCTTTGCGCCAGTGTCTAATATACGAAATTTTAGATCAAAGAATTGTAAAAGAAGTGTAAAAGCTGCAAGTGTACCCACAATGAAAAAACTCAATTTTCTCATTCATCCTGTGGTTGTATTTGTGCTGGCGCAGTTGGCATGGCTTCTCCTGCTGGGCATCTGGATTTACTGGTACGTTTCGAACTATATTATTTTTAACAAGGTAGGAGAAAAATTGTCACCCCAACTGGTCGCCAAAAGTACGAATATCATCGCGCTGGTTTCCGGAATTGTGTTTTTGGTTGCTATCCTGGTCGGCATGTATCTGATTTTCATTTACCTGAACCGGCAAGTCAAACTGACAAAGCTTTACGATAAGTTTGTTGCGAACGTGACGCACGAACTCAAATCTCCTCTGACATCAATCCAGCTTTACCTCGAGACAATACATTTGCGAGATGTGCCCCAGGAGAAGCAGAGGCAATTCATCGAGTTAATGCTCAAAGATACGAATCGCCTGCAGAGTTTAATTAATTCGATTCTGGAAATTGCCGGACTTGAACAGAAAAATATTGCTCACAATTTTCAAATCTATCAGGCTGATTCAATCATAAAAACGCTCATTCGGGAGTCGATGGAACAATTCAATTTGCCGCCAGGTGCGATTGAAATTCAGGGTGAGGCTCCGTGCAAATGTGTACTCGATCGCGATGCCCTTAAAATTGTATTCAACAACCTGATTGATAATGCGATTAAATACAGTATCAGCAATCTGCGCCTGACCATAAAGATGGCTTGTAGCGCGAAATATTTTGAAATCAGCTTCAGAGATCGCGGTATCGGCATCCTGCCCAAGGATCAGAAGAAAATTTTTCATAAATTCCAACGAATTTACGGCAAAAATAATCCTACCGTTAAAGGGACCGGGCTGGGATTATATTGGGTGAAGGAAATTATTAAATATCACGGCGGCAAAGTCACCGTCTCCAGCGCCGGACGCGACAAAGGATCGACATTCCGGATTGAATTGCCGATTTATCAAACTTCAAAAAGGCGCTATGTGAATTATTTGTTGAAGATAACGAAAAGAAATGGCAACCAGACAGATAATTCAACCGAAAATCAACCTCAATCGGAGACTACATGATCAATAACTATTCCCATACCGGATTCCTAACAGGCATAATCCTGTGTGCGGCTTATCTCGTGTTTGCAGCAAACCTGCTTTCCCAACAACACCTGATCCTCGAAGACATCTACGACAGCGATAAATTCAAATCAAAAATGCTGCACGGTGTCAAGTGGCTGCCCGACGGTCAGTCATTCAGCTATTTTGAAAAAGATGATTCGACGGACAAATCCAATATCTGGCAATTTGATGTCACCTCCGGCAAACGAAAAATTCTCGTCAGTTCAGCAGCAGTCGAGGTTTTGGATGACGCACAAAAAGATAAACGCTTCACACTCGACAATTATATCTGGTCGTCAAATGGTCGCCACATCCTATTCCCTTCAAAAAATGATTTGCATTTGTACGATACGGAAACGAGAAGCCTCAGCCAGATTGCGACAGATTCCGCAACCATGCGCGATCCCCAATTTTCGCCTGATGGCAAAATGCTGATGTATTTGAAGCAACATAATATTTACGTGCTGAATCTCGAAACACGCAAGGAAAAACAACTCACCAAACAGGGAAAAGAGCACCTCCTGGTCGGACGCTTTGATTGGGTGTATGAGGAGGAGTTCGGTATTCGCACCGGATTTTTCTGGTCGCCGGATAATCGGCACATCGCCTATTTCGAAGTGGATGAACGGCAGGAGCCGGAGTTCCCAATCGTCGATTTCATCCCGGTACATAACGAATCGCCGGGATTGCGCTATCCCAAGCCCGGCGATCCCAATGCTATCGTGCGAATCGGTGTGGTAAATATCGAGACCGCCGCGACAACCTGGATGTATATTGGCGAGGAAACAGATATTTACATCCCTCGCATCAAATGGCTGAAAAACAGTAAACAACTAGCGATTTTCAGAATGAATCGCCGGCAAAATAAGCTGGAATTGCTTTTTGGGGACATCGAATCCGGGAAGTGCAGTGTCATTTTAACTGAGCAGGAGGATGATGGTTGGCTTTCAATCGATACCGAGCTGACTTTCCTCGACGATCAAAAGCATTTCGTGTGGAAATCCGATCGCGATAATTGGCAGCATCTTTATTTATATCGGATGGATGGATCATTGGTGCGACAAATAACGCGAGGGGTGTGGCAGGTAGAACGCCTGTGCGGCATCAATGAAAAGCAGCAATGGATCTACTTCACCGCCAACGAAAAAAGCGTTCTGGAATCGCATCTGTACCGAATAAAATTCGATGGTTCCGGGCTGAAGCGCCTGTCGCGAACCGAGGGCACACATGCCATTAATATGGCGCCGGATTGCAGCGTTTACCTGGACTCATTCTCCGATGTCCGCACGCCGACAAAAATCGGATTATTCGACCATCGGGGAACATTAAAATTCATGATTGAAGAGAATAATATTCAGGCGCTTAACGAGTATCATTTGCCCGTCAAGCAATTTTTGACGTTCAAAACCGATGATGGCGATGAATTGAATGCATTTATTATCAAGCCGGTTGATTTTGATCCCACTCAAAAACACCCCGTTCTCATATACACCTATGGCGGTCCCGGGTCTCAAATTGTCACCAATTCATGGGGCAGGGGCGATCTCTGGCACAAAATGCTCGCCCAGAAAGGCTACATCATATTTAGCATCGATAACCGGGGAACCGGCGGTCGCGGGGCAAAATTCATGAAACAAATGTACCGTCGGCTGGGATATTTCGAAGTCAGGGACCATATTCATGCTGTTACTTTTTTGCGTACCCTGCCTTATGTCGATGGCAATCGGATCGGAATCTGGGGGTGGAGCTATGGCGGATACACCACCTGTATATGCCTGCTGAAAGGCGCAAGCTATTTTAAAACGGGTGTTGCGGTCGCACCGGTGACGGATTGGAAAAATTACGATACGATTTACACGGAACGCTATATGGATCTGCCGAATGAGAACCCGGATGGCTATACAAGCAGTTCCGCGCTGACGGTTGCGGATAGCCTGAAAGGCAACCTGCTGCTGGTTCATGGTTCCGCCGATGACAACGTGCACCTTGCCAATACGATGCAACTCGCGTTTGAATTGCAAAAAGCGGGGAAAGTGTTTGATATGCTCATTTACCCGCGAAAGAGGCATGGCATCGGTGGCGTAAGAAAACAATTGTACCAATCTATAACAAGTTATATTTTAAAGAACTTATAAATTCCGGAGATATGGAATGCGCTATCAATCGAAAATTGCGGTCGTCGGAAGCATTAATATGGATTTGATTGCCCTGTGCGATACGTTACCCCGGCTGGGGGAGACCGTTATCGGGAAGTCGTTCGCACAAGCTCCGGGCGGAAAAGGTGCCAACCAGGCTGTGGCTGCCGCACGATTGGGCGGCAAGGTGAAAATGATCGGCTGTGTGGGCAATGCGTTCGGCGCAGACTTACTCGACAGCCTGCAACAGTCCGGGGTTGATACGGCTCATGTTTCTCAAATACAGGATACCAGCAGCGGACTGGCAGCGATCAATGTTGACAAAGATGGCAATAACACGTTAATCTATATTCCGGGCGCTAATCTCCTAGTCACGCCGCAAGTTGTGGAGGACAATGAAGCAACCATTGCCGAATCAGATATTCTGGTATTGCAGTTCGAAATCCCGCCGGATACAGTCAGCCGCGCGGTTGAGATTGCCCACAAGCATCGCATTCCGGTTGTATTAAATCCTTCCCCATACCACGCTTTGGATAAGTCACTGTATTCAATGGTCGACTACCTTATTCCGAATGAAATCGAAGGTGCGGCGATAGCCGGCGTTGAACACGCGAACCTGCACAATATCGTAACCGCTTTATTGAAATCGGGGGTGAAAAACGTGATCATGACCATCGGCGAAAAGGGTGCGCTCTATTCAGATGGGCAGGGTATTCATCATCAACCGGCTTATAAAGTGAAGGCGCTCGATACCACAGCCGCCGGAGATGCGTTTCTTGGGGCATTCGCGCTGGCAATTTCCAGCGGTGAAAGAATGCCGCAGGCAGTAGCGTTCGCGACAAAGGTAAGTGCTTTGTCCGTGCAAAAAGTAGGCGCCCAACCTTCGCTGCCTTCCCTGGCTGATGTACAGAATTTTGTGCTGTAGCCGAAAAGTGATTCCATAATCTCAATCACCGATTCGCCTGTCCGTCTTTTTCCTCCAAAATACCGCTGGATCAATAATTCTCTGCATCCCGAGTTTCGGTATCCCGCTTTTTGATACAAATGCCTGATGCCTGTAACTCAAACGCACCCATTTCCTCTTTCAGAATGAATCTCGCTGCCCCCACCTCATTTATCAACAAGATAAAAATTCTTCAGGCGTGACTATCCATCCGGCAAACGTTTTTATTATTATCCCAAATCAGTCAAGTGGATTCAATTTGAATGGTCAGTCCATTTAAGACGCTATTTTGAATTGGTATGATTTTAGCAATCTCTTATTTCTCTTTCGTAATTATTCAATAAATTATTGATGTTTCTTAAATACGATAACATAAACGTATTGAAAATAGATTTTGGCGTCAGCAGTTAAGTGTTTAAGTAGATGAAAAATTCAGGCGCTTTGGATACCGTGCCGGTCAAATATTTTCGGAGTATAGGCATTCTAAAGCATCGCCAGACATCTTTCTGCGGAGTCGTACTGCTTCAATAACTTACTATGAAATTTTTAATTATTGAAAATTACCGATTCGTTTTTGAATGCGTCCGGAAAGCCGAATTGGGGTGATCTCTCGCCAGACAACAAGGCGATCCGCTGTAACAAAATTTGACATTTTCGAATGCAAAGGCAAACGACTAAAAATATATGTGTAAAGCTTAAATTATCTTGATGATCAAGCAGAAAAACGAGGCTGTATTACTATGAAGCAATGTATCGGTTCAATTACAATTTTACTATTGATGTTTACCATCTCCCGGGGATCCGAATCTCTGAATCACGTAAAGCTGGATTCGGTTCTTCAGCTTTATGTTCACGATGGATTGGTCGACTACGAAGGCATTAAGGTTCTTCCAAGGTTACTGGACACCTACATCAGACAGGTTAGAAGTGTCAGCAGAACCGAGCTTGATGATTGGTCCAGAAACGAGCAGACAGCATTCTGGTTAAATGTTTATAATGCATTTGTCCTCAAATTTGCAGTCCGGAATTATCCAATCGAATGGGGCAATATTTGGCAGCAAGCACGCTACCCCAGGAATAGCATTTACCAGATTTCCGGCTTTTATAAAAAGCGATTGAATTTGCAAATGGAGCCGTGGTTGAATCTAAAAGCCGTAAAGCAGCGACTGCTTTCGGGTGCTTTGGTCGATCCCAGAATGATTTTCGCACTTTGCGATGGCACGCAGAGTGGTGCGCTAATACCCACAGGAGCGTTTATTGCCGAACGACTCGAAACACAATTGAATTTGCAGGTAAGTCGATTTCTCGGCGATCCCAGCCGGGTGCGAATTGACACCCTTAAAAATGAATTGCACCTCTCGTGTTTCCTGCAAGACAATAAAGACTGCTTCCCGCAACCCGGTGGAAATTGGGACCAGGATTTTGCTGCTGATAACTCGACGGAAGCAAATTTGGGCATTGAAAAATTACAGGCTGACATTGAACGCATTACATCAGAGATTGCGGCGATGAAGGCGATTCCGGTTGCGGACAGCACGAATGGCACCTTCCACGCTGTCGGCGAAGACAGCACCCTGCCTGATGCGAGTGCAGATTCACTTCAGCCGCCCAAAATCGAAAAAAGAACAGCAGTACAACGGGAAACTTTGCTTAGGGAGAAGGAAAGTCAACTTGAAGCACTTCAGCGGAAACTGGCGCAACGAACGAAAATTGCAGGCAACAAAAATTCCCTTAAACGATTAATCGACTATGATCGGGAGTATCACGGTATTATATTATTTTTAATGAATTACCTGTCTCCTGCATCTCGAGATTATTTGCGTTCATTTCATCCTGAGATCAAATTTATGTCGCGAGATGTAAGGTTGAATGATACCAGGCATCCGCAGTAGTGATTGTGTTTTGCAGCGCAATCTCATCTTCATATTGACACGACTGCCTCGATAAATACGGTGATGCCCACAATTATTTGAATTTCAACCATCGCTCCCAGCCAGGATCGTTAATTTGATTTCTGGCGGTTGAATTTACCAGCCGCATATCTTTCGAGCTACGTATCGCTACGAAATAGAATTCAACGCCGCCTTCAATACTAAAATACGACCAGATTTCATACGCCCGGTTTTCGAAGTCCATGGGAAAACGTTCTATGTCATCCGGCTCGCCGTATAGAATCCAAACGCGTCCCGGATCGGTTCGCCAGCCTTCTTTGCTCCTGGAAGAAAACTGCTTATTTGCCAGCTCTACGCGCGTGAAATACGCCTGCTTGAATTCATTGATCGCTGTCTCCGGATTCTGATCGCGTGTCTGCCAGAAATTTTGCATAAACGCCCGCTTGCCTTCATACGACAATCCGGCATAAGCATCAATTTCCTGCCTGGTGGCAATATAGCGACAGATTTCGAAGCGCTGATCCAATTCTTCCTCATTCATCACCGCTTCTTCTTTAATGCGTACCCGCGGGACTGCTTGCGCGGCATCATCTGCGCGCGATAAATCCGTTGATTCTTCCTGTTTGTCCGGCACTGCAAATACGATGTTATATGTGAAATAATCGGCAGACTGCCCGGACTTCTTCGGTCCTTTCGCTGCTGAAATAACATTTTGCCTTGATTTCAGGATATTTTTATATTGAATGGTCAGATAGCCGCGGTAGTTGCCGCTTTTTGCCTCGATTAGCATTTCTTCTTCGAAAGATACATTTTTTATATCGATGGATGCTGTCCCATCATCCGTGGTTGTACCGCGGTATTCCTCGTTGATATAAATCTCAACCTCGCGCGGCGGAACGGTAGCAACATTAACAGTATAGCTGGCGCAACCCGTGAGAAGCAACAAAAACAGGGCTATCGCATAAACGATACGCATCATTTTCATAAGGTTATTCCTCTTTCGATTCAATTGAATTGCCATCAGATAATTCATGAAATGCACTTAGATTGATCAACCCTGATTTTCAAACGCCTTCCTCGTTTGTTGAAATCCAAATAGGCAGGTTATTTTATTCAGCGTTTTTGCGCACACCCAAAATTGTCATTTACAGACACTTCAACCGCCGATACCTGGCAATTCCAGTTTTAAAATTTCAATGACAGCTTTATTCCGGCAGAATTATGATGATTATTGAACTGATGCAATTGAAGCGATACTTTTTTTTCAGTTTGCTCGCGGGGATAAATCGAAGTCCAACCGCCTTTGATGAATGACCCGACGATAGTGCCGATTAGAACGCAACCGGTCATGGTTCCGACGCGAACACTGCTCCGAATTCCGCTTTTATTTTTCTGCACTTTCTGATGCGGAATTCTGTCGATCACCCGCCCGTAATAATCCACTACATCTTCATAGTAATGCAGCGTGTCGGAGGTAACCTTTTGTTCGGGCATGAGATAAAACGCCGCGCTACCGATAGCCGTACCGATGATCGCACCGAAAAGCGCATAATGCATTGTGGGCTTTCGAATAGATTCAATTTCTGTCAGATCAATCACTTTGGGATGAATTGATTTCCTGGATGTTATCAATATTTCACGATTTTGTTTGACAATGAATTTTTTAACCTTCAGTTCTTCACCGGATTTGAGTTTGATCCTGGTTTTCTCAAATGACATTCCGTCGCTAAAGCCGGTGAGTCTTTCAGTTTTCGCCGCATTTTCGAGCTTTTGCCAGAATTCGTCGGCATTGCTGGCTCCGAGGATACTGGTCCCTGAAGGATTGGTGATTAGCCGATCGCCCTGCTGGATTTCCAAGTATTCGACCGGAAATGTACGCAGCGTGCAGGTGTTGGCTGCCACCGCACGGACAACAGCGATTCCGATATGCAGTTCGATTTCCGCATCGATCCTGCGTACATCCCAGACGGTATTTTCGAGGATGCCCTGATCGTGCCCTTTATCTGCAATTAAATCAGTTGATTGAATTACAATAACTTTCATTGAATCGACCTGTTGCGCCGTACAATCGCCCGCACTATAGCGCAACACACTTAAAAAACAAAGAATTAATGCAAAGCGTTTCATTGGAAAAAATCCTTCATTTTTAATTTGGATATCGGTTCCGGCTATACACAGACATCTGAAGTGATGACTATCGTTTTATTTCTCTGTAACTCGCATAAGTTTTTAATACAGACATCCGCTGCCCAAAATTTGCTAAGGAGGTGGGATAAAATAAATTACCCATTAAAATTTCTTAAGTTGCTATTTATCAATATTATTTTTAAGCAAAATGTCCAGGT
>JAFGMA010000080.1 GCA_016927835.1 Candidatus Zhuqueibacterota bacterium | reverse complement strand
TAAGAAAGAAGATTTTTATTATAAATACTTTTGCATAGCATTTTCCATTCTCACCGGCGAAGCCGGTGGCTTAGCTCAGGAGTTATATCGTGAATAATATTTACTTTGATACGCCGGATTTAAAATTTTATTACGATACAAAATTTCGAAAATTAACTCGCTATAAACTTCGTGCGCGATATTATGGGCTACAAGCGACTGATGTTGTTTGGGCGGAAATTAAATATCGCAATTCCAGCCTCACCTGGAAACAACGATGCTGCCTCCCGATTGAGCGCTGGCATGAGATATTTGCTCCCAATTTGGACGATTGCCGCCACCCGAATATCAAAGACCGATTGGATGGCTTTGAAGACTTTATATACTGGTGCAACGCACAACCCAGGCTGCATGTTCGTTATGTTCGCGAACCTTATGTGACAGAACTGGAAGATTACGGCAGGATCACCTTTGATCGACAGCTTTGTTGCCGATCTGTCAGAGATTCTTTGGAGCTAGCGTATGATGAGCCTGTTTTGCGGTATTTTGATGATCCGGTAAATTCCAGAAGTGATGAATCACCGGTGATTCTGGAACTAAAAGTCGAAACCATGATCCCCTTTTGGGCGATTGAATTAATTCACAAATTCCGTTTGACTCAGCGCGCTTTTTCAAAATACTGCTATGGTATCGACAGTGTGTCCGGATATTTTGATAACGGGCGAATTTCGATTTTTGATTATGAGACATAGCCGATAAATAGTCAAGCGATCCAAATTCAAGCTTCCGCTAAACAATTGTACGTATTACGCTGTTTGAGGCGTTCTATTTTTGAGCGCCACTTTTCATTTAAAGGCTAATGATCTGTAAGCGATGTGAGTTTTGAATAGATATTGAGAGTATATGAGGAGAATCTATTATTGTCGGCGGGTTTGGGGAAAAACGTAGATTATGAGGAATAATATTCGGGATTCGAACTATTCACGAATTGCGCGCTTCCAGTCTTGATATGCGTTTGTCGTGATCTTCCAGCGTGCCATCTTGATTATCATTTCGCCTTTGCTCTTTCGCCATCTCTTTTTTCATTGTGGCTGTTGTCGAATCCTGAACTCTCATTTCCTGGCGCATTGTTTCAAGGATTTTCATCAGCTCATCCTGATTCGTCAGAATCTTGCCCATAGATTCCTTAAATTCCTCTTTTGTTACCAGGTTTTCGTGCATATATTGACGGGTATTGATCAACTCGATCGTCAGTCTCGATACATCCTGCTTGAGTACTGACACATCCTGCTTGAGTACTGACACATCTTGTTTGAGTACTGACACGTCTTGTTTTACATCTGCTAATGCTTCTTTCGTAGCGAGTTTTTGCAGCAATTCATCGCGAAGAGTAGAGAATTCTTCTTTTTTTGCAAATTTGTCAGAATTGTTTTCCATCTTTCTCCTCAGTTTGATGAATGAATGCGACGATATTCCTGTGAATGACAGTAAATATACTCATATAGCCTTCACATAAATTTGACAAATAACCTCTGTATCCGAAATTGGATACCAGGCAAGCAACTGGAAAAAATTCTGCGACAATGATCGGGCGCTATTTGAATCACTGGCTGGCTATTCATCGAGGATCATTGATAGTCCGATTCGCCCGCGATCAATATCGACATTAAGCACTTTCACTTCAATGACATCGCCAACCGAGACCACATCCAGGGGATTTTTCACGTATTTCTTCGCCATTTTGCTGCGGTGCACCAGTCCATCCTGTTTCACGCCGATATCAATAAACACCCCGAAGTCAACCACATTTCGAACCGTGCCTTTTAGCATCATTCCTTCGATAAGGTCTTCCATTTTCAGGACATCATTGCGAAAAATCGGCTTTGGCATTTCATCGCGTGGATCAAGATTAGGTTTCTCCAGGCTCTCGATGATATCGCTCAATGTTTCGGCACCAGTGTTTGCTTCTTTAGCGATTTCATTGATCGATTTCTTGCTGTTCTTCAGTTTTTTGCGTAACAATGTTCCGTCCCGACGCACCTGGTCTATGGTTAAATCCAGGCTGGCAAGCAGTTTCTCGGTTGATTGATAAGATTCCGGGTGAACCGCTGTTGAATCGAAAAACATATCCGCCCCGGGTATGCGAAGAAATCCGGCAGCCTGCACAAATGCAGCCTCGCCCAATCCTTTGACCTGCTTCAATTGATCGCGGTTACTGAATCCACCGAATTCATCGCGGAATTTCACAATGTTTTCCGCGGTGCGGCTATTTATCCCGGCAACATATTTGAGCAGGGAACTTGATGCCGTGTTTAAGTTGACACCAACCTGGTTCACGCAGGATTCCACCACCTGATCCAGGGCTTCACCAAGTTTGGTTTGATTTACATCGTGTTGATACATCCCTACGCCGATTGATTTCGGGTCGATTTTAACCAATTCCGACAACGGATCCATCAAGCGCCGGGCGATGGAGATATTGCCGCGCATTGAAGCTTCCAATTCCGGGAACTCCTTTTTCGCCACAGGCGATGCCGAATAGACCGATGCGCCGGCTTCATTTACAATCGTATAAACCACCTCGCTGTCCATCTCGTTGATGATCTCTGCAACCATTTGTTCGGTTTCTCTGCTGGCAGTTCCGTTGCCTATAGCGATGATATCAATGTCGTATTTTCCGAGCAATGCTGCGACATCGTCTTTGGCACGTTCCCATAATTTTTGCGGCTCGTGCGGATAGATGGTGATTCCCTCAAGATATTTGCCCGTGGCATCAATCACAGCCACTTTGCAGCCGGTTCGAAATCCGGGATCAACGCCGAGTATCATTTTTCCGCGAATCGGGGGACTCATCAACAGGGCGCGCAAATTTTTGGCAAAGACTTCGATGCCATGCTCATCTGCTTTTTCAGTCAGGGCAGAGCGGATTTCGCGTTCGATTGCCGGAAATGCCAGCCGGTTAAAGGCATCGGTGATTGCCATTTTATAATGCTCGGTGAAAATGCAGTTTTCATTTTTAATGAATATCTGGTTCATCGAAGCGATGATTTCCTCTTCGGGGACATCGATTTTCACTCGCAATTTATTTTCCCGTTCGCCGCGATTCATCGCGAAAATGCGGTGTGGGGGAATTGACTTAACCGGTTCCGAATATTCGGCATACATCTGGTATTCGCTCACATCCTGTGGATCGCGTGCTTCGGACTGGAGCAAGCCCTGCTTTTGGGCTGACTCACGCACCACTTTTCTCACATCAGCGGAATCGGAAACTGTTTCGGCGACAATGTCACGTGCCCCGGCAATGGCTTCTTCCGCGCTTTTCACATCTTTTTCTTCATCGACGTATTGCTGCGCATATTCAAGCGGATCGCCTTCCGTTATTTCCTGGTCGATGATGAGCATTGCCAGCGGTTCGAGACCTTTCGCCCTGGCAATTGTCGCGCGCGTTCGTTTTTTCGGTTTATATGGCAGGTACAAATCTTCCACTTCCTGGAGTTTCATCGCTGCTTTGATTTGTTGCTCCAGTTCAGGTGTCAATTTCCCCTGTTCTTCAATGCTTTTCAAAACGGTCTGTTTGCGTTCTTCCAAATTCCGCAAATAGCGAATGCGGTCTTCAATGGCACGGATGGCATCCTCATCAAGGCTACCGGTGGCTTCTTTCCGGTATCGCGCGATGAAGGGAACCGTATTTTCTGCATCCAGCAGTTCAATGGTATTTTTTACCTGGTGGAAACGCAGATTCAATTCTTCTGCAATGATGGTGAGCATCTGTAGTTCGTCCAATACCTTCTCCTTGAAATTTAACGCCCAGTTCATTTCCAATTGTCAAAAACTCGTTTAATATAAGAGAATTTGTATAAAATGTCAATTTATTTTTTATCGATGAAATAATTCAATCGGGAAATGAAACGAACGGATAGCGAGTGCTGAGATTGATAGAAGCCAGATGGACTGCCGCTGCAGCGTCGAGTCCTTCTTTCCGAAATATTTGTAATTGTGTCATCGACGTGCGTTTTGAAGCGGAAAAATAGCCGATGCAAATCGGCAGAAAGGAAGACCATTCGTTTTTTTAGCCTTGACCTGCTTTATTCATTAAATTGCTAAGGCTGCGATTATCGGGCATCAGGCAATATTCGGACAAAAAAGGTACACAACAAAATTTAGCCACGGATTTTCACTGATTAAACACGGAGAAGAGCAATACAGCACAAAGAAACTGTGTTTCATCTGTGTCAATGGTATATT
>JAFGMA010000079.1 GCA_016927835.1 Candidatus Zhuqueibacterota bacterium | reverse complement strand
ATGTCCGGTGAAAAATGTGCGACACGTTCAGCCTTGAAGGGGGATTGAACCTCGCTCTTTTATCATTTTATTTCAACTTAACGTTGTGGTACTAATTTGCTTTCAAATTGTGAAATAGAATTTTGAACACAAAGCTTTGTCATTGTTAGCGTTAATCCATTTGCCCTGTACACGACATAATAGTGAATATTATCATTTGATAGGATGAAAAGCAGGAATGCTTTGTCCCCCTGAATTGTCATACTTTCTAAAAGCTTCTTTTCGGTTCCCTGTGCCATTTGCCATGCTGCCCGCACCACATTTTTGGTAAGGTTGGTAATTTTTGGTTTATCCGGCAACTCGTCAAAATTATCGTGTATGATTGAACCTGATGCATCTATCACCACGAAATTAACAGCGGGCGCATGCAGTTTCTCCTTTAGTAGTTCCCCCAATTTGCTATAATTTGTATCCATCTTATTTGACAGCATCCTGCGTGAGTAAACCCTTCTCCAATTCCGACATAAGGATTGTGATCTGTAATTTTGAATCTAAAAAGAAAGCAAAGTATAAATGCTGGTTTATGGGTGCGTACCATTCTTTGGAGAAGAAAAGCCTTTTATTTTGGTTCATATTGACAACCATCGAAAGCCTTTCTCCCCAGATTCCGGTATCGCCGAATTCCTGTAGCGATTTTATAAAAGGAATAAGCATTTTTAAAAGGACAGGCGCACTATCCTGTTTCCGCTCATATCCAATTGTTTTCTGGGCATCCAATGCCACGCCGGCGAAAACACCATTCAGCCTGAGCAACTGTTTGAGCATCGATGTGACTGCTGGCGAGGTGGATTCAATATATGGCATAGGATTGATATGAAATTCTGCTTCCAACAATTCTATCACTCGTTTAAACGTTATCGCATCAATATCAAACTGCTCCTCTGCTTCAGCCTGGTTTATCTTCTGTCCCTTTTCAATTTCAGCCCGAAATGCCTTTGCAATGAATCGTGCTTCACTCATTTTCATCTGTATGATAAACGCCGCTACCCGAGGTATTTTATCGATACATTTTTCAAGAATCTGTTGTTCCAATGAAATATCGGTGGGCATTCCATGCGGAAAAATGACGCTGAAATGGTCTACATCGATTCTGTGGTGAATGTCTATTTGAAAAATGCTTGCAATTTGTGGGGGTGTCAGAGAGGTCGTTGCGAGCCATCCATATTTGAGTTTGGAGAAAATGGAGCAGAATTCCTCCGCTTGAATATCCAATCCGAGTACGTGCAGCGGAGCACCACCGATGCCGTCTTCAGAATAGCAATCATAGACAATATCTGCGCGCTCTGAAAGACTTTCGTTTTCAATGAATTTAGCTGTACTTGATTGATAGAAAAAACGCTTGGGAATATTTCCCAGGACAATAAGTTGACGATATTCGGGAATGATACGCAGGATTTTTTTAAGCAAAGGATTGCCATCTTCATCGCGTTTTAATGCGATAATGAGGGGCTTTCGCTGCCAAACCGCCGCTAACACTTTGGCGATTATATCAATCTGATAATCTAATATTTTAGGTGCATTCGTATGCAGAGCCATTCCTTGTCTATTCGCATGCTTTTCTGATGTATGGGTAACTCGGGTGATAAATCATAACTTGTTTATAATATGACCTGCTAGCTGACATTTTGCTTAATAATAATTTTGATAAATAGCCACTTAAGAAATTTGATTGGGTAGCTTGTTTTCTCACCTCCTAAATCAGCAGAATGATGAATCCTGCTGCAAGGAGGCGCTGAAGATCTGCTTCCGGTTGGTCAGAAATTTATAATGTCATTTGAAGAGATTTTTTCGATATAAAAGTGAATCGGCTCAACTTTCTTAAGCTTCGAAGTCAGTAGCAAATATTAATCCGTGTGGATGGACATCTTTCCAAATAAACTCGAATAGCGGCTCGCAGTAAAACCATCAGATGCGCAAAGGCACCCGAAGTCAAAAATGAATTTGGGATGAGCTTCTTGCAGCATGATTTTTTGTTTGGATTCATAAAATCTGCCAAGCTTAAATTCCATAAATCCGGAGATCAGTCATCGTCGAAACTGTCTCGTTTTAGAACAGAACGTAACAGAATGATGCAGAAAAGCAAAGAGTTTGTATAGCAAAAGCATAAAATTAGTAATCATTCATTTGGATTTCAATTCAATTAAGAGAATGAATATCACAAGATCGAAGGGTATGATCGTTTATAGAAAAATTTTCACGACATATTGCGTGCAATTCTAACGGGCTGATAATAAAGAGATTGGTTCGACTGTGTATTCGCGAGGTTTTACCTTTGATGAAAAACAAAATGAGAGGCGGATAGTTCTCCGTCAGTACTCAGCTCTGCTTCGGTTGAAATTTGCTATATCGGTGGTACATCATTTGCCGATGCCAAAGTTTTAAAAATTCCTGCCAAAATATTAAATTCGCATATAATATCTTGAAAATTATGGTTAAGCATATTCTCGAATCCAGGAAGAGCAGGGAATATAATGATATATCTGAACAACGCGGCAACGTCGTATCCCAAACCAGAATCAGTTATTGCGGCTGTATCCCATCACCTGAACCAGATACCGAACGAACCCGGTAGAGGCGGTTTTGAAGGTCAAGATGACATCCTGACGACATGTAGAATGAATATAGGCATGCTCTTCCGTATCGGTGATATCTCCAGAATCATTCTAACCTCCGGCTCAACAAGTGCCTTGAATTTTGTGATTCAGGGTTTATTCAAATTAAATAGCGGTGGTCACTGCATTACATCCTCACATGAACACAATTCGGTGCTCCGTCCGCTTAATCATCAGTCTAGAAACAAAAATTTCCGAATAACGCATCTACCGCTTGATACTATTCTTGATTTGAATCAATTTGAAAAATCCCTTGATAAACAACCCACTTTCGTGGTAATCAATCATGTTTCCAATGTTACCGGGACAATCCTGCCGATCAGGGAATTGGCGCATTTATGCGCGCGAAAGCACATCCCCATCTGCATTGATGCATCGCAAAGTGCCGGCTCATTTGCAATTGATGTGCGGGATTTCCCGGGCAATATCATTTTGGTTTTCACCGGACATAAAGGATTGATGGGTCCGATGGGAACAGGCGGTTTTTACCTGGGATCAGAAATTGAGCTTTTCGAACCTATTATTCAGGGCGGCACAGGCATTCGAAGTGATTTAATGTATCAGCCAAAAGATTTGCCGCTTTATTATGAATCGGGCACAATGAATCTACCCGGATTTGCTGGTCTGGCTGCCGGGGTTGCAGCTGTTTGTGAAATTGGCGCTCCTCGTATCGGTCAGCATAAAAATCAATTATTCTGTCGGTTACGTGAATCTGTCAAAAAATCAGAACTTCTAAAATTATTCGAACCTTACGAGAAAAACTATACCGGTGGTGTTTTTTCGTTTGCGATTAAAGGCGTGAATCCCTCCGACATTGGGATGATATTGAAAGATTCCTTTGGTATCATAAACAGGAGTGGATTGCATTGCGCACCTTTAATTCACCGCGAAATTGGTTCATCGCCGCAGGGAACGGTGAGATTGAGTTGTTCCTGGTTTACAACGTTTGAAGAAATTGACACTGCCGCTGACGCAATCAATAAAATCTTGAAGAAAATCGAATGAAAGTTCTCTCTGCTACTCCAATTGAAGATTGTTTTGATGGTTCGTTTATCAAGGAATTCAAGTTAAGCCAACCGATAACCTTAGATTTTATAACAAAGCTGGGCGACGGGAATTCACTTGAATACTTCCCCGATTTTCCTTTGCCATTTTTTCGGATTGAAAAGAAAAATGTTTATCAAATCAAAGGGGTAGAAAGCAATTATACTTTGAGAATAATTTTCAGTCGCCATTGCGGCTCAAATTGTGTGAAAGATTTAATAACACTTATTAATAATTTATGAAAGGAGACTCCAAATGGGTAAGGTCCTGGAGCAATATTATGATTACGCAAAAAATAAAGGCGCGTTTGTTCTGCGGATGAGACTATCCTTGAAAACCGGGTGGTCAACGGCGCGCGTTCGATCTCTAACCGATTCCAAAGTGAATATTAAAAAGGTACGCGATGCATTGATTGAGTTATTGGGAACCAAAGATATCCCAAATTTTGAAGAATGAAAGGAGTATAACTAATGGGAGCAGAATATATAGCGAAACGACAATTTGATGCTGAAAGATACCGGCATTACGTTAATGAATGGAATTCAGTTTTGCATTGTCATCACTACGCAACGTTGTACACCCAACTTGCCGATGATGCTGGCGATTTGTTCGATGGCTTGAAAATTCTTTACGATACAGCCGAAGAATCGTTCTATCCGGTTTTGAAAGACTATTTTGAAAAACACAGCTTGAATGATTTGGACGACCGAATCAAAATTGTTGAGCAATACTGCGCTTTTACAGGTCTGGGGAAAATGACCATCAACAGTGCTTCGATGACAGAAGGCGAAGTTGAGATGTCATTTTCTCATGTCGACTCCGGCTGGATTAAAAAATGGGGAGAACGTGATAAACCGGTAAACATCATCACGCATGGGTATTTAGCTGCTGCATTTGCGGTACTCCACAATCTACCCATCGGCAGCTTCATTGTTAAAGAAATCGAATCAATCGTGTCTGGTGCAGAAAATTCGATCATGAAAATAGAGAAAAAATAGGAAAGGTTAGAAAAGATGGCTATTGACAGGAAGAAAATCATTGATGATTTATCGAAAATTGAAATCAGGGGAAACGAAGAAGGATTAATCCCTGCTTTCAACGTCCTGGTAAATCAATTACCTACAGAGTTCTGGAATAAATTTGGCGTGAAAATTCTAAATATTGTGTCACCTGAATTGCAGGAAGCCGCCTGGGGATTATTGTACAATGCAGCCAATACCTGCGGCTATCATACCGGCTATGGAATTATTACCTCAGAAGAATGGAAAGCAGTGGTCGCACCGATGGTCGAAAGAATACCTGAAGATATTTTGTACGGCGCTTACGCTGTTTTCACTGCCTGGGGTTGGGCAAATGCCGAAATCGTAGATTTGGTGCCTGGCAGACGAATGGTCGTCCGCGCTTATGATTATTATGAATCGGATGTCAATATGGAGCGAAAAAGCCCCATCCCCATGGCGCCTATGATCACGGGGGTCTCATCGGCATTTATGGATTTGGCGTACGGTGAACCATATCCCAACGGACATCGCACTTTCATCTGCAAACAAACGAAGGGCATCGAATGCGGTGATGATTTTGGTGAATTCGTGGTCACAAAGGTAGACGAATTTGCAGATTTTATGTTTTTATCATAGTATGTATCAAAAAATAACTGAATCATTTAACAATCAGGTGGATGGTGTATTATGAGCCCTATGGAATTACAAAAAGCAATCGACGGACTGAAGAAGGATTTGGGCGAAGGCTTGCTCTCGTGTGATATCTGGACTGCAGAAGATGGCTTTTCGATTTCTGGTTATAATTCAATGCCCAAAGCAGTTGCATTCTTCAACCAGGTAGCCGATCACCTTATGTCAACCTTGCAAGAAAGCGAAGCTGAATTGCCTTCTATCGGTGAATATTTTTATGTAAAACTGGCAGATGAAAAAGGCGTCATCATCGTTTTATTTGATATCTACCGTATCAGCATTTTCTTCGATCAGAAAAAAGTGCAGCTCGGTTTTATGTTCAATATCTTACTGCCTCAATTTTTGGAAAACCTCGAAAATATCCTAATTGATTAGCAATTTAGGAGGTGAGATAAAATAAGTTGCCCATTTAAATTTCTTAAGCGGCTATTTATCCCGCCTCCTAAACGGGCAAAACTTGAGAGGCTTATTTTGGGTGAGCGTTTACGTTTTGAACCCATTCTGATGTCGATCTGTAAATGCTCATCCGGGGGTGGGATGCTTGATGGTTTGTTGAGCCAATTATGCAGCAAAAGATCCGTGCCTTGTCAGCACAGAAACAACATGAATGGATCGCGTCGCATCGGTTCGGAAAAAACGCTATCCGAGCATGGCGTCCGATGCCCTGTCTGCGGGCTCGGGCTGGAAATATGAAGATTCATGAGACGCTATTCGAAAAAGTCAAATTATCGAGCGCAGCATTTCGGGATTCGACCGGATAGATACTTCGCTGCCTTAATACTGCTTTGCCCTTTCTTCTCCTCGCAGCACCCGCAAAGCACCATGCGCCAGCGCTTGCATTTCAAATTCGCCCGGCAACACCAGTACCTCTGCGATAAATGCAATCCGCTTTTTAATCCATGACACGAGCAAATCTGAATTTGCAAGTCCACCGCTGATGACGATTGCCCGAACATTTCCATCGAGAACGGTTGCCATCGCGCCGATTTCTTTGGCGATTTGGTACGCCATTGCCAGGTAAATTTCTTTCGTCGCGCTATCTCCCTCGTGAATCCTTTTTTCGATTTCCCGCGCACTGCTGGTTCCGGTGTACGCTAACAAGCCTCCCTCTCCCATGACTAATTTTTTAACCTGCTGCTTCGTATAATTTCCTGAGAAACATAGATTGATGAAAGGCTGTAACGGAAGCCCGCCGGTGCGCTCCGGTGAGAAGGGACCGTCGCTGGAAGCATCGTTCACATCGATGATTTTGCCGCCTTTGAGCGGACAAATCGAAATTCCGCCGCCAAGATGCGCGATAACGAAATTTGCGGCGATGAAATCTTCCCCCAGTCGCCTTGCAGCCTCCCTGCCAGCGGCGTGCAGATTTAATGTGTGTGACAGGCTTCGGCGCTGGATGAGCGGGTGCCCTGAGTATCTCGCGATCGGCTCAAATTCATCGACAGATATGGGATCTACAATGAAGGCTGGAATTCCGGCGGCTTGCGCCAACTCGTACGCCAGCGCGCAGCCCAGGTTGGCAGCATGCTCGCCTTGCAATCCAATCCGGGCATCCTCCAGCATCCGGGCGCTTATTTGATACGTTCCGCCGGGAACTGATCGGAGCAAACCACCGCGTCCCACGATTGCTGAAAAATCAACGGGGCGGTATTTTGATTCTGCCAAAAATGCCTGTAGCGCCCTTTGCCGAATTGCTAGCTGATCCCATATTTTTTCGAATGCCATGAGTTCTTTCGGGGAATGGGCGATTGATTTTTCCAGACTATTTTGTTCATCATCGAAAATCGCGATTTTGGTCGACGTCGAGCCCGGATTTATGATTAATAGTTTAAAATTCATAGGTTCCTCCCGCCCGGGATAAAGCATATCCCCGTTTGCATGCCACGAGTGCTACAAAAATAAAATAGTTATAAGATCTGCCTGGACGTGCAGGCGATAATTTTAAGAATTTTATTGAAAAAGTCAAGGATTTATTACAGGGGAAATGCAAGACTCATTTTTAGCGCTGGTTAGAAAACATGGGTTTTGCGAGCAAAACAGCTCACTTCGCATTGATCTCCATCGGTTCGTTGCCAATCCACAGCATTTTGGAATCCGATTGGAAGTCGGTTCAATCGTACAAATAGGCGGTGAGGCAAAAATGCGCTTTTATGTGGGGTTATAATACATCATCCGGTTCATTGGCAGCAGCAAAACGGCATTTCTGCTCGTAGAGTTAACTGCTTGTAAAAACAACCGTTAGTATGTTGATAGTCAGAAGAAGTAACATGGCATGCGATTTGAATTATAAAATTGGAATCCTTTAGATAACTTTTGGGAGTTATTTAACATAGGGCAGAGGTCAAGTGACAAAATCATTGGGTGTGTGCCATGTGTGAATGGCATTGAGGATGGATTCGGAATGTTTTGCAGGAATATCAGAAACAATCATCAGAAAAAATAGGAATTTGAATCAATAAATAATTGAAACAAATTCCGTGCTTGGTGAATAAAATATACTAGTTGGCAATATCTCAGGTCGATGCTAAAAACTGAGAGCTTCCAATGAATGCAGATGAAATGCAGCACACCCAAAACATTCAAGGAGATTTTATGCGAAGAGAAGAACAACTGCTCTCGCTTCATAATGAAATCTTTCAATTGAATAATTCCCTGCAACGCGGTCAGATGCAAGCTTTCTTGGCGAACACAAAGCATTTTTTGAATTTTGATTTGGCAATCGCATGCAATAGAGACGCGGAGAATAAATTGACCCCGTTCAAGATGTTGCCCGATCATTCCCCGGCTGGAAAAAGCATATTGAATTTATTTAACACGAACGGTCATTTCAATTCGATATTGGATAAGCATGTGCCGGTATTCATCGATTCGGGTGAAATTTCTGATAAAGAACTCTGTCCAAAAGACGGGATATGCACTCTGGCAGCCATCCCTTTTCAATACCGCGGAATTGGTGAGAGCTGCCTGGTTTTGATGTGGCAGGGTAAATCGGTTCTTTCGAAAGATGAGCGATTTTTTGTCGAAAACCTCACGGCGTTTCTGAATCGATGCGAATCAAACCTCAACGGCTCGGCACCATCGGCAGGCGTTATCAAAAAAATCGGCAGAGACTTGCACCTGGATATTTATGATGATCGAAAGCTGATTCAGAATATCGTATTGAACGCCGCAACCTTTACAGGAGCTGAGCATTGCTGTCTGGTCCTCTACGATGAGAACGAACGGAAACTCCGCTGCGCGTATGGCAACCATTGCCAGCTATTTAAGAGTGAAGCGATGGAAACCTGTTCGTTCGTACCCAGCGAAAAGAAACGACTGGTATGTGAAGTTTTTCGAAAAGGGCGGTCCCGAATAATAAAAAATATCGATACCGAAGGCTTTAAGTCAAACACACGTGACAAAGCCGGGCAGGCGATTAAATCGCAACTCGCGGTTCCGTTGCGAAAAAGCGAAGGCAGCAGGAATGACAATACCATCGGTGTGCTGGTACTGGAGCATTCAAAACCGGATTTTTTCAGAGTAAGTGATCTCGAGCTCGCCAGGGCTCTCGGTGAAGTAAGTGTTTATGTACTTAAAAATTCCGAGTTGTTTAAAAAAAATAATAAAATGATCGAAAAGCTGGAGCTTCTTTCGGCGGTGAGCAACATCCTGTTATCAGAATTCGAAGCGTATAGCCTGGATTATAAATTCGATCACATTGTGAGTCAGGCAACCCAAATATTGGATGCCGAGCTCTGCAGTTTATGGATTGCGGAAAACGATCATGTGACGCTCAAAAGCTCCTTCAGAAATCTGGACGGAATCATTGAGAAAGGACCCAAAATCGGGCTTCGCTTGCCCATAGAAGAAAATGCGGGATTAACCGAGCATGTCGCGCATACGAAACAGCTTCAGAATTTGTACGGCGAAGCGTTGCGTCACTTCCCCGCGATTCAAAATAAAGATGCATCGGATTTTTTATCGACGAAGACACGACAATCGGTGTTATGCCATCCAATGCTCGATAACAACAATGAGTTAATTGGTATTTTAATCGCCTATAACAAGAAGGATGATAAGGGGAGGATAATCAATTACGCAGGCTTTTCTGATGATTTGGACCTGCCGCTCATGAAAATCCTGACAACTAAATTGGTCATTTCGATTAAGAATACGCGATTGGTCAATGAACTCTCGGCTACTATTGATAATTTGAAAAATTATGAAAGCATCATCGAAAGCTCGACCGACCTGGCAATGATTACCGGGCAATATGGCAGAATTCAGTATATGAATAAAGGCGCAATTGAATTGTTGGGTAATAAAATCGGCAGACGGATCACGGAGTGCTTTTTTAGCGACGAATTTTCATCTGCTTTGGGAAAGGTCAAGGAAAATACCCAAAAGCTGAGATCAGCCCGGGATAATACCTTCAGCAACCGCGAAACGATGGTTCTGGGGAAAAATGGCGAATCGATCCCCGTTAGTCTGTCCGCCAGCTTCATAAGGGATAAAAATGACAAAGTGATCGGATCGGTCGGATTTGCAAAGGATCTGAGGGACATTAAAACGTTGTTTCAATTGGGCAAGCACCTTATGTCACTAACCGATGTGGATCAAATTCTGCAAACGGTTACCTCTGAGTGCTTGAATAAATTGCCGAAATGCAGTCGTGCGTATGCCAAATTATACGATGAAAAAACCAATACCTTGTTGTACAAAGCATTAAGCAGCCGTCGTCCTGGCGAAAAATTGCCGGTAGAACCAAGCCCCGTCAATCGCGGGATTACCGGCGTCGTTTTCCAGCGGCAAACGTATTATATTTCAGGAAATGTATCAAAAGATTCATCCCAAAAACATTACCCGCTTTTCCCAGCAGTCAATTCAACGATTGCCATCCCATTGACGATCACCGATCGGAACACGCAATCGAATAAAACGATTGCTATCTTGAATATTGACAGCGAGGAATTCGATGCTTTCACTGCAAATAATCTGTATATGCTTTCGACAATTGCTAATCAGGCAGCAGCAGCGATCGCCAATGCCCAATTGATACAGCGCCAAAATAACGTGATCAAAGAATTGTCGGCGATTCAGGCAGTCGAGGAACGCATTACGACGACTCTCGATATCGATAAAATCAAGGAAGTCGTCCTCGAGGTGGTGAAAAATACCCTCGGATTTGATATGGTTACGATCTCCGAGGTGAATCGAACGACCAATATCATCGGCACTACCATGGGGCTGGGCGTGTCGAGTGAATTTTTGGATCTTGCCTGGCATTCGCTTCAAAGTGATGATATTCAGGCATGGGTGGTAAAGAATAAACAAGAGGTTATCCTGTATGGCTGGGATGATCGTCTCGATCGGCAAATCTATGAGCGATTCAATCATGAGCAATATGTGCGGGTCATTTTGCCGATCATCGTCCGGGACGAAGTGCTGGCAACGCTGGAAGCCGGATATGAGAAAATCCATAAAAAAGAAATTGACGAAGACGAACTGGCAATCCTCAGGAAAGTGGCGAATCTCGCTGGCATCGGAATTTCCCAGGCAAACCTGGTGAAGGAGCAAGAGAATAACCTGAATCGTTTGCAGGAAGAGTTCGATCTGCAGCGAGAACTGGAGAACCAACTCCAGGCGCTTTTCCAGGCGAGTATCGATATCCAGTCCTGCAAAACAGAATCTGAAGCCTGCCAATTCGTGTTCAATAGCCTGAAGAGCATTGGGTATACCAAAAGCATGATCTCCATCATCAATAGGCATGACGAGAAAATTGAGGGTCGCTGGGCGATGGGGGAAAGCTGGATGCGGATCAAAGATATTACCAAGCGTGCGTTGAATGGGCGAGATATATTAGCCCTTGCTGTCAAGAAGAAACACCCCCTTTTAAGCAAAGAGTGTGCAACGGATCCCCGATGCAATCACAAGGCAATCGAATTGGGCGCTATTCGCTCGCAATATGTGATTCCACTCGTCGTGCGTGACGAATCAATTGGCACGATTCAAATCGATCTGACGGATAAGCCCGAACTGGTATTCGGCGACGAACATGTATTTAAACGTCGTATGCGTGTTATTGAGACCTTTGTGAACCAGGCAGCAATTGCCATTGGAAATATTCGCGATACTGTTAGAATCGCTGATCTTGAAACCAAATTGGCCGAGTTTCCGCATGAAATATTAAGTCCTTTACATAACATTCACGCGCAAATTGGCGGATTACAGGAACTAATTGAAAATAAAAATCGAAATGCGAAGGAAATCGATGAGAAGAAAATTGAAGAGTTTGTTAATATTATATTCGAGGAAATTGAACGCGCAAAGCGACAAATGGACAATACACGAATGCTTTCGAAAAAAGCAAGGAGTAACATAGGATACAATTTTGAATATGAAAATTTGGGCTCAATCGTTTACAAATGTGTGAATTCCTATCGCGTTCGCGCGATTGAGCGGGATATATCGATCGCTGTGCGAGATAACATTCGCAGGCTTCCCTGCTTTTATTTCGACCCTCACAAAATCAGCCAAGTTTGCAGCAATCTTATTGATAATGCTGTGAAATATTCCCGCGCGAATACGTATATTCAAATCGATGGCTTCGACGATGGCACCAATATCAAATTCTCTATTAGGAATCGTGGTGTTGGCATCAAGGAGGAAGATTACGATAAAATTTTTACAAGCTTCTCGCGTACGCCGATCGATGATACCCGCCAATATATTCCCGGAACCGGGATCGGATTGAAAATCGCAAAGGAAATTGTTGAAGGACACGGGGGAACCATCAAAGTGAAAAGCGTGCCCGTTGGCACTGATAAACACCATCATTCCAAATATTCCGAGCTTTATGATACCATATTCACCGTGAGTTTGCCTAAAAAAGCAAAGGGAAAATCGTATGGCATGTAATATATTGTTTGTTGAAGATGAAGGTCGAGGCGTGACGCCGTATTTTAGCGCGCTTCGAAAACTGGGACATACATGTGAACTAGCCCGTGATGGCGATGAGGCAATTGATAAACTTATGAATAAAAATTTCGATCTGATCTGCCTGGATGTGATGTTTCCGTCAGGCGACAGCATTCGAAAAGGGGCGGAATCGCGTCAGGCTGGGCTTGAGCTTTTAGCTAAAATCAGATCGAACCGTGTGGATAATTGCTCTTCCAAAATTCAAGTCATTGTGTTGACCGCTGTTATGGACGAGGAGATTGAAGAGCAAATGCGGGCTTTAGGCGTTACAGAATATTTGAAAAAACCAGTCAGCTATAAAATTGCTATTCAAACAATTAATAATGCATTAACAAAGCAGCGAGTGCTTTCTGCATACCCCTAACACTGGCATCATCTTTTTATCGCTTCACCGGGGCATCTGCTTGCCAGGCTATTAATTGATCATATAGAATATACAGCATTTTTGCTAACTGTAGGATTTTTCGGTCACGAGAGTCCCTTGATTAGTGATTGAATTCTATAGATGGCTGTTGAGCGTGCAGGATGAAAATTTACGAATATATTTAAATCAATGAAGCAAAGGGTTTCGTTAGATGTTAAAAAAGACAAACATCCCCTCGCTGAAATTGGAGCAGGCAGTCCGATCCATTGCCAATATAGCGACCAAAATAAAACTTGATGCAATTTACGATGTCATAATCGAAAGCATCAGGCAAATATACACTGGCGTCAAGGTTGCTTCGGTGTTAATGGTCGATAAAAAGCAGCAGGAATTGAAAATCGTTGCCGGCTTCGGACTGTCCCGCGAATACCAACATAGATTTTCCCTGCCGATTGGAAAAGGTGCTACCGGCTTGGTCGCCCGAACCGGTGAGGCGCGCTTATTTAAAAATGTACTCGATAGTGAAGAATGTCCAGAATTTATACAGCGGGATTTAGTCATAAAAAAAGGATTGGGTCCGCTGCTTTCTGTGCCAATGAAAGTGATGAATAAGGTAATTGGCGTGATCAATGTTTACCGGGCAGCCGGACGTTTTTTTGCTGAAGAAGATTGTTTACTACTGCAGGCGCTGGCGAGTCAGGCGGTGGTTTCAATCCAAAATGCAAATCTGTTTCAACAAAAGAACCAGGAACGCGATAAATATGACATGATCTGCAGCATTGCGCGCGAATTAACCGAGACGATTGATATTCATTCGATTATTAGCAAAATTCTGGATGCAACCAGCCAGATCGTCGAGACCGAAAAAGTGATGATCTTTTTTCGCTTTTCATCAACCAAAAACTGGCGCTACCGGCTACTTTACCAGGATGAAATCGTGCAATTACCGGATGTTTCCAGGGGGCAGGGCATTCAGGGCTATGTTGTTGAAAGCGAAGAACCTTGTATTTGTAAAAATGTCGCTCGCGACGATCGCTACTTCCAGTCCTGGAAGAATGTTCAATCGGAAATGGCAGTACCGTTGAAAATAGATGAGCAAGTTTTGGGGGCATTGGATGTTCAAAGTGAATTCCCCGATGCCTTTACCAAACATCACCAATGGCTGCTGATGACACTCGCAAACGAAGCCGCGGTTGCCCTGCGCAATGTGCAGCTTTTTACAATAGCCGATCAAAAAAATCAGGAACTCATCACATTGAGTAAAATCGGCGAAGCGATTAGCCACGAAAAAAGCCTGAAGGAATTGTTGAATGCCATCGCCGATGCCAGCCTGGAAATCCTCGGTCGGGGCAACAAAGTCGCATTCGCTTTGTTGAAAGACAGCGAAACCAATGTGTTGAAAATCGAAGCCGGTCGGGGTGAATCCTTTGCCGCCGAACATATCGGATTTCAGGTGCTCCCGGACGAAAAAAGCATAGTCGGTTGGGTGGCGCGTCATGGAAAACCGCGGCATGTGCCGGATGTCCGCCTGGACCCGGAATATAAGAATATGGAAGCCAGAATCAAATCGGAATTGGCTGTTCCGCTGGTTTTTCGGAATGAAGTCATTGGCGTCATCGATATCGAGAGCACGGAATTGAATGCCTTCACCGAACATGATGAGGATATGCTGCAAGTACTGGCGGACAATGCCGCTATCGCAACAAAAATCGGTGAATTGTTCGATATCAGGCTGAAACAATTGCAAGCGCTTTATAAAACCGGAACCCAAATCAGCGCCAGCCTGGAACTGATGCAAGTACTCCAAACAGTTGCCGGACAGGTATTCGAAACAATTGGCAGCAGTGACCGAACCGCGTATGTCCAATTGCTGGATGAAGAGGAAAAGTGCTATGTCGTCAAGATCGCGCTGGGCAGAAAGGCTGACCAATCTTATGTTGGCACAAAAATAACCGAGGATGAGGGTACATCGGGTTGGGTTGTCCGCAACCAGCGATATCGTATCGTACCGGATGTTGCTCAGGATCCGTATTATCAGCCAGTGAATCCTGATGTCCAGTCGGAAATTTGTGTGCCGGTGATGTTTGCGGACGAAGTCATTGGTTTGATCAATGTGGAAAGCCTGAAGAAAAATGATTTCGGTGCTCACGACCTCTATTTGCTGGAACAACTGGCGAATCAGGCGAGCGTGGCAATCACGAACGCCCAACTCACCCAACGATTGGCACATACGCAATATCAACTTCACGAAGCCCTGGAAGTCGGCGTAATCGGCGAAGCACTTTCAGGGCTTTCACATGATATTCGAACCTGTTCTTCGCTCATCGCCGGCGAAGCCCAATGGGTTTCGTATAAATGCAACCATAATGCAATTGATTTTCTTGAAGTTATGAATTCCATGGAAAAAATTGAGCAATTCGTGAAGCGCATCGAAAATTATACCAGTGACCTTTCCCGAACGTACACGCGTGCTACTGTCAATTTTGAAAAAGCGAATCTGGCAGATGTCTTTCGCGAAACGTTGCCGCTGGTGGCAACCAGGGCAACAAATTCCAATGTGCGAATTCGCCCGTCGTATCCATCGCTGAGTTTTCTGGTGGAAATCGACATAGCGCGTATCAAACGTGTCATTCTGAATATCGTCATCAATGCGATCGATGCGATGGAAAAGGATGGGGGCGATTTGATGATATCCGGTCAAATGAATGAAGAATATTTGCATATCCGGTTTCAAGATACCGGGATGGGTATTGCTGCGGAGGATCTAAAGCATGTTTGGGAACGCTTTTACACCTCAAAGGAACACGGAACCGGTCTCGGCTTGAATATATGCAAAAGGATTATTGAAAATGACCATAGCGGTAGAATTACCATTGAGAGCGTACCAGGGGAGGGGACAACGGTCAGCATCCAACTGCCGTGCGCTCAACTTACTGAAATTTAAAGGGGAACGGAGTAGAACATGAAATCGGAAAAGCGTATTTTGCTAATTAATGATGAACCGGAAATGCTGTCGCAGATGGAACGTTGGTTGATTCAAGAGGGGCACTATATTAAATCCTGCCAAACCGGGAGAGGCGGCGTGCAACTCATGAGAGAGATGAAGTTCGACCTGGTTTTCCTGGATTATCATCTGAAAAAAGAACTGGACGGTGAAACCACGGCGAGGGTGATTATCCCGGAACTGCGAAAGATTAATCCATCGGTTCCGATAATCGTTGTCTCGGCAACCGAACGAAATCTGACACCAGACGATCTCGGTGTCTTAGCCGTCTTAAGAGTCACCAGCTCTTGTTGGCAACAAATGGCTATCTGGGCGAGTATCGCATGAAAATCTCATTCGAGAGGAGAGAAGCATATTGGAATCTGTCAGAATACTGGTTATTGACGACGAGCCGGATTTTCTTTCGCTGTTTCAACGAGTATTAGGCGAATGCAACTATGAGGTAGTTTGCATCGAAACCGGTGAGGAAGCGATTGAACGGCTGCAATTCGAATCTTTTAATCTGATTATACTCGATATGGTATTGCCCGACGGAAAGATGACCGGCATCGAAACCCTGCGGGGAATACGCAAAATCAATACCGATATTTTTATTCTCATCACCAGTGCTTTCGCAACATTGCCTCAAGCCGTTAAAGCCATCGTTCAGCGAGGTGCCCAGACATACCTGAGAAAACCGTTCTCAATTAGTGAATTGTTGAAAACGGTTGAAAACGGATTGAAGTGGCGCAAGCAACCCACCGAGATACGAAGTCAAAATCTTAAAACGCTTATTGAATTGCACGAAAAAAGTATTATGAAGCGTTGTTTTCTCACCGGATCGGTATACTGCCCGCTGAATATCGAGGAAGATCCAAAGTCGGTCTTTGTGGGGATGCCTTTCAAGGATAACCGAAAGTTTGCTTTTCAGGAGGTGTACGAAAAAGGCATAAAACCGGCGGTTGAAAAATTGGGTTTGTCGGCGAATCGTGCGGATACCCAAATTGAAGATATTGTTATCATGTGCAAGGTGTGTCAGGGTATTCAAAGATCTCCCTATGGAATTATCGATATCTCAGACTGGAATGCCAATGTCCTGTTCGAATTCGGACTTTTGCTGGGACTGGCAAGGCATGTCATTTTATTGAGAAATGAAACCACCCCTGTACCCACCGATTTGTTGGGATTTGAGCATATTCCGTATACAAAAAATTTTGCCAGATTAAAAGCCAATATTGAAAAATCGCTGGGCAAAATAATAGAAAAATATGATCCCGGCTTAAAATAGGAGCATTCCATGAAATCATCTCGGATTTTGATTGTGGATGATGAAGATCCCGTGCGAAGCCAACTTGTCAGGTGGCTGAAAGAGAAAAAATACCTGACCGAAGAAGCATCGACGGGACAGGAAGCACTGGAAATGGTCAGAGATAAAAACATCGCGGTGATGCTATTGGATTTGAGATTGCCCGATATGAATGGGCTCGATGTCCTGAGGCGATTGCGTCAGGAAAATTCTGATGTGTGCGTGATCTTCCTGACAGCTTTCGGCACAACTCATGATGCTGTGATGGCGATCAAGCTGGGAGCGTTTGATTTTCTTGACAAATCCAGCAATATGATCAATGAATTGATCCCCCGAATCGAAAAGGCGCGGGAGCAATTCGACCTGATTTCCCGGGCTCGGCAACAGCAAGAAGAAGAAAAAGATCGGTATCGGTTGGAAAACATTATCGGAAAAAGCCGATCCATGCGCGAGATTTTTGACTTGATCCGGGATGTCGCCCCCAGCAATGCGAGCGTGCTGATTCAAGGCGAAAGCGGTACCGGCAAAGAACTCGTCGCCCACGCGATCCATAATATGAGCGAACGTGCGGATAAACCATTCATTATCGCAAATTGCGCGGCAATGGCAGAAGGCGTTCTGGAAAGCGAGCTTTTTGGGCACGAACGCGGCGCGTTTACCGGCGCACTCAGGCAGAAAAAAGGCAAATGTGAATTAGCCGACAGCGGTACCTTGTTTATTGATGAAGTCGGCGAAATCTACCCATCGTTGCAGGTGAAGCTGCTTCGATTTCTGCAGGACCAAAAATTCGAACGCGTCGGCGGTGAGTCCACGCTGGAAGTCGATGCGCGCATTATTGCTGCTACAAACAAAAATTTGCAGGTGGCAATCGGCGAAAAGAAATTCCGCGAAGATTTGTTTTTTCGTCTGAATGTCTTCCCGATTTTTTTGCCGCCGCTGCGCGAGCGAAGGGAAGATATCCCGTTGCTGGTTGATCATTTCAGGCAGCGCTATGCCGCTGAAATGAAAAAAAATATTGCCGATATTTCCAGCTCCGCCATGACGCTTCTAAAAAATTATGATTACCCGGGTAATGTGCGGGAATTAGAGAACATCATCGAACGCGCGGTTATCATTCAAAAAGGTGAAATTATAGAAGCCGACACGCTGCAAACCGGCTTGTTGAATAAGCCGGTTCCGCATGGAAACGCGTATGCACACCTCCCGTTCAAGGATGCCAAAGAAAAATTCGAAAAAGAATATATTCAAAAGCAACTGGAACGAACCGATGGGAAAATTCTTCCCGCTTCAAAAAATGCCGGACTTGACAGGAAAAATTTCAAATTGAAACTGAAAAAATATGGCATGATTAATCACAACGAACACGCGTGAAAATCCAACGCTGCTCTTTAAGCCATTTCCAGATTTCCCCTAAATACTCGCCGGTTATGCCGCACAGGTGCAAGCCTAAAATTTCGGTAGCTGTATATTGTGGCTACTCGAAATGGCAATATTTTTTCACCATTCGACTCCGCTCAGGGTGAAAAAATACGGATTTCCGTTCAGCCACGAAATATCGCCGGAAACAAAAATCTGATACGAAATTTTCAAATTCGATTCTGTTCCGACTATTCCGAACGCGCATCTTCTATTCTTACCACCGGAGTTTGACACCTGGTAATAAAAATATGTTCTAAACCGTGTTAAAGTGGCTAGAAGCATGAATTCAAGATTTTTAAAAAAAATATGTAACCTGGATTATTCATATAAATTGCTTAAATCAGAATTTTCGGGAATTATGCGACATTCAGACGAAAAAGCAAGCAAATAAGTTTTAGCCACTGATTTTCAATGATTTAGGAGGTGGGATTAAATAACTTGGACATTTTGCTTAAAAAGAATATTGATATACTTTGCACGGGCATAAATTTAACTTTTATGTCATTGCGAGCGTAACGCAGTGGAGCGAAGCAATCTCTATGTTTACAGTAAGTTATGAGATTGTTTCGTCGTTCGTACCTCGCTACTCGCAATGACAAACTAATGTTACTTTTTAATCCTTAACGAGTATAGCAACTTCAGAAATTTTAATGGGTAATTTATTTTATCCCACCTCCTTAACACGGATTAAAGCAACACAGTACAATCAATCCGTGTCTCATCTGAGTCAATCAGTGGCTTAAAAAAATGAATACGTTTAAATTTTGTCCTGTGCGAGCGCACGGGATCGGCATTTAAAGAGCTGGGATAAAATGCGTTACCCGTTCAAATTTTTTAAATGTCCATTTATCAAAATGATTTTTAGGCAGAATGTCCAGGTTATTTTATCCCACCTCCTTTGTAAAGCGAACCGTTTCGAATGGTGTGCAACAGAGTGAGAAATATTAAACGACGATTTCCGATTATTAAGCCAGGACGGATTGAAGTCCGGCGGCGACATCTGCCTGAATCGCCTGACCCGATTCTTCATCGAACGCTAAAATAGTTCACCGTAACCAGCCAACACGAAACCTTCCGTTGCCCAATTTTCTTTGCCTGCCAAATCCCGAATTCTGCAAAACCTCATTTACGGATAGCTTAAATTTTCAAGTCAATTTGTAAATCCGGGAGTGCGGCGCCTTTATGCGCCGCAGTGCATCGCATAAAAGGCGATACACTCCTGACTGAGGTTTTACAGATTTCTAAAAAAAAAGACTTGACACCTCCCACTAATTCAATTATATTTCAAGAACTTAGATCAGCGGCAACTATTCAGGTTGAAGGATTCAGCATTCAAGTTTCAGGGTAGCCAATCCTGGTGTCGTTTTCTTTGCGGATATTGTTCTAAAGGCGCCCTATCGTCCTTGCCTTGAAATATCCCGCGGCTTTCATTACAAGTAGCTCTCTCGCTCCCTGCATTCCGCCGGGAGTGTATACTTAAAGGCTCTGACTTGACTTTCCAACAAACGCATTTTAGCCCATAAATTGTAAGCAATTCGGAAAGCTTGCTAAGCCAGTGCAAATTGCAGCCAATTGTGTCGTCAAATGTTTTTACTTGAAGCAGAGCCTCGGAGCGAGCATTCCCAGCCGGAGACTGGGAATGATAAACCCTGAAACGGGAACCGCTGAACCCGGAACATGAGCAGCTACGCTTTCACATATAAAAATCAGCGGTATCTCTTCAATCGGCGGATTGTTTTTTTACTGCCCAAATTTTGAAATTCCGATACATGAACGTGTAAAACGCATTAACAGGGAGGTATTACGTCATGCAACTGATAAATGGCATTCAGACCGCGCCCGTAAAAATGCACAAAGTTTCTATCGGGAAAATGATTTTTTTGGTTTTAATGATTGCGTTGGCATTCAATTGCGGGAAAGGGGGAAAAACTCCGAAGGCGATAACCGAATCCGCTGCGAGCGACATCCTCGAACGCATCAACGTATCGCGCGGAATCGGTGTTGTTCTGGGCGATCACAAGTGCAAGTTGTCGACAGAACTGGTTTCACTCAGCGAACTGGTGCTGTATTTACAATTTGATGATGACGAGGATGTACACAAGGCGCGTGCGGCAGCGGATGATGCCGGATTATTCGGAACCCGAATTTATGTTGAAAAAGCGGATCCGGTACAAATCCATCTGGCGGATAATCTCGCCGATGCTGTGATAGTGCTTTCCGAGCCATCTGCTGTTTCGGATACCGAAGTGCTGCGTGTATTGCGTCCCGAAGGCATTGCGCTGATCGGGAAGCGAAAGCTGGTGAAACCGTTTCCGCAAGGAATCGATGACTGGAGCCATCCGTTTCATTCGGCGGATAATAATCCCCAATCGAGCGATCAACTCGCGCGGGCGCCCTACCTCACCCAATTTTTCGCCGAACCGCACTACGCACCGGTGACGCAGGTGGCGGTGGCGTCGGCAGGGCGCATTTTCAAAGGCTTCGGAAATATCGCCTTCAAAGAGCGCGAGGAACCCTGGTTGAACAAGCTGGTCGCCTTCAATGGCTATAACGGAACCCTGCTCTGGGAACGCGATTTGACGCCGGGCGTGATGCTGCACCGGAATATTCTCATCGCCACACCCGATTTGCTATATCTCGGCGATGACAAATCCTGCAAACTCATCGATGCCCGGACCGGCGAAATGCTGGACGAAATCATCCCCCCGCTCGATATTGCCGGCGGAACTTTCTGGAAATGGATCGGCATGGAAAACGGCGTTCTGTATGCCCTCATCGGTGAACAGGAGCAAAAAGATCCGGTGACGCGCTGGAAACGTCAGCAACATGGCTGGCCCTGGAATGCGATTTCAAAGGGTTACAATCAATACGAACATGCCTGGGGCTTCGGGCGCAATGTGCTGGCAATCGATCCGAAATCGAAAAAAATCAAATGGTACTATCACGAAGAGGAACCGGTGGACAGCCGCGGGATGTGCATGAAAAACGGACGCATTTTCCTCTTTCGGTTCGGCTCCTTCCTGACCTGCTTGCATGCTGAATCCGGCAGAGTACTCTGGCGAAAAACCAGGGACAGGAATCCCGACTTTTTCGAGGCGTTCGGACAATACCTGACCCGGCAGGGCGCGGGCTGCAACTGGCGCACCCGAAATTACCTGCTTTGCAGCGATGAAGCGCTCTACTTCGCCGGTCCCCAGATCGATAAGCTGCTGGCTGTCTCCGCCATCGACGGCAGCATTCTCTGGGAAAATCCATATAACAATTTTCAACTCATTCTGCGGGATGACGGATTATACGGAATCAGCGCGGCGTGGGGCTATCACGAGAGTAAAAAATTCGATCCGCTGACAGGCGAAATTCTGGCGGAATTGCCAACTTCCCGCTGCGCATGCACGCGACCAAACGCCGCCATCGATGCCATCCTCTTCCGCGCTGCCGACGGAACCGTGAGATTGGATGTCGCCAGCGGCTCTCCGCAGTGGATTTCACCCATGCGCCCGCCATGCCACGACGGCGTGACAATCGCCAATGGCATGCTTTACTGGTGGCCGTACGTCTGCGATTGCCTGCTCTCGATTTACGGCGTAACCGGACTGGGACCGGCGGGCGAGTTCCAATTCAATGCGCAAGCCATCGAAGCCGAACGGCTGGAAAAAGGAAACGACACTTCGGCAACCATTGCAGGTCTTTTTGAGACACCAGCGGATTGGCTTTCGTTTCGAAAGGATAACCGTTGCAGCGCTACGACAGGCGCAGTCATTCCGGTCAAGGGCGCACCGCTCTGGCGATTTCCGCAAGCTGGCGTGTATGTTCCCGGAACCAACGTGCTGGGGCACGCTTATTCCACGCTCCCCACTGCACCGGTTACGGCGGATGGCCTGGCGTTTTACGGCAACACGGATGGTATCGTGCGGGCAATCGATGTCATCACCGGCAAGGTTCTCTGGAAGGCGTACACCAGCGGCGCCATTCGCATTGCGCCAACCATCTGGCAGGGACGCCTGTATGTCGGCTCAGGCGATGGCTGGGTGTATTGCCTGAAAGCGCGAACCGGTGAAATGATCTGGCGGTTTCGAGCCGCGCCGGCTGAACGCAAAATTCCCGTATACGGTTCGCTGCAATCCACCTGGCCCCTCGCCGAAGGCGTGCTGGTGGAAGACGGCATCGCGTATGTGGCTGCCGGAATCGTAAATTACGATGGCACGCACCTCTACGCGATCGACGCAAAGACCGGTGAAATTGAATGGCAGAATAACACCTCCGGGCATCTTTATCCCGAAGCGCGGACCGGCGTGAGCGTGCAGGGGCATCTGCTCATAAATGATGGCAAGCTCTACCTGGCGAGCGGAACTTCGGTTTCACCGGCAATTTTCGACATCGCTGATGGGACATGCCTCAACGATCCCGAACAACTGAAAAAATGTGAGGCGTCGTGTCCCCGCGGGTGGGAATTGACGCTGATCGGCGACAACGTCTTCGCCAGTGGCAAACCTTTTTACAGCCACCCCAAGCACGACGTGTACCATGCGGATGTCACTAACCAAATGGTTCACGCCTCAACTGGCACGCATGATATTGTCTGGAAGAATCGGAAACAAGTGATCTGTTATCCCAAAATTGAGAAACGGCTGCTGAATTCGTGCGTTTCCAACGGTTGGCTGAAGGGTGCGGATGCGCCATTCTGGCAGCAGCTCCAACCACTCTGGGAATATAACTGCGATGGCAGCGCCGCAATTGCGGTATGCAACAACGCCGTGGTCGTAGCCGAAAAATCGCAGCTCGCGGTTCTCGATATAAGCAATGGCAAAACGCTCTGGTCAAGCCCTTTGGAATATGCTCCGGTTCCCTGGGGATTGGCGATAAGTCGCGACGGAAGCATTTTGCTCGCGTTGGAAGACGGATCGATCCAGTGCTTCGGCGGCGCTCAGACAGTTCCGGTGCCGTACGTTAATTCAGGTAACCTGTTCTTCAAAGAATCGGCGCGCGTGGCATTGGCTTGTGATACCAAAGACGCGCAGATCAGGTATACACTCGATGGCACCGAACCCACGCAGCATTCAACGCTCTACACCAGTCCGTTCACTCTCCGCGATTCAGCCACCCTGATGATGCGAGCCTTCCAGCCGGATGGCATACCCGGATTCGTGGTAACGGAAAAATTCACCAAAGTGGATTATTCCAAAGCGAAAGCGCCGGCAAAGGCTGAAATCGGAATGCGCTATGATTACTTCAAAGGATTGTTCTCCTTTGTTGCCGAGCTCGATAGCCTGACGCCGGTCAGATCGGGAGCGATGACGCGCTTCAGGACGATGTCTGAGACGGGAGTGGACGAATTTGGCACCATCTTTCGCGGGATGATTTTGATACCGGAGGATGGAAGCTATACATTTTACGTCGAATCCAATGACGGCAGCAAATTTTACATCGATGGCAAGGAGCTAATCGACAATGACGGCGGGCATACGGCGATTGAATGTTCCGGTGAAATTTTTCTCAAAGCCGGTGACCATCCATTTGTTCTCAAATACTTCCAGATGGGCGGTGCCGAGGTATTGAATGTTGCCTGGGAAGGACCCGGCTTCCGGAAAAAGGAATTGACGGCTGAAGTCATATTCCACGAAGCAGCGAAATGAGCGCCTGGTGTTAAAATTAGCACAGTCGTCCGTTAACGGCAAAGCTATTCAGCCCGCGAAACACACGGAATACACTAACCTGTTTATTTTTTAGAGCCTATCCGAAAACCTATTTAAAGAATGAATTGGATTAGGCAAAAACTGTCATTCCCGCATGTTTTAAGCGGGAATCCACCAATCCGCTTTATAAATGGATTCCCGATCAACGGATATCGGGAATGACGAGGAGGGTTTTCGGATAGCCTCATAATACCTGTATTGAGCGATTAGCATGTGGCAGCGGTATGCAACGATTGGCTTTTTGATAATTAATTTTCAATTAATTAGAATGATCCAAGTTTTCTACCGAATAGGAGAAATACTGTATACCCGTAAGTCTCAAAAAACTAAACGCTAAAAGCCATAAGCCAAGAGCTAATCGCCGATTTCAGGTAAAGTATATTAGCCTTTTTTTCGTGCTTTTCGTGTGTTTCGCGGGAAATAATTTCATCTGCGATATCACCCATTTACGCATGGAAACATAAAGTATACGCAATTTTCGGTTTAAATTCAACAAAATTCCAACACTTTTTACTTGACTTTAAAAAATAATCTTTTATATTGTGCATTATTCACGCCGTTTATACCACACACCGCTGTACAGGAGCAATGAGAATTGCATCCGTCCGACACCGTTAGCCTGCACCGCTCCTGAGGCGTTTGAAATGCGCCGGGGAGGAAGCAAATGCCGCAAGCCATACGATGATACCACCAGAAGCATGCCGAAGCGCGGATCTCTACTGCGGAATAAATGAATTCGGAATTTTATTCCCTTACGGATTAATTAAAAGCGCATTAGCCGGGACGATATAAAATATTCTATGAAAACGGGATTTATTTCACGACACATACCATCATCGAATGGCGAAATTGAAAAATTAGAGATGATGTAGTTTTGTTTGAATAGATCAAATTGGAAACTTTTGTAAAAGCGGCTTTTTCATGGAATCGGAATCCTTTGAAGTATTTCGGAGATTGGAGTTGAGGCTTGCTTCTGGCGGGGATTATAATTCCAAAAACCATTGGTTCCGCAGGGGAGTGCAAATCCCCTGCGAGCAGAGAGTTCAATTTGGTCGATATATTCAGCCAAAAGCTGACAGAGGATTCGGGGCAAGATAATAGTTTTTTTGACATTCCGGCAAAGCCCTTTTCGTGGATCCAGAGACGGCTTTCGGTGAGGTTGACATCTTCGATATTGATAGCGACCACCGTGGCGGTGCGTAAGCCGAGTAGTCCCAATAGCGATATGATGACCAGATTTCTGAGTCCGATTAGATTGGTTGCTTTTTGGGTGAAATGCTTTAGGATGAGTTTGAATTCAGCGCTGGTTAAAAATTGGGGGACTTTCTTATCGATTTTGGGATAAGGAATTTGCAAGGCGATATTTTCACTGACTATTTGATTCAGTTTGAGGAAATGAAAAAACTGCCTGAGCGCCCATACGCGAGCTTTTTTGACTGAGGCGGAAGATTAGTTGAAATCGGCAACGAATTGGGTGAGCTGTTGATACTTAATTTCCTGAATCGAAGGGTTGTTAATTGTTGTAAGGAAAATACATAATTCACCCAGCCTATGATGAAGGGATTCGATGGAGCGTTCAGAAAAGTTGGCATTTTTGCAGTAGTCTAAAAAATTGGCAATATAATCGTGAAGCATAAGGGAACCTCCTTAAATAAAAGTGAAAAGTTAGAAATTAATATAAGTTCGGCTTCATTATGCTGCCATTTATTTTTTTCAATCAATGAAGGAAATCATCTGAAAAGCTGATT
>JAFGMA010000078.1 GCA_016927835.1 Candidatus Zhuqueibacterota bacterium | reverse complement strand
TTTATTGAGTTTTTCCAGTAATTTTTTGCTCATTGCTCTTCCTGTGATTTTCAAGTATAAAGGCTATTTTGACAGAGTTGCCTTCTATTTTACGACATATCCGGCAAAAAAGCAAGTTTATAAATTGACAAATATCGAAATTTCGGGTGCGCAGGTTGGGAGGTTCATGGTTCCCGGTTAACGGCTTTTTCATGCAGGATTAAATTTTATGCTTATAACAGACGCGAATTTTCCGTCGATCAGCATTAACATAGCGTCTTGCGCTTTTGCTAAAATTTGAGGCGGGAAATTTTGATGCAGTGACAGAGAAGTTACAATTTTTAATTCAATTTCATCGATCAGAATGCTTTGCAATTTTTTTTCCTTGACATTTAAAAAAGTTTTTTTATATTACAAATACATTATATTTTTCCAATAAATACCAATCAAAACGCAAAAATATGGTTTGCATCCTTCGGCGCTGCCCCTTCATTTTTGCTCCTGGATCATAGTAATTTGTCGTATCATAATTTTGAATTATTGCCATAAATAAAATAAAACCGTCGAATTCGCAGGTGTCACCGATAAATCATCCATAAAATCATGGTGTTAATCGGGTAAATCGTAATTGGAATGCTCTGACTTTCGCTATTTTTTATCACGTTCCTGACCTGTTTTACAAATAATTATTCGATAACCATTGCAATCATCGCAAGTAAAAAAAGAACAAAAACTTAGCTGGTCGAACGGATTCACACGAGTTGTAAAGAAAGATCCGTTATAATCCGTCAAATTCGTTCGAGCCGTGTTCTAGGCTATAAATATTCTTATCCCTGAAGGAGGTGATGTCCTATGCGTATAAAATAAAACCCTGAGCACGTGCAGCCACACGGCTCAGGGTTGAATCAAACAGAAAAACCCATCCCAAATAGTAAAACGGAGAGTTCCTCTGCTTGCATGTAAATATAAAAAATTATCATTTAAAATGCAAAGCATAAATTAAGGTACTCTCCGTAAAACCACGAATTTAATCCAATAGGAGAGTAACATGATTCGTAAATCACATTTGTTATATACATTATTTATCGTAATGATTTCAAGTATTTGCGGTAACAACCGCCTGGAGGCGCAAGTCGGGTATGTGAAGCGACTAAATGCCGCTGGCGCAAGTTATACAACCGGTGGTGGGGATACCTTCGATGCGGATCAAGCCTATAGCAGCGGTAGTTGGGGCTATGTGGGTGGCAACACATATACCAGCAGCGATCCGATTGCCAACACCACCGATGATGTTTTGTATCAAAGCGTACGCTGGGATATGACTGCTTATCGTTTCACGGTGGATAATGGTTCTTACCAGGTAATCCTGCATTTTGCCGAGACATATTACACCAGTGCGGGCCTGCGGTTATTCGATGTGAGTCTGGAAAATCAGTTGGTACTGGATAATTATGATATTTATGCGGATGTGGGTCATGATGTTGCGGTGCAGAAGAGCTTTTCCGTGACTGTTTCCGATGGCGTGCTGTACCTTGATTTTTCTGCTTCTGCCGATGCAGCACGAATCTCGGCTATTGAAGTGCTGGAAACCACGTCTGCCAATCCGCAGTTATCCGTAAATCCAACGACGCTTGATTTCGGGATTACACAAACCTCACTCAGCTTTACGGTAACCAATTCCGGCAGCGGGACATTAAACTGGAATGCGGCGGAGAATCCCGATGAAAGCTGGATCACGTCGGTGAGTCCGGTTAGTGGTTCGCTGGATGAAGGGCAACAGACGACGGTCATGGTTACGGTCAGTCGTAGTGGACTGTTGGATGGAAATTACGACGGTACCGTCAGTGTCACCTCGAATGGCGGGAATCAGGATGTGGCGATTGATATGGCGGTGTCTAAAGGGGCAAGTTATGTTCAGCGTCTTAATGCCGGGTGGTCGAGTTATACCAGTAGCAATGACACATTCGATGCGGATCCAGCCTATAGCACAGGTGGCTGGGGCTATGTCGGGGGCAATACCTGGAGCACCAGCGATCCTATTGCCGATACAAATGATGATCAACTGTACCAGACCTTACGCTATGATATGTCTGCCTATCGTTTCACCGTGGATAATGGGATTTATCAGGCTATATCGCATTTTGCAGATGGAGTACAAAAAATTCGGTTCCGCGTATTCGAAATTATGAAGCAGATTGAATTCTTCAATTGCTGCTGAAATAAGGTCTTTACGGGATGATTTCAGAATATAAATCCGATCCAATCCCAAAGAATTTGCTATCGAGCGGCGTTTCTCATTGAATTGTAAGCATTCTTCCTTTAAAATGCAGCGGCTGGAATCGATCTCATATTTGCTGCAAATTTCCCGAAATTGCTCCCCCATGCTTGCCTGAGTTTGTTTTAAAAGATAGTTGCCCAATTTAAATTTCACGATGAATTCGCTGCACCGAAACTCCGGTTCATCCGGAATATTGTGAGATTGACAGAAAGCTGGTGAGTTCGTACATAAAAAGAAACTCAGCATGATGATGGAATTTATTCTATTCATTTCTGGAAGAATCAATATTCAAATGACAGCCATTATGATTTGATGGTTCGGAATTACGTAGCCTATAAAATGGGCTAACTCAACTATCGATTTCACGGTATCATTATTATAAAAAGAAGAAAAGATAATAAAATGAGTTGCCCATTCGGACAACTCATAGGAGGAGGTTAAGCCAATGACCAGTAATTTTTGGCATTCGTTGGATGCCTGCTGAAATCGACCGGTTCCGGATGAATCGACAGAAGGTCTGCCATTAATTCAGTTATCGGCAATTGCCGAAAACTCTTTATATATTTCGAGCATTAAGTGGAAAGGAAGTCGGGTGAGAAAAGTAAATTATTAATCGGAAGTGAGAAATAGGGGGGAGGCAGAAAAGGAAATAAAAGCGGATTATTGAATTGATAGTCAAGCTGCTTTATCGGATATGTTGTTGCAGGCAAGTTTGAATGATACTGAAAATCTATTGTCAGGCTGAGGCGCGAAGCATTCGAAAGGCTATAAGGGGGGGATCACAGGCACATAATATTCCGGGCGCATCTGGTGCAAATTTAATCCCGGGAACATATATAACCGATACCTCGAAAATTTAATCATTTTTTGGGGATTAATTCAACGTACTATTACGTCTCTTTTAAAAACAAACAGACGTAATTGCTATTCAAATTTCCCACACCCAATATCGTAATACTATTCTCTCCCATCAAGTAGGTAGGAATCAGGGCAAAATCAGGAAGTAGCTCTGGTTCCTGCCTATTTTATTTTGTCCGTGCCTGCATCAATAATACCTGCGGATGCTATGCGATACACAAGTCTAAGCAGAATGATAAATAAGGGATAACCGTAGCGAAATTGAGGGTGCTGTTTTTCTGTTGCGGATTCGAGGCTGCTCCTGATTTTAAATCCGAGGTACGGGCGCTATCGTATTTGCGAAACGTCAGGATTTAAAATAGATGGAAATTCGCTGTTACGAGAAATTTATAAAGGGAAAGAAACAGGCTCATGATTGGTTGAAGGATGCCGCGTCCGAACGCGATGAACGCGAGCAGGAGAAAGATGCCATATCGAGATAGGCTGGCGTACGAATTCGCCAGATGAGGCGGCAAAAGCCCGGCGAGGATATTCGAACCGTCAAGCGGCGGAATCGGAATAAGATTGAAAACTCCGAGCAGAATATTGATGTAAATTGTGAATTCGAATATGAATGAAGCAATCAGAACGGGCTGTATATCCAAATGCTTGGTTACAAGGTCATCAACACCTGAAAATTTATAAAGCAATCCCAGGGTAATCGCCAGCAAAAAATTAGCGCCGGGTCCGGCTAATGCCGTCCACATTAAATCTTTACGAGGATTTTGAAAATAATTCGGATTTACCGGTACGGGTTTCGCCCAGCCAAAATGAACCAACAGCAGTGCAATTGTACCAATCAAATCGAGATGTGCCAGCGGATTCAAAGTCAGGCGTCCCATTGATTTTGCAGTAGGGTCGCCTAACCGATATGCTGCATACCCGTGCGAAAATTCGTGAATGGTGAGTGCAACTAGAATCGGTGGAACAGTAAGCAGCATGGAGTAAAAACCTGATTGAATCAAACTATTCCCTTTATCCTTTTGTGAAATATGAAGATGATTAAGATTGCATCTGCCCGTGCCTGGCAACAGATAGTTTTGTCCTTAATTTTTATCAGATGAATCATCAATGGCAAATGCGAAAATGCGTCCGAAAGGCAGTTATCGCATCGATGGAACAACCCGAACCTTGATAATTTTTACTTGATAGATAATCCCGGTTTCGTATTCATCAAACACAATCGTGTTTCCATCCGGAGACCAGTCAGGATTCATTTCAATCCGATCTCTGGTATTCGTTAGCCAGATCCGTTTGTTTCCATAAATATCGGTGATGAAAATTTCGGAATCAATTACGCGCTGTCCATCGTCGCGAGAAATATAGTACACTAACCAGTTACCGGAAGGAGACCAGCGAGGGTGCGAACCGATCCCAAGATCGACGATATTCGTGCCATCACGATTCATCACATAGATATGCCCATCGGTCATTTCAAAGGCAATTTTGTTCTGGTTTGGTGACAGGTTGGCATTGATGAAGCGGCTGTTAGGATCCACCAGGATCGTTTGCTTTTGTTGCTGAAGATCGGATAGTATTATTCTTCCATAGGATTGATAAAGCACGATTTCATCGGGGCTTATCGCTTTTATATGTTTGGTGTGCTTTCGTTCGGAATTGATTATTTGCAAGTTATCGTCAATGGTGTAACAAATTTTGCGGTTATTAGCTGCCCAAGTCGGAATGCCAATCAAGGTTCGATAATCGGTTAGCAGTCGCGACATTGCGCTGGCAACATCGATGGTTTTAATGGCACTTAGTCGCCGATTTTGTATAATTTTTGTAGTCCGACAGGCGATCTCTTTCGAATCAGAAGCCCATTCAAATCCGTACCCGATTCGTTCATCCTCGGAAAGATTTTTTAAATCATGACCATGAGAATTCATGATCCAGAGCCCGCGGTAATTCTCACCGGTAACGGCGATCATAGTGCCATCAGGCGACCATCTGGGATGAAAGAACCGATGGCGCGGTTGCGTAATGGGTATCGGGACACCTTTGACTTTGAGCGTATCTTCAGATGCAGCGCCATTGCCTGCCAGGTATAAGATAATTGATACCGTTGCCAAAATCCTTTTATACATATTCATTTTAAAATCCTGCAAAATAAGTCAATCATTTTACTCGAAAGGATTACAAAGAATCCTTTTAATAGAGTTTATTCACGGACAACTGCAATTTTTTCCATTAGCAATGAATTGCCTATCTTCAATCCAAACAAATAAATGCCGCTACCGACATATTCGCCCGCATCATTCGTACCATCCCATTCCAATTCAGGATAATTTCCTTTGTCGACAAAACCGGGGATTTTAATGGTTGATTGATCGATGCGTATTTCCTTCACAAGTCTTCCGGCTGAAGAGAAAACCATCGCTTCTACCCAGCTTTTTTTATCCAGCTTGAAGTACAATTTCACTTCACGATGTCGACCAATAATGAAGGGATTTGGAAACAGGTATAAAATAGTGCCATCTTTTTCGGCGGGTGACATGGTTTTGGGACCGAAAGTAGGCGTTTGTACGTCGCCCTCATCCGATATGATGACAGCCTGTCCGCGCCAGAAATCGATAGCAGGTGCATACAGGCGCACATGAAGTCGTTCAGCCAGTTTTTCATACGTCTTTTCCACCGGAACCGATACCGCAGACAATTGATAATTGCTCATGGCATCCCAGTCTTGTTCATGGTACTCGAGATTGGTCAGGATGATTGAAAATGTTCGGCTATTATCGGGATCATTGAAGAAATAGTAAACCGGTGCGTATTTTTTGCTGCTATCAGCAAACGATATATCCGTTCGAAAAGAGAATTGGTTTCGAAAGGTGATTTCGGGATAAAGGTTTCCTTCGGGGTAATATTTAACGAAATCCGTGCGGGAACCGGTGAAGTAGTTCCAAAGCGAAAAACATTGAAATTCCAAATCAAATGTGCTTCCTATTTTCACCAGCGCGTGATTCAACGCGCCCAGCGCACCTCGTTCTGGTTTTTCAGCCATACGTTCCCATGCCCATCGAATGACGTCTGCACCGTACTTTTTCCATAGCATGTGGTTCCAAAGAGCCAATCCGTATTCATGACTGAAATCCTGATAATCGAAAGGCGTTTCAGGATGAAGAAAGAAATCGGTCAGGTAATTCACATAATCATTTACATAGTCGTACGCAACGTCTTCCATCCAGGTTGAAGACGCTTCGAAAAAGAAAATATCTTCGTGACGATAGCTATAAGTCAGGTGACAGGCGTGGAAAAATTCATGAGCGCAAGTCACCCGCAAAGCGTCTATTCCCCTGGTTGGAAAGCTTGAACCGAAATTGCAATGGATTTTTGTATAAGCGGAAAAAGTAACCGGATTTTGCGACATTTGCGTTTCAGGCCAGGTTTCTCCGTAATACAGGCTGCCCAGATTCAGCAGGTAGATATCGTATTCATCGCCATGAATGCCGCCATCGCTCAATGGCGTTCGATAGCCGAGGCTGTCGACAATCAAATGAAAGCTGTAGTCCAGCGCTTTCGTCGCTTCTTCGACATAATCTGGTAAGCCATTTTGATTGTTATCTGTCGGCGATACAGCGTGATATCCGGACAGATCGTAATGAACTCTGAATTTTCCTGACGGGCTTGTTATATTGAAATCCAAAGCTGGTCTCGCATTCTGCGTTTTGAGCAAAGCCCTGAGAGGTTCATCCAGAAGGTGTTGGTGCTCATTCAGGTATAAGCGCAAAAAAGTGCCGCTCTTAATCGGCTTGACCGTCATGGCTTGATATTGCGGCGGTAATCGGGAAGGCTCGCACAATGCATACGTAAGGTAAGTTAAGTAGGATTTTAAATCAAGCTGATCCGCTTGTTTCTCGCTTTGAAGTGTCTGGATAATGTTTTTAGGAAAGATCAATACCGGGACAATCAACCAACAGAAAAGCATAAATCGACGAAATATATTCATAAAGCATCTCGCTAGAAAAAAACCTCATTTCTTCTTAAATATTAAGGTAATAGGTACTCCAAAGAATCCGAATTGTTCCCTCAGTTTGTTTTCCAGATATTTTTTATAGTTATCTTTTATCGCATTTGGATAATTTGCGAAAAACGCAAAGAAAGGCGGTTCTGATTTTATCTGCGTGCAATAGTTTATTTTAACCTGTCGTTTACCGAAATCCGCCGGAGCATATTGTGCGACGACATCGGTCAAGAATTCATTCAGCTTACTGGTTTGTATTCTTTTTTTACGCTCCTCGTAAATAGATTTTGCAATGTCAATGATTTTATACACTCGGAGCTTTTCAAGTGCAGAAATAAATATAATCGGGAAATAATTCTTGTCACCCAGTTTATTGCGAATCTCCATTTCAAAATTTCGGGCAGTGTTGGCATCTTTTTCAATTAAATCCCATTTATTAATTGCCAGGATGATCCCTTTTTTATGCAACACGGCTTCCTCAAGAATTCGCATATCCTGATCCGCCATGCCTTCCGATGCATCCACAATGATAATGGTTACATGACTCCGATGGATACTGCTCAGGCTGCGAATCGTGCTATAGTATTCCACGGATTCTTTTACACGGCTACGTTTCCTGAGCCCAGCCGTGTCGATGAGCAAAAAATTTTGTCCGTAATATTTGAAAGGGGTATCGATGGCATCCCGGGTAGTGCCGGGAATATCGGTGACAATCATTTTATCGGAACCGAGAATGGCGTTGACAAATGATGATTTTCCGGCATTGGGACGTCCGACTACAGCCAGTCGAATCGCATCATTGTACTCCTCGGATTTTGATGACATTTCCGGAAGCAACTCGATGACGCGGTCCAGGAAGTCACCGATGTTCCGTCCAGAAATTGCCGAAACAGAAATCGGTTCACCCAGCCCTAGTTGATAAAATTCAAAAGTAGTTATCCCTAATTTTTCATTGTCGGCTTTATTGACTGTTACAAGCACCTGCTTATTGGCTCTTTGCAAAAAGCGGCTGATCTCGATATCGATGCTATTGATGCCTGTCTGGGCGTCGACCAGGAAAATAATCACGTCAGCTTCGTGCATTGCGAGTTGCGCTTGTTCCAAAACGGCTTTCTGAATGGCATCCTCGCTTTGGGGTAAATACCCGCCGGTGTCGATGAGCGTAAAGGATTCTCCTGCCCAATCGGTCTGCGCATAAATCCGGTCGCGCGTAACTCCGGGCTGATCGTGAACAATCGCCTCCCGCCGTCTGATAATTCGGTTGAATAGTGTCGATTTGCCCACATTGGGTCTGCCAACAATTGCGACTAAACGGTCTTTCATAGCTGCTCAAAAAGAAGTGAGAAATCATTTCCAAGCAAGTGAACCGGGCGTTCCAGTGCATTGCTCATTTTTTCAATTGTCCAGTCATCGAGGAATAATCCATCATCATTAACACAATTTTCCGGCAGAAATACAACTTGCCCGCATGTCCGATTCCTCAGTGTGTCAAAAATATCTTCACCGGCTAATAATCCGGAAACTGTGACCAGGTTTCCATAAAATTGGTTTTTGACCGGCTGCACTGTCACTCGCAAATTATCAATTTTATTTAATCTGGCTGCGATTATATCATTCATAAAGGGAAACGCACTGATCCCGGTGACGAGTGTGATCGCCCGCGGCTGTTCCAACCTGCGGGGGAAATTGCGTTGTAGTTCGCTGAAAGAATCGAGAAAGTCCCTTACCATCCCGACACCATTTTCGAGCTGCGCAAAATCCTCATAATAATCGGCGTCAGGCACATCGAACTCGGCTAAGAGGTAGATTTCATCCGCCAGAAATACCCAATTTCGATTCCACAGTTTTTTATAATGTGCGTTGTGTTTTTTTCCCCAGTCAACTAAATTGGTTGCCAGAGCACGCGAAACGGGTTGAAGTTTCGGAAGGTGCGCTCGATGCTTTGTCAAGCCAACGGGCACAATGGCGATCGTTGCCAGCTCTGGAAAGAATTTTTCTAATTCGGTGAGTGTATCATCAAGTACAGGTCCGTCATTGAAGCCCGGGCAGAGAACAATCTGGGCATGCAATTCGATTCCGTGACCGGCAAGATATGCCAGTTTTTCGAATAAATGATCGTCCTTATGTAAGCCCAGGAGCATTTTTCTAATCCTGGGATCAGCCGCATGAATCGAGATGTACAGCGGCGAAAGCCGTTGCTCGACAATTCGCCGCAGGTCGCTTTGCGAAATATGAGATAGTGTGATATATGAGCCGTATAAAAAGGAAAGCCGAAAATCCTCATCTTTCACATAAAGCGTTTTTCGGAGCCCTGGCGGATTTTGATCGATGAAGCAAAAGATGCATTGATTGCCGCATAGTCGCGGTCGGAGCTGTTCAAGCGAAATGCCTAATGTTTTGTCCGGGGCTTTTTCGATGGAAAGACAGAGACGCGAACCATTTCGATGAAGCTCTAATTCTATGCATTCGTCGCTTGCTAAAAACTGATAGTCGATAATGTCCCGAACCGGTTGGCGATTTATTTTTCGTAAATCATCCCCCTCACGGATGTCATTATGTGCAGCAAGGCTACCTGGCTCAATATATATAATTTTCATCAGCGATACGTTCCGTTTCATCAATCACGACGCACTGCATCTCTTTGCTGGTTCCAGCGCACCCATTCAGAATTTTGATCTGTTTCTTCATCGATTTCGGATTTGGCATATTTGCCGTCAGGGCGGATCTCAATCTGAAATCCCTTGACAATGCGAATCCAGTGATCGAGTGTCACTTCATAAGGTCCTGGTATTTCATACGGTCCCTGGATTTCCTGAGGCTGCAGGTTTTTGGGGGGCGAGGGTACAGGGGTCGAATCCTGTGATGTCGCAGCCGGTCCCACATCGACTTCACCATCATAGACCATGATGCGGGTTGTTGAATCGGATTCCATGCGATAGATAGTACCGCGCACTGCGCAGACCGCAGCCGGAGCAGTGATTTGAAATTGGTTATATGAACGATTCACCTTGCGGACATTCGCCCAGATTCGTCCCCAACTCAATAGCGAACTGAAGCTCCTTTTTTGAGGGGAATCGGAGGCTTCCGTGAAGGTAAATTTGCTTTTTTCACCGATTCGAATAGTGCTGCCATCATTCAACTTCACTTCGCATCTTGATTCGGTTTGGGTTTGAATTTGATCATTATTTTTGACTTTCGCGTACAACCTGGCACTTTTCCAACCGGGCTCTTCGGCGTTTTTCATTTTTATTTCGTTTTGAGCACCGATGATAAAACTGATTTTGCCGATCGAATTATCATTGGCATTTACGAAAACCGAAAATAAGAATGATAAAACGATAACGATAATTTTTCCCTGGTTTGTATTCACCATTCAATTCTCCTTTCTATTTTGTGCGAGCTCGTATTGGTTCATTTCAATCAAATTCACAGGTCATTTCATCTATATCCATCAAATAGTATCACAAAAGGGAAATTGATGCGCATGACTGCCGTTCCGAATAATCCCGCAACATTTTTTGACATCAGGCAAATAGCAGTTTGGGGTGCCGGAGTTTGCAGAAGCCCCGTAAAAGTTGAAGGCGTTCATTTTCGGCAGGGACTGCTTCATAGCTTTCAACAATTCTAATATTCAGGTTTCCGGCTTTATCACGCTTACATTAATTAATCCGATGACTTTATTTCTTCGACGATGTCCCCGACTTCGATGTCTTCCCCTTCAAGAAGGATCGCTTTACAAACTTTTTCGCCGATAAAAGAGACAACTTTGATTTTTGCCACCTGGTGCGTCTCGAAACGGTCATCGTTTGAAGCATTCTCTTCATCGTATTCCGAAGCATTTGCCGGGTGGAATACCGCGAAAACTTCATTCAGCGCAACTCCGGCGTTTTTTCCGGGCGTAAAGTAAATGAAATCAGCAGCCACGCGTATGATTTTGCCCTTCCACCTGATTGCGGTACATCGATCTGCGATACTCACTGCTATTTTATTGACCGCGCCACGCAAGGCTGTTCCGATGAGCGTTTGATCGATTTGAAATAGATCGTTGAAATCATATTCTTCAGTTTTAATACCGAATCCCGGTCGGATTTCACTTTGTTGCGCATGGTCGGCGAAGAGTATCTCACCCGTGGACGTGTTAATGAGTCGGAAAGCAATATTCGCCGTTGCAACCGTAGCTTGCAGGGTGAATCGCCATTTTTTCTCATCGGAACCGATGCTTTCCGAGCCGCTTTTTTGATCGAATTCCGTTATTGTACCGATGACCAGGGCTTCCACGCCCAGCATCTGCCCGGCTTCGAGCGCGGTTTCATCGGTGATTGCGCCTGACTGCCCGAATGCCTGTTCCCCCAGGATATTTTCGATTTCCTGTCGTTCCATCATTGAGAAACGATCCGATTTCAGCAACTGCGTCACCAGCATATCTGCTACACGTTCGCCGAGTTTTTCGCCACCTTTATCGGCTCGATTTTCAAATGGCAATACGGCAATCCGTCGTTTATGCCCTTTAAAAGGAGCAAATTGCGGACCGGTGGCAACTTGCGCTTGCCTGTATTCAGTCATTGTGGCACAGTGAATGAATATTAAGCTGAAAAAAAATAGCATCCGCCTTTTCAAATATGAATTGCTAAAAAGCGTCAACGTTGTTCCTCCCTTGAAAATGCGTGGGATGTTTACTCACGATGAGCGATTTTAAAATGCAATTTCAGATGCGTCCTTAATAATTCCAAATGCCTATGCCCTTATCAGCAATACTTCCCATGCAAAGCAGATTTTTGCTGAAGATGCTTTAATCAAAACAGAACCTCGCTTTTGGGCAGCCAGACGCTTGACGAGCAACTGAGCCACTCAAAAGCGAGGATTAGTATTCAGCTTGAATGTGCACCATCTATTTAGAGTCTGTCCGAGAACTACCTTTGAGCTGTCATTGCGAGGAGCGTTTTTTGCGACGAAGCAATCTCAGCCGATTTATCAG
>JAFGMA010000077.1 GCA_016927835.1 Candidatus Zhuqueibacterota bacterium | reverse complement strand
TTTACGCAAGCAAGCGGAACAATGAAAGTAAAAAATTTTCTGAACCATTTTTTATATATTGCCATGGGATATTGCGCGGTTTCTGTTCCGCCATACGTGACGGTATTCATAATTTCCAGCGTTTCAGTACTCCAAAAAGCCAGGGTAGCCTGCAGCACGAATAACCCGTAAAACAGGCAGGCACCGCCGATAATACATAAAATCGCAAGTAAGATCCGCTGCAAGTGCCAATTTACGCCCAGCGCCGTACTCGCCCAGATCAGCACAATCAATCCCTGTGCAAAGCGCCCGACTCTGAAAAGCTGTATTTCCTGAGCCGCAACCTGCAAAGCTGTGCTCCGCGGTCGAAGCAGCAATCGATCGAAATCACCGCTTTTGACCAAGCGCGGGAAAATATCAAATCCACGCCCGAACGATTCAGCAATGGCGAATGCAATATTGATCATCCCGTAAAATAAGGCGACTTCGGGCAAGCGCCAGCCTTTCAGTGAGCCAAAGCGGTGGAATAATGCCCAGATACCCAGGATCTCGATGCCAGTAGTCATCAGGTGTCCCAGCGACATCATGATAAATGACGCCCGGTACTGCATCTGCCCGCGCAATGAAATGGCGATATAATGCAAATATAAACGCAATGCATTCAAAATCCTACCCTCCCTGTATCACGATTCGGCGTACTCCCTTTGCCAATAAAATCCTGCCGAGAACTACCAATGCGGCTGTCCAGACCAATTGATGGAGAATCAATTGCGGGGCTTGCTCCGGCGAAAAATTTCCCATGTACAACCTGAAGGGCACATCCATTATGCCTCGAAAGGGCAGGAAGTTGACGATGGGCTGAGCCCAATCCGGGAAGAGCGGCAATGGTACAATCAAGCCCGAAAAGATGACTGATATGGACGGCAGAAACCGGAAAATACCTTCACCGGAAATGGTCCAGAAAAGCGAGATGGAAGACAGGGTTGTGATTGCCCCGCTGAGCAACAATGCGCTGAAGGCTGAGAGCAAAAATACCCCGGCAGAAGCCCACGATGGCGGGGGTTCGAGTCCTAAAAATAGCCCGGCGACAAGAAACATCGGGACCGCCCGAAATAAAACCGGCGCCGTCCGCATGGCAATTACCCGACAAAACCAGTGCCAGTATAAATCCAGCGGGCGCACCAGCTCGTAAACCACATTGCCGGTGACGATAGTATTGGCAATTTCACGATCCATATTCCAGGGGAGGAGCAATAAGAGCGCCTGCCCCAACCAGATGTAGATGATAGTCTCGCGCAGGGTCATGGGTTGGGCGACAGTTGTCGATTGATAAAATGCCGTAAAAATCATCATGCGGATGAATCCCCAAAACAACTGCGTGCCAAAACCTGCGATTGCTGCCGTACGGTATTGCAGCAATACCCGAAAGCGCGCGCTGAAAATTGCCCAATATGCTTTCAACGATCGACCTCCCCGTAAAGCCGCGCGATAATCTCTTCAATCGGCGGATTTTCAACATACAGGTCTCGAATATTATGCTTTTGGGTGATCCTCGCAATGAGCCGGGCAGCAGAAATCCGATCGGGATCGAATTGCAAGTGCATCCGATGTCCTTCCCGCCGGATCACTGTTGCATCAGCATCATGAATGGTGTCATTTTCATCCATCAAATCAATAATGAGCCGGCGTTCGTTGGTGATTCGATTGCGCAACGCATTCAGTGTGCCATCAAGGAAAATTCGACCATTGTTGATCACAATGACCCGCTCGCAGAGCGCCTCGATATCATCCATATCGTGAGTGGTCAACAGCACAGTGACCCCGCGCCGGCGATTCAATTCGAGTACAAAATTTCGCACGGCAAGCTTGCTGACGGCATCCAATCCAATCGTGGGTTCATCGAGGAAAAGCAATTCAGGTGCGTGCAACAACGAAGCCGCCAGATCGCAGCGCATACGCTGCCCCAGGCTGAGTTGCCTCACCGGGACATCCAGTAGCGGTTGCAGCGAGAGCAACGCGATCAACTCATCGCGATTTCGGCGATACCCGGTCGGATCGACACGATAAATATCCCGCAGCAAATCAAACGATTCGATAACCGGCAAATCCCACCAGAGCTGCGTGCGCTGACCGAATACCACACCGATTCGTCGAACGGTTGCGATGCGCTGTTTCCAGGGCACTTTTCCGAGTACCTCGCATCGACCTGAATCCGGAACCAGAATTCCAGCCAGCGTTTTGACCGTGGTTGATTTGCCGGCACCATTGGGTCCGATATAACCCACCAGTTCTCCCTGGTTCACCGAAAAATCGATGCCGTCCAACGCACGCACCTGTCGATACCGCCGGTGCAACACGCCTTTGAATGCCCCCCACAAGCCGGATGTGCGTTCTGCTATGTTGAATGTTTTTGTTAAATTTTCTACGATGATCTGGGACATGATTCGATTCTTTTATTATACTTTGCATGGGCACAAATTGAACTTTCATGTCATTGCGAGCGAAACGGAGTGCAGCGAAGCAATCCCATGAGGTTAAGCACTCAAAAGATTGCTTCGGCAAAAAACGCCTCGCAATGACAGTAAAAAAATGCTCAATTTATGACCGTTTGCAGTATAACCTGGAAAATTGCACCTTCAGTCGCTTCCGGAGGGCGATTCTGCAAAATAAGTCGCTGGTTTCAGTACGTATTAATCCGACAAAAGCGGATTCATCAGGACACAGAATCAGCGGCTCGAACGCCAGCAATCTCCCCCGCCTGTGCCCAAACGAGGTTTGGGAATTATCGGTTGAGGTGTGAATGTTAATTCGAATAAATATCTGAAAATGATAGTTATATGGGGCTTTAAGTCAAAGCTGACGAACCGATCGGCATCGATTCAGATCGCCAATCGCATAGAAGAATATACCATCTCCGACAGGGGAAAGCCTGCCGGAGGTTTTTGCAGATGAATTTAGGCAGTGCTTCGTCCCGGGCTTCATCAACAAAGCACAGCCTGATGTTAAACTAAAAACTTTCTATAGACCTTTAAGCAGCGTTGCTAACAATAATAAAACTGAGGGCACAAAAGCAAACCAAAATGCTGGGATACCCACTAGCGGATTTGGAATAAGAGCAGTAATAACCATTAATAAACCTACTACGGTCAAAACCAGTGCAATCCACCACACAATTTCTTTAGGCGCTGAAAGTTTCATGACTCGCCTCCCTCTTTAATGATTCACTTCTTTTTCCACGATGTCGTGATAGTTGCTTTCCCGTTACCCGGCTGCCTTTCGGCAGGATTCAGGAAGCGATTCAAAAAGTCCCCTTTTGAAAGGACCTGTTACAGCAAGTTCACAAATATAATAAATTAATTTTTTGTTGTCAAGCTTTAATTGCATTTACGTATATTCCAACGCTTATAGGTTGAGAAGTGTACCATTTGAAAGGCTATTTTCCTGCTCAAAACCGGGCGGTTAGATCAATGTTTCAGTTATTCGTTTGTCAGTGGATGACATAGTTCTCCCGTTTTCGAACGGAGTCCGGGGAAAGAGGCGCCTTTGTTTCGCCAAAGCAAGCTTTGGCACTACTGGTTGTTTTACAATTCAGCTCATTTTTCTGAAGCCGGAATTGAGGCTTTTGCACCAGTGATTTCTTCGATGAAGCGCTGCATGTTGGTCCAATGCGTTCCTTTCCAGTAAATCTGCCCGCATCCAGTGCATCGATAAAATTCATCATAATATTTTTGCACACGAGGCGGAATTTTATGCACGATGGATGATTTCGCTACCGGCGATAGCAGATGATTGCAGCGTAAACAGCGCTTGAGAGGTGAAAGGTTATGAACCAAATCAAAGCGCAGCAGCACCTCTTTCAACTGACGTTTCGGTTGCGTGGCGCGAATAAAGCAGCCATGGGTGATGGCTTTGCGCTTCAAAAGTCCCCGGTCGCGGGTGAGCAGGATTCGTTTCTCCGCAACCGATATTTCAGCCAGCGTTTCATCAGAAAAATCATTCCGGTAAACCGCATCGAAGCCCATAAGGCGCAAATAGATTGCCAGTTTACCCAGATGCACATCGAGTACAAAGCGCGTTTCTCGCAACGGTTGGGGACGGCATTTCAACAGAGGGGTGATGTCGATAGATTCGAACATCGGGTAGACACTAATATAATCCTTATCCTGAATAATATACGAAAAATCTACCGATTGACCGTTCACCAGAATCAGATCGATCTCGGTGTGGGGCACGCCAAACCGTTCAATCATATCTTTCACCGAAGCTCGATCTCTGAAATGGTGCATAAATTGGATTTTCCTTCGCTCAGGTGGTAAAAAATCATTGAGCTCCTGGTAAAAGCGAAATGTCGCTTCAGGCATGATAATTTTCCTCTTGCGGATTAATTGCGTGGCTATTTTCGTAAATAAAAACGCAACGCGCGCCTGATCCTATCATGTCAGCATGTCAGATGAAACAGCCCGATGACCGTGTTACCCGCTCTATTCCAGGCGTCTATTGCCTCGGGTGTGGGATGCAATTCAACGCCGCAATGATGCTTTGCAAAAAATTTTCTCGCATCATCTGAAAGTTCGAGCAAACCTGTCTGTCCGGTTCCGACTACCAGCTTCTCTGCAGCATGCTTGAAAATATGCTTCGCCTCCTCCTTCGAAACTTTATGTGATGTCCCGTAGACTTTCTTCGAGAGCGCTTTCTTCCGTTTTTTTATTTTACCGTCTGGTCGGATTAAGACGTCATACTCATAGCGCGCGCCATCAATCACGATCCAGCCAAAACCTGTTTTGTCTATGTGAGGTTTCATTGGTTTCTCCCGAAAAATCATGGAATGAGTTTGGCACCGGGTAAATATACTAACTTCAGAGAAAATGTGCAAGTAGAAATCTTTTTTAAATTCCAGATTGACTTTCACCTGGATTTCTGTTATTTTAAAAATTATGTTTCATTCATGAGTTTCGATCCTGAAAATGAGAATCAGCAATGAAATATGGAACGAGGCGCTTGCGACAGTCGTTTATTTAGCATTGATTGAAATTCATTCACAACACGAACAGCGAAGCTTCGTCTCAAATGAAAATCCTGATAATAATCCTGCACGCTATTCAACGGAGCGATTGATGCTGAAACATTTACCAAAGCGAACGATTCCCGGAACCAAATCCGCGGAACTGCTCAAACTGTCAAAAAATTATGAACCACCGTGCATGGCGGACCAGGTGCCGGTTGTATGGGACCATGGCGACCGCGTTTGGATCACCGATGTCGACGGCAATGAATACATCGATTTTACCTCCGGCGTCCTGGTGACGAATGTCGGGCACTCGCATCCGGAGCACGTGAAAGCCATTCAGCGCCAGGCAGAAAGGTTGATGAATTGTTACTCCTTCCCCACCCCGGAACGGGTGACGCTATCGGAGCGCCTGGTGAAACTTCTGCCGGATAATCTGGATGAAATTTTTCTGTTGACCACCGGTTCCGAAGCCACGGGTGCTGCGCTGCGCATCGCCAAACGATTCACCGGCAAGCATGAAATTCTCTCATTTTATGGCGGCTTTCACGGACGAACCTACGGACCCATGAGCGTTTCGGGCAGCCTGGGAACCCGAAGGAAATTCGGTCCCGCACTGCCGGGCGGCATTATTGCGCCTTATGCGTACTGCTATCGCTGCTTTTATGACAAAACATATCCTGATTGTGATTTCTACTGCTTGAAAACGCTCGATCGAATTATCAATTCGAGTTCATCCGGAGACCTGGGCACGATCATCACCGAACCTTACCAGGGCGGCGCCGGCTTCATTTTTCCGCCGGAAGGCTGGCTCAAAGCGCTGGAAAAATGGGGACGCGAAAGGAATTTGCTCCTGATTGTTGATGAAGTGCAATCATCCTTCGGTCGCACGGGCAAGCTGTTTATGATAGAATGGCAAGATGTCAGACCCAATATGCTCTGTCTCGGAAAGGGGATCGGCAGCGGCATGCCAGCCAGTGCCCTTGCCGGGGAGAGCAAAATTTTCGCCAGCATGCTACCGGGCGAAATGTCCAGCACCTGCGGCGGAAATCCGCTAGCGAGCGCGGCTTCCCATGCGGTGCTTGACATCATGCAGAAAGAGAACCTGCCGGAAAATTCACGGAAAGTAGGCGAATATATTTTAAAGCGCTTTCAGGAACTTCAAAAACGGCGTCACTGCCTGGGCGACATCCGCGGCAAGGGATTGGTGATGGGTTTGGAGATCGTTGAAAATCAACAGAATCGCCAGCCCGCCCCGGAATTGACGCAAAAAATCATTTTCAGGTGCGGCGAATACGGAATGCTGCTCGGGAAAGTCGGGCTTTACGGAAACGTGATTCGCATTGCACCGCCACTGGTAATCACCGAAGAAGAAGCTGAAATTGGCATCAGTATTTTGAATAAGGTGCTAACTGAACTGGGTTGATTTCGAACGAAAAAGCGCTTCGGATCTGCCCACTGAATAATTGAATAACACCAAATGCTAGCCGAAGAAAAAAGTCTGCGTCGTTCTCATCGAATAGCTTTTAAAATCGAGCAGTATTGGCATATTGTATTTGGTGCTGTCAATATTCACCGCTTCGCTTATGAGTACGACATAACGCTGGCTAAAATTTCGATCACTCATTATTGAAAAGTTGCACCATGAGAGCATTTAGAAAATCGCTTTATTACGGGACGATCACAGGCATCGGCATCCTCATGTTTTTTCCCATGATCTGGATGGTGTATTCCTCGATGAAAACCAATCGGGAAATATTCGAAGCACCCTGGGCATTGCCTTCCGAATTTCATCTTGAGCATTTTGTCCAGGCGTGGAATGACGGGAACATCGGAATCTACATCTGGAACAGCCTGTTTGTGGGGGTGATTTCGGTAATCGGCATTCTGATCATTTCCAGCCTGGCAGCATACGCCTTCAGTCGCCTGCAATTCAAGGGAAGGGACGTACTTTTTTACGTGTTTCTCATCGGTTTGATCATCCCGATCCAGGCGTTCCTTTTGCCGCTATTCATTTTCCTGCGGGATGCACACCTCATCAATACCCGGCTGGGGCTTATCCTGCCATACATCGCCTGGGGATTGCCACTGGCGATTTACTTGCTGCGTGCATATTTGCTGACGCTTCCGCACGATCTGGAGGATAGCGCAAAAATTGATGGCTGCTCGATTCCCGGGATTTATTATCGCATTGTCCTGCCGCTGATCAAACCGGCGCTGGCGACGGTGGCGATAATTTCTGCGCTGGATGTGTGGAACGAATTCCTGATGGCGCTGATCTTTATCTATGATAATGAGTTGAAAACGCTGCCCATCGGACTGATCGCCTTTTACGGGCAGCATTCAATTGACTATAAGCTGCTGTTCAGCGCGCTGTCTTTGATCACCATCCCGATGATCGCAATTTATTTCATGTTTCAAAGATACATCATTGAAGGATTGACGGTGGGTGCTTTGAAAGAGTGATTTTTGTGTAAGGCAATGATTTCGCGACGGCTCATTCAGCCCGATGGCGCGGAATGTCCAACATCGAAACGCCATCAACAGAGATACAGGTTTCGGCTCCGAGCGGCAAACCGCGCGGTTCATAATATTTCCTTTTCAACACCTTCAGCAATTCGTCAACGTGCTCTCGTTTAACAAGAACCAGCACCATTCCGCCCAAACCTGCGCCAGTTAATCCGGCACCAACCACACCGTCCACATTGCGTACAACATCCACCAGCAAATCCATTTCTTCGGTACTGCAATTATAACCGCCCGGCTGCATTTCCATCGCTGCCTCCGCCTCACCGTTGCCGGCATCCCTGATGAGTTTGTCAAAATAGCGATCACTGAAATCCTTTTGAAAAGGATGCATCTGATTCTGGTCATTCGAAATCGCAACCCGGTCACCATCGTGCGAAACATACATGAGCCTGCCAAATTCCTCTATATTCCCGGATTTCAATAATTCACCTGCGCGCTCACTTCGGGCGCACTCACCTAATCCAAACATACAAACGGCTCTCACTTGGTAACCATTCTCCGGCTCACGATGCGTTGAAAACAGCGTTGCCAGGCGCTTATGTTTTTCCGGCAATTGCTTCGAGAGCTGCTCCCGCGTCAGGCTAATCGGGAGCGATTTTAACATTCGATAAAGCTCCGCCGGTTCGATCTTCAAATCGGTACTATTCCAATCGCGCAGGTGCACGACATTTTTAAAAGCAGGATATTTTTGAGCCAGCAACATAAACGCAATTTCATACGTCACCACTCGCTCGTTGAAAATATCCCTGGCTCCGGCTGATTTTTCTGCCGGTACCATTGAATTGCAGGCGACAACGCGCATATTTTCAGGGAAAGGGATCATCTCGGCTTTGAGCGGAAAAAACTGAAGATGAGCGATGGCATTTCGCTTGCCAAAAAACATCGCCGCATGATCGCCGGCGCCGCCACGGGTTCCCACGTACCACTCGGCTTCGCCCGCCATGATGGTTTTATCGGATTGGCTGAGGTTGAGCTGATTGATATAATCCATCGCCTCTATGGTTCCCACTACCAGTGTCGACGAAGAGCTGAGTCCGGCTGCCAGCGGGATATTGCCAGAGACAACCACCTCCATGCCTCGCAGCGGCTTTGCACATGAATTTTGAAGGTAAAAGCTGGCTGCCCTGATGTAATTCTCCCAGTTCCCACGCTGCACACTCACTTGATCAATATAAGTCAACCAATTACCGCGCTTCGATTCGGGAAATTCAGCAGCGATAGAAAAGGAGAAAGGCGCGAAACGGTTTTGAATGTTTGAAAAATGTATCTCATCGTCTGTGCGCGGTGCGACAGCTATCAAAGTTTCTTTGCCGATGGTCATGTAGTTAACATAACCGCCCCGGTGTTCTACGTGTACCCCCATTAAGTTAATACGGGCGGGTATTCTTACGATAAAAAACGGCTTTTGTGCACCGTAGGTTTTTTCAAAACTTGAAACCAGCGATTGAAAAGCGCGAATCCTGTCATCCAGCAATTCTGTTTGCTCGCCGTAAATCTCCGAAAAGTATTGTTTGCCGGACGCTGAATTGAAAAACGTTCGCCAGTCTGAATACGAGTGCAGCCTGTCCATAATGGTCTCCGGGATTTTGATGTGAATAGGTGATCATTTTTTCGAGCGCTGATGGTTCCGGGAAAAAAATAAGTGCGCAATTGCATGGTTAAAGCCGGACATTCGGGACGATGAAGCTTGCGGACTGAAAAGCTGGGAGTCTTAAAGCGTGGCATGCCGGAACAGCGTTTTTCCTCGTGCAACACAGCTCCGTCGGAAAGCGGGATTCAAGAGACATCACCACAAAATTTTATATTCCTTGAAAAGCGCTTTCATGTAGAGCTTACAAAATCTTCTTTTTGCTACTTGTGGCGGAACCGGATTTCCAAGTTTTTCAGCCTGCGTGTTTGGTCTTGCCTGAAAAATATACACTTCAACGAAATCGAATGGTACCTCGTCGAGTAACCGAATCGTATCATCGAAATCGGCATCAGTTTCACCAGGAAAACCAATCATGATCTGCGTATTGATTTGCAATAGAGGGGCAATCCTCTTCAACGAGAGAACAGCGTTTTTGTAGGCTTCGATCTTATATCCGCGGTTCATTTGACGCAAAATTCGATTGTTTCCGGATTCGGCTGCCGATCCAATGTATGCAATTTTTCCGGAAGGCAAAATTTCAATAAAATCAGACATCATTTCAATGAGAAATCGGGGTTGAATGTTCCGTAATTTAATTTTATACTGCCCGTCATACTTGATTAATTCTCTGAGCAAAGCGGTGAGTCTGGTTCCTCGGTCTCTGCCATACGCGCCGAGGTCCGTTCCGATCAATGCAAATTCCTGGTAACCCTGTTTTAATCCTGCTTCAAATTCGCTGATTATCTGCTCTGCGCTTTTGCTCCTGAGTTTGCCGCGAGAGAGCCTGACACCACAATATGAGCACGCATTAAGGCAGCCGGTTGAGATTTTAATATAATACGTATTGGGCGTCATGATAGTCGCACCGGGTTGTTTCCATGGATCCCGGCATTTCCTGATCAATTTCGGGATCAAAATCGGGCTGAATACATTCCGGGGATCGAGCCTGGTTGTGTTAATGAGTGTTTGCGGTATCAGGTAATTTGCATGCGTTTGATCGGCGTCTGTGGCAACTTCGAGAATGCTTGTGACTTGCTGAATGTCATCAGAGCCAAAGGTGTGCCCTTTATAAATACTTCGAAGCCGCTCAGGATTAATCTTCGACAGGCATCCGTAGACCACAATTTCTGCTGATGCTTTTTTAGTTGCTTCGAGCTTGTGAAAAATTTTGATAGAAAGGTTTTGCAGGTCTTCGGTTAATCCACACGCGTTGAATAGTATTATATCAGCTTGACGATAATCATCAAAAATCTGATACCCATTTTCCGATAAAAATTCTCGCATTCTGGCGCCGTCAATTCGATTTTCAGGGCAGCCATTGGTGATTACAGTAATTTTCATTTTCTAATCCTTGCACCGTTTCATCTTGAAAAGTTTTTGAGCAATTGCCGGCGGTGACTGAATTCTGCCGCAGAAAAGCGCTCAATTAAGGCGTTACACAGGTCATTCGCAGTCGGGTTTGAATGCAACTATCAATGAATTGAATGCCTTGCATAGCAAAAATTATGCAAATCCTTTAAATTAAAAGTCATGGTTAACACATCATGAATCGAAATTCAAAATTGCTATGTTTCAGCAATACAGAACAAACTTGAATACAACCAATTTAAAAATGAAAGGATGAGGAAAACATCGGGGTGGAGGCGTGCGTGCAAGATGATCCAATCCCGTTTTTGGCTCGGGTAACCTGAAAGTTAAGTCGTATTTTTCGAGCAATCCCGGGAATGCAAAAATCTGATCGCTGAAGGATCCACGGTGATTGCATCCAGGAAGGCTTTCATTATCGGCAGCATGCCATCAAATATTTTTTCAGACCTGATATTGAACCGATGGTGATAGCACGCTCACCGGAAACGCCTTTCCATTGTATATCATTGTCAAGGAAGGTGGCAATTGGATCATCAAGCTACAGATCGAATCGAATTGACTCTCATGGAAGCCAGGTGTTTAAAAGCGACGCGGTGACTTGCGTTTTTTAAAACCAGCTATTTAGTGGCAGAACGAAAAGTCAATACTTCTTTAGCCTGAGCGGATTCGAACGGTGAATAGTCCTTGTTAATTCCGTATGCCTCGACTCCGCTCAGCATGAAAATGTCAGTTTTCGTCAAGCACTATTTAGAGTCTGTCCGAGAACTACCTTTGAGCTGTCATTGCGAGGAGCGTTTTTTGCGACGAAGCAATCTCAGCCGATTTATCAG
>JAFGMA010000076.1 GCA_016927835.1 Candidatus Zhuqueibacterota bacterium | reverse complement strand
CGGATGTATATTTTTGGACGGATTGTGATGATTTTGATAGTTTTCCGCCCACCAGCGTACCACTAAATTTCCCAATCGAACGGAATAGGACAAAAACTATAATTAACAGATAGTTTGACATCAATACTGAAAAGTCCAAATGCATGGCGCTGAGAGTGAAAAAAAGGACAAAAATCAATTCCTCGGTATATCGCTCGAGTATTTTAAACAATTTTTCTCTTTTAATATTGTAATTGACAACGATAATTCCCATCGTCATCGTCGATAATAATTCATCAACAGCTCCCAATTTGGCGAATCCGAAACATATCGCCAGCAGGCTTATAACGAGTGTAATCAACACGCCTTCGGTCTCCCTTTTGATTAATCTGGTTATGAAATTCAAAATCAAACCAAAGAAAGAACCCAATATGATGGCGCCCGCTATACTGAATAATGGCTGAAAAATCGAATGCAGCGATAGCGGCTGATGCAAAATCATAACTGAAGATAGCGCCACCGCAAGGCTGTAATTGACTATTCCCAATATATCATCAAATGCCGCCACACCCATAATTGTTGAGGTTACCTCACCTTGCGCATGATATTGATGTCCGATTGCCAGGGTTGCAGATGGATCGGTCGGCGAAGCCAGAGCTGCAATGAGTAACGAAAGCGGAATAAAAACCGAGAATAAACCAGTTTGGGAGACAGGTATAATGAATGGACCCAGAAGACTGAAAACGATTGCAACAAATAAAAACGCAAATTCAGCCTCGAATAAAGTTATCAACAGGATTGGTTTGCCCAGGCTGCGGACTTTTGGAAAAAAAAGTGTTCCCCCGACCGAAAATGTAATAAAAGACAGGGATATATTCGTCACTAATGCTGTATTTTCGATGAAGGAAATGGGAATAAAATGCGTTAAATTCGGATTGAGTATAACACCGGCAAGAATATATCCTGTTACTTTCGGCAACTTAAAGTGAGTGCAAAATTCCCCCAGAATAAATCCCGTAAATACGATGATACCAATGATTAGAATCGGCTCCATATAAATCCATTTCCTGTCATGATTTATTTGTTATGACTTTAATTTTCAGTATATTCACTGTCAATGCGAGGAGCGAAGCGACGGGGACGCCCAGCCGAAGCAATCTCACCATTTTTATACAGGTGTGAGGCGGCGCGGAACGATTGCGTCGCTTCGCTCGCAGTGACAGCTTTTTGTGAAATTTTTGCCCGCAATAGGTATATGAGCGTGCCCTTTCAAAGTATATTTTCAGGAATGCAATCATTCCAGGCAACAAGCGCTGATTTATTTGTTCACACTTTCGCAGGGAATTTTGTATGGATCTCCGATGCCATCAAATCGCGTTTTTTGAAATTTATTGCTCACATAATCCTGCTGAAAGGTGACATTTTGCCACACTGTACAAGTGCCGTCGCTGTTCTTCACGGCGATTGCAGCGCGGATGTAGCGGTGCAAAATAATTCCTGTGAGCTGGTTTCGGCGTATCATCCAATCCGGATCAATGATGACGACGCGTAAAATTTCCCCTTTCACCCTGTCCTTGTAGGTTTGCGAAGCCTTGAAAGCGGTAATCATCTCCGCTTCCAGGCTTTTATCGGAACGTGCGGATTTTGGCATCACCGCAGCCTTTGTTTTTGCGCCGCCTGCGTACTCGTTTAGTTCTTTGGATGCGTTTTTATAAGCTGCGTAATCATCACCCGCGATAACAAACTTGCCTTCAGCCACGACATTGTAATTGCATTTCAATTTAACAATAATCGTATGCTCACCCGCTTCCAATTGGCTCAAGCGCTCAGCAAACTTGACTGGTCCGTCGAATTTGGGTCCGAACTTTTTATACATCAATTCGTCGCTGCCGTAAGCTGTCACTTCAGTTGTTCCCGGAATGATATCGAGCGGAATATATTTTTTCTCAAGCGCATTTCCCGAAACCCATAGTGTGCCGGTTTCTAATTGCATTTCACTCGGCTGCTGATAATCGTACAAGGGCGGTTTTAGTTCGTAGATAAAAACTTCAACGGAAACTTGCTTCGCCGACTCTTTTCCGATTATTCCCAAAATGCTGTTCTCCAAAAATGCTACTGAATAGATATGGTCGCCAGATTGAAATTGAGTCGTCAGCCCGCCTGGATTCGAAGCATTAATCAAATTCTTTGAAAAGACGATTTCACCGCTGTTCTGTGCGAATGAATTCATCGAAACGAATAATAAAATGACTAAAAGGCTCAGGAATAGTTGGTGTTTCATCTTTGCTCCTTTCGATGTGAGAATGTGAATATTTTAATTGCGAATTAGAATACATGATTTGATTTTTTCGCATCATCAGGTATTCGATAATTTATTGTGCTCGTTCTGTGATTTCCAAAACGAGACATCAGGATTTATATCAGGAACAACGCGCTGAGAGGAATCAAGCTAGAGTACTTTTATGTCTCCCCGGATAGCTACGATTGCCTCACGGGCTGCGGATATTTTCGTTTAGCTCCTTGTCCGTCGCATTCAGGCAATTTCTTATCGATGACCCGATTCTCAAACTCGGTTTGCTATCGATTGCACGGCTGGTGGCGGGTTGCGGCATCTGGTCCTCCCGGCGCAGGTGAACGCGATTCGAACAACTCAGGAGCGCAACCAGCGGAAAACTGAAACGATGATAGCTCGGATGGGTGCAATTCTCTTTGCTCCTGTGCGGTGGATATTTTCAAATGGTTCGGCCGCTTTTCAATATAATAGATTATTTTTTATTGTCAAGTAAAAAAATAGCAGGCTGGGTAATGGCTCAGTTACGGTTTTTTTTCAAAGGGTATTTAATTGACTATCTGGTATTGATTTATAGAACACTGATGAAACGGATTAGGCGGATTTCTACTGATTTTTTGATATAAATAAAAAAATCCGTTAAAATCCACTTTATCCGTGTTCTCATACTCATTCAGTGTAAAATTAAGCAGGGCTGAAAAATGACTGCAATTGCGGGAAGATGATCAGCCTTTTTAGCCTTTCAAAGGGTTGGAACCTTTGAAAGGCTATATTCCTTCCCATAACTGATGCATTACAGGGTGACATAAATTTCACTTGATTTTGCAACGGAAACTTCTTATATTTTGCGCTTAACTCATAGCAGTTTTTATATTTTAATGACGCACGGAGGTTAATATGTATAAATCTAAATGGCTAAATTTCATTTTGTCGAACCTGTTGATTTGGCTGGTTTTCCAGGCTTTTTGTTTCAGCCAGGTCGTCGTCGAGGAAGTGACTACGAGTGACGGGTTTCAGGGAATGGGCGCTTTTACCTCTAAATCGATGATGTCTATTTCAGGGGATAAGCAGCGCAAAGAATCCGAAACAAAATTTTCGGGCACACTCATGAAGCATTTCAATCCCAAGGGCAAAACGGTCGAGATCACGCGATTGGATAAGGAAGTGATCTGGAATTTCAATACCGAGGACAAAAAATACACCGAAATGACTTTTGCAAAAATCAAGGAAATGCTCGAAAGCGGCATGCCCGGACCTGACGCAGGAGCCGGAGAACAAGAGGATACGGAAGCTGATGACGATGAATATGATTGGGAAAAACCAGTGGTCAAAGTCGATCTGCGTAAAACCGGTAATGTGAACGGATACAAATGCCAGAATTATTTAGTCACTGTGATGACGGTGGGTACGCACCGAAAAACTGGCGTACGTGATACGATGTTCTTTGTGAGCGATCTCTGGAACAGTGTAGTGAAGGCAAAAGTGATGAGCGAACTCGAAGACTTCAATACCCGCCTGGCGAAGCAACTCGGTTTCGATTATTCCGGCGGATCGGGCATCGCCAACATGCTTGCTGCTTATAAAGATCAATTCAAGGAAATGAGCCAGGAAACCGGCAAGCTTCAAGGATACCCGATCAAGAGCACGGTAAATATGAGCATCACCAATTACGCGGAGAAAGCGCAACGCGGTGATAGCCCTGAATCGAGCGAAGAAGATGTCGATCTGACCAATTTGAAAGGCGCCCTCGGTGGCATGTTCGGTAAAAAAGTCAAATCAATGGCTAAAAAAGAATCTCAGGCAGCCGGACGCAAGCAAGTTTTTCAATTTACCCACGAAATCAAATCCATCAAGGAGCAGGCAATTCCGTCAGACCAGTTTGAGGTTCCGGCAGGATACGTCAAGCAAGCGATGCCGGAATAGCATTTGCGTTACGAAGCTGCTTTTCAGCATAAAATCAGATATTGACAAGTCTTTCCCCTTCCTTTCCGAGCGTATCCCGCAAGGCGAAGGAAGGGGAGAGCTTGTTTCCCGAACGCCATTCGTGAGAATGAAAGCTTGCATTGCGTTTAAAACCGGCACTTCATATTATCGACACAATCCAATCTTGCCCGCGATCACCGCCAACTATCCACAAAGAATCCCTTGCTTTATTCGCAAAAAATACATACTATTATAAACCGGAGCGTAACGCAAGAGGCTTCTTGCGCCGCTTTAAAAAAATATCACAATTTGCCCGAACGGATCGATTCTAAAAAGCGCCTGGCGGCGCTTTGCCAAAGTAAACTTTGGCACTCCGGAATTGTTCGCACTCAAACTTGAAACGCTGAAGACAGCCTCTAGTCGCTCATGAATCGCAGCAATCATTCTCGGAGACATATAGTGAAAAAAATCAGCGTCTTTCTCTCATCCCCCGGCGATGTCGAACGCGAGCGCCAGATGGTTGAAGCCGTGATTGCGCAGCTCAACCGCATGCTGGGCGAGTACCTCGATATCACGCTTGAACTGAAGCAGTGGAAAACCCACGTCATCCCGGACATGGGACGGGCTCAGGAAATCATCAATAAACAGATCGGTAAATACGATATTTTCCTGGGCATTATGTGGAAGCGCTTCGGCACGCCCACCGGAAAAGCCGAATCCGGGACTGAAGAGGAATTCAATATCGCTTACCGCAACTGGCAGCGTTACCGGCGTCCGCACATTTTGTTCTATTTCAGTCAGGCGCCGTATACACCGCAGGATTCGGCTGAGATCGAGCAGTGGGGCAAGGTGTTCAAATTTAAACAGGAGTACTGGGAAAAAGGCTTGTGCTACGAATACCCATCGCCCGAAGCCTTTGCGGACCTGCTGCGCGAACACCTGGCGAAAATCCTGCAGCAATGGTTCGCACCAAAAGGTGAACAGCCTCTCATCACCGATTTCACCCGCTATCTAAAAAGCCTCCGATCAGATACCATGTATATGGACATCCGGGGACTCGTCAGCGGCGAGAGCACCGGCTACCAGTTCCGCATCGATGAATTGTATATTCCGCTGCAAACCAGCCGAGTGGACATGCATTCGAAAACCGCCCGTAAAAAAGAGGAGCACTTGCAGCAACGCGACGTCCCCCTGGAGGAAGCCCTGCGCGAGCAGCGATTGCTCATCCGGGGCGATCCCGGCGCTGGAAAAACCACCTTCCTGCGATTGATCGCGTTCGCCCTGTGCCAGCGCTGGCTGGGCGAAACGTCATCAGCGAGCCTGGTCGATCTGCTTTACCCCAAAAATCCACCGCTGCCAATCTGGGTGAGTCTGGGGCGCCTGGCAGATTATGTTCGTCGGGAACAAACCTCGCCGGCAACTGAATGCCCTCCGGAGCCGGATAGCCCGGAGTGGCTGTGCCATTATCTGAAAAAGGAGAATCGTGAATTTAGCTGGAACCTGCCGGAAGAGGTTTTTCGCTGCGAACTGAATGCCGGGCATTGCCTGATATTATTCGACGGACTCGATGAAGCCCCGGATTCAACCGCACGCGAGCAGATCAGCGCGCTGGCAGCGAATATCATTAAAGCCTTCCCCGAGTGCCGGATGGTGATTACGAGCCGACCCGCTGCCCTGGTGGGTGAAGCCATTCCCAGGGGCTTCACCGAGGTGGAAATTGCGCCACTGACGGATGAGGCAATCGAGATTTTTTTAAAAAAATGGAGCACCGCCCTCTATCCCAAAGCCGCGGAAAAAGCGGCGGCGCACCTGAAAGAACTCGGCGAGGCGCTCAAAGCGAAATCTGAGATCCGCCGTATGGCGCGTAATCCGGTGATGTTGACCGCACTGGCTGTGGTTCACTGGAATGAGAACCGCTTGCCCGAACAGCGCTCGGAATTGTACGAATCGATTCTCACCTGGCTGTTCCGGGCGCGCGCGCGGGAGGGACGCCTGAAAGCCGATCGCTGTCGCAAGCTGCTGCAAAAACTGGCGTTCGCCATGTTCACCCACGCGGACGGACGTCAGCGCCAGGTGGGCGTGCGCGT
>JAFGMA010000075.1 GCA_016927835.1 Candidatus Zhuqueibacterota bacterium | reverse complement strand
CGTCCGAAAAGCTGCAACCACCGTTTTTCGAACAATGGCGCTATTACGCCCGGCACGCACCAGCACCGGCATGGCCCCCCCCGGCGAAAACAGATTATTGGCACCGGGAAGCCAATATCAAACCGCGTGTCATTTACGATCGCGCGTACCACGTTGTGTCCGGCGGCGAGAAGCTTTATTTTGGCGCATCTTCCAATGACCGGCTCACCTGTCTTGACGCGACTACGGGAGAAGAAATATGGTCATATTTTGCCGGGGGACCCATTCGACTGGCTCCGGCATTCTATGACAACAAGATCTACTTCGGTGCCGATGATGGCGTTGTCTATTGCCTTGATGCAGAAACCGGCGAGCTGGTATGGAAATTTGTCGCTGCATTGACGCCGCGCCTGATCCCGGGCAACGAGCGCATCATCTCGCTGCATCCTGTCAGAACAGGCGTGCTGATAGCGGATGGCATTGCCTACTTTTGCGCCGGCTTATTCCCCAATGAAGGTGTTACCCTGTTCGCCCTGGATGCGCAAACCGGAAAAAAACGCTGGGCAAATGAATCACTGGAAATTTCACCACAAGGCTATCTGCTCGCATCGAAAACCAGGCTCTATGTGCCCACCGGCAGAACCACGCCGGTCGTCTTCAACCGGGAAAATGGTGAACTGCTGGGAACTTACAGGGGCAATGGCGGCACGTATGCAATTTTGAAGGATGATGTGCTGTTTTATGGCGGAGGGGATCTGGGCGAACTCGAAGTGCGCGAACCCGATTCAAAAGAGCAGATTGCATCATATTCCGGTACGCAGATGATTGTTACGGATGATGTGGCATTTTTAAGATCGGATAGCGTCATCTCCGCTATCAATCGCTCGCGCCACGCCAATAAATATCAGCAATGGAAAAAAGTGGAAACCAGTCGCAGAGAGCTTTCAAATCAATTGTGGGATATTCGGGAAAAACGTAAACAGGCAAAAAGCGCTGCGGAAATCGAAAAACTCGATCGCCAGATTGAGGCAAAAATCGATGAAATTATAGCGATTGAAAACGAGCGATCGGGCATTGAATCCGGGGGACTTCTTTGGTCGATAGCGGTTGACAGCACGCGAAACATGATATTAACCGGTGATGTACTAATCGTTGGCAGTGATAGCGAAATTAATGCCTACGACCATTCAACCGGCAGAAAGGTGTGGTCGCAAGCTGTGCAGGGCAGGGCGTACGGGCTCACCGCAGCAAATGGTCACCTGTTCGTCAGTACCGATCGCGGGATCATTCACTGCTTCGGCGACAAAAAGCCGACAGTGGCTGCCGAAATCCATCCGTCGGTAAATCCAGACCCATTTGAAGCGCGCGGTGATTTGCCGGATTTTTCTGCAATCGTACAAACGATTTTGCAAAATGATCGCCAGGGCAAAGGCTATTGCCTGGTTTTGGGCAGCGAGGAAGGACGGTTTGCGCAGGCGCTCGCTAATTTGTCACAGTACAACATCGTTGTTATCGAAGAGGATGAAACCCGGGTTTTGGCTGCACGGAGAGCCCTGGATCAAGCCGATCTCTATGGCGTACGCGTCAGTGTGCACCAGGGGAGTTTGCGCGAGTTGCCCTTCACACCATATTTTGCCAATCTGGTGGTGTCGGAAAAAATGCTGCTCACGGGCGATCTCCCAACCTCTCCTGACGAGATTTATCGTGTACTCAGACCCTTCGGCGGTAGAGGTTTCGTGGGACAGCCGGACGCCGAGCAACTGCAAAAAATAAAATCATGGCTTGCATCAGGGCAAAGCTCGCGCTGGACAACGGTCGAAAGCAGCGGCGTATGGTGCGAAGCCGTTCGTGGCAGCGTGACCGGTGCCGGCGAATGGACGCATCTGTATGCGAACGCCCAAAATACTTCCTGCTCGATGGATAAATTACTGGCGCCTGTGCAAATCCAGTGGTTCGGCAGACCCGGACCGCATCGGATTATCAATCGCCACAGCCGCCCCATGTCGCCCCTTTTCAAAAAGGGGCGCGTATTTATTCCGGCTGATAACCGGATCATCGCGGTTGATGCCTATAACGGAACTGAATTGTGGCAACGGGATATTCCCAATTCGAGAGTTTTGGGTGCGCTAAAAGATTTCGGTCATATTGTGCTCAATGACGACTATATTTTCATCGCCGTCGAAGACCAGTGCCGCGCGTTTGATGTTGCTGCGGGGAATGAGGCGTTCATAATTAAAGCACCGCAATGCATCGCCGGTGAGCCGCACAAATGGGGGTACCTCGCAAATGTCGATGATATCCTCTTTGGTACGGGGAAGAAACCGGATGCCTCGTTTACTATCCTGGGTCGTTTCAATTGCGACCAACTCGAAGAAGATTTCCGCGACATGATTCTAAGCGATTACCTTTTCGCTTTTGACTGGCGAAATAAGGAACTGCTCTGGACGTATCGCAATGGCGTCGTTTTCAACAATACCATCACTGTTGGCGATGGATTCATATATTTCATCGAAAGCCGAAATGCACGCGCGGTTTCGGATGAAGATGGTCGTTTGCGCGTGGACACCTTCTGCGACGGCGAAACCTACCTCGTTAAACTCGATCAGCGGAGCGGAACCAAAATTTGGGAAAAGCCGTTTTCATTCCCGTTCGAGCAAATCATGTATCTGGCTTTCGCGCAACAGACGCTGCTGGTGACCGGATCATTCAATCGGGGCGATCACGTGCATTACGCGCTCTATGCATTCGATGCGGAAAGCGGCGAACAAAGCTGGACAAACACGTTTCGCGGCGGCGATACGCGCTGGAACAACGAGCAGGATAAGAAAACGATCAATGGTTCCCACGGTGAGCAATGGCAGCACCCGGTGATCATGGGCGATCACGTCATCTTACCTCCGTATGATTTCGATTTGCATACGGGGAAGCAGGGCAGGTACGTGATTTATCGCGGTGGTCATGGATGTGGCGGATTGAGCGCCTGCGAACGGTACCTGTTCGCGCGCGGCGGCAATCCGCGTTTGTATCCGCTGCATGATGGCAGGGAAAGCGGCACGCCTTTGACCCGCGTAAATCGACCCGGTTGTTGGATTAATACCATCCCGGTTGGCGGGTTGATCTTACTGCCGGAGTCCAGTTCAGGATGTACTTGCGATTATCCGATACAGACGTCGTTCGCATTCGTGCCGAAGCAACTCCAAAATTAGCCGGTTTCCGGGGATTTAAACGATGCTTCCGCGAAACTGATGCTGATTAACCAAATTTAAAAAACGGTGCACATGACAAACTTTAGAAAAAGTATTTGCCTGGCAGCAATTCTTCTGTTGAATTTGGCGATGATTCCCGACGCATTCAGTTGCCGCTATACGGTACGCGAAATTGGTTTCACCGATCTTGCAGCAGATGTGTATCACCTCTATTTTTATACCAATCAAGCGGTTGAGAAAGAGAAAACAGAGACGTTTCAACGAATCTCGCGAGCGGTACTTTTTGATGTGAATATTGTTGTCGAAACAATTGACATCGATGAAACGCGTAATCACTCCGCAATGGACGTGTATCGTCTGTCTGGTCTCAATGCGCTGCCGGCAGCGGTTCTGGTTTCTCCCGAAGGTCAATCGATGCCGCTGATCTTTGCCGATTTTGCAAGCTCGTTCAAAGAATCCGTCTGGTCAATGCTGGAGAAAATTATTATTTCACCGGCTCGCGAAAAAATGCTGAAATCGATAGTAAAATCACTAAGCATTGTGCTACTTGTGGAAGGCAACGATCCTGCGAAAAACCATGCTGCCCGGCAGATGGCTGAATCGGCAATTGAGCGGGTGCGCAAAATAATTCCCCAACTCCCGAAACCGGTCGATGCGCCACCCGAATTGATTATTATTCCCTTCAGCGAAGCACCTGACGAAAAGGTACTCATCTGGAGTGTCGGGCTATACGATAAGCCTGAGAATGAGCCGGGAGCAGCAATTCTTTACGGACGCGGTCGCCGGATGGGCCCTCCCCTGGGAGGCAAAAGCCTGAATGAACAGTCACTATTCAACCTTTTGGGATTGGTTGGCGCGGATTGCGAGTGCGGGCTAGATCGGTCGTGGCTATTGGGATTGATGTTGCCGCTCCGCTGGACCAGCGATGCCCGGAAGGAAATCGTGCAGCGTCTCGGATTCGATGCCGAAAATCCGATGGTCAAATCGGAAATGAGCAAAATCCTTTCGCTTGGGACGTCTGCAAGATCAACCCGTGATGCCGGGTCCGGCTCCGGGTCCGGTGAAAATTTGTTTTACGGGTATAGCGAGCAGGTTGTGGAATTCGAAACCCAGCAAAATGCCCCGAAAATGTCATTCTCGCAATTGCAGGCAATGAATTCGCCGGCGACATCCGGTGGAATGGAACTAACCCTGAAAATCGCCTTGTATAGTGTTGGATGCCTGGTTTTATTGATTTTAATCGGAACCGCCGTTATTTATGTTAGAACAAAACGCAAACGCGTCTAATGTTAGGAGTGCCAAAGCTTGCTTTGGCAAATTATTTTAAAAGCAGCACGATACTCCTGGATAACAACGAGATCCTGTCCTCAATCGAAGCACAGTTCGACTCAACAAAGGTAATTCGGTATTGGAATGATAACAGAAACAGAAACCGGTTTAATATTTGACATTAAAAAATTTGCGATTCACGATGGTCCGGGTATTCGAACCACTGTCTTCTTGAAAGGCTGCCCGTTGAAGTGCCTGTGGTGCCACAATCCGGAATCAATCGAAAATACGCCTGAGATATTTTTTACCCCGGAAAAATGTATCGGCTGCGGATACTGCATTGAAAAATGCCCCAATGGATGCCATGAAATTGAGAATGGAATACATTTCATGCATCGCGCGCGCTGCCGAAGATGCGGAATTTGTGCCCGTGAATGTTATGCCGGGGCGCTCGAAATTGCCGGACGTACGCTGACGGTCGATGAAGTGCTCCAGGAAGTGCTGAAGGATTTGCCGTTCTACGAGACATCCGGTGGCGGGATGACCATATCCGGTGGCGAGCCGATGCTGCAATTCAATTTCACCAGGGCGCTGCTCGAAGCTGCACGTCGGAACGGATTGCACACCTGTCTTGATACCAGCGGATTCGCACTATTTGAAAAATACGCCCGGTTGATTGGAAGCGTCGATATATTTCTGTATGATTTGAAAGAAACAGACAGTGATAAACATCAAGCCTATATTGGCGTTCCGGACACGCTCATTCGTGAAAATCTGGAAAAGCTCGATCAAAATGGCGCCCGCATCATTTTGCGCTGCCCGATTATTCCGGGTCTCAACGATCGGGAGTCCCATTTTCAGCAGATTGCCGAACGCGCGAACCGGCTCCGAAATCTCATCCAGATTGATATTCTGCCTTATCATCCGCTTGGCAAATCAAAGCATCAGCACCTTGGCAAGCAGTATTCATTGAGTGAGCAAAAATTTCCGGATGAAAAACGCATCGAAGAATGGATTCACTACATTCAAGCAAGAACACCTGTGCCGGTCAACCGGGGATAGAATCAATCGAAATTTGGGGAGTGCTTCATCTTGATTCCCCAAAATGCAAATACCTGATGGGCAAACAATTCAGCCGCAAATTGTCAGAAGCGAAAAATAGATCGAAAACCAAAGACGCAAATGTCCAGGGTGCTTAGCTAAAATATAAATGAGCCCATTCCAGAAACCACTAATTGCACAAATAAACACTAATTTGGATAAATTAGGTTCAATAAAATCAATTAGTAAAAATTAGTGAAATTCGTGGTTTG
>JAFGMA010000074.1 GCA_016927835.1 Candidatus Zhuqueibacterota bacterium | reverse complement strand
CAATCTCAGCCGTTTTATTAGGGGATTGCTTCGGCAAAAAACGCCTCGCAATGACAATTTTTCGAGTTTTCGGACGGACACTAGCTAGTACTACAACGTTAACTTGATTTCAGAATGTAACATCCGCTATGTTTTGATGTTAACGCAGAGGCGCAGAGACCGCAGAGATTTTTAAAAGAAGCCTCTGCTTTTATCAAACAGGCGCATTTTGCGGTAAAAATTAAAAAACCTTTTTCGAATGAGTTCTCTGCTTTTATTCAATGCCGGAATTTCTGATTCACCTCTGCGGTTCTCAGCGTTCTCTGCGCCTCTGCGTTAGATAACTTTTGGTGATTTAACGTTGTAGTACTAGTATAACTTCCAAAAGTGTTACAGAGCAGCCTGGTTTTTGCGCCGGCAAACGCTACGCCTGCAAAAAGATATTGGCGAACACTTTGGTGTCTTTTATCAGATTATCGAGCACGCAATATTCGTTCGGTTGATGGGCTAATTCATCGAGAGTCGCCCATACTGCGGCATCGAGACCGGCTCTTCTGAAAAATGCAGCGACAGTTCCGCCGCCGATCCCGACCGATTTCGGTTGCTTTTTGTGCACAGCCAAAATCGCTTTCTCCAGCGCCTTGACAACGAGCGCATCGACCGGTGTTGCCGGCGCCGCCTGTTCGCGCTGCGGAGAAGAAATATTAATCTTGACCTTGAATTGCTGTTCGATTTCATCTGCCATTTTGCGAACCGTTTTTTCCACATCTTTTAAATCATATTTCGGCAGGATGCGACAATCGAAATAAAACACATCCTCGCCAGGAATGGTATTGACGTTGGGAACATTGGCTGTTTTTTGGGTGGGTTCAAATGTACTGATTGGCGGTTCAAAAACCGGATCGGTCGCATTGTACAATTCATACAGGCGATTCAGTTTCACGATTAAATGCGCGCCGGCTTTATGCGCGTTAATTCCGGCTTCCGGCGTCGAGCCGTGACATTGCTTGCCGATCACCTGGAATTTCATCCAATAGATGCTCTTTTCGGCGACTTCGATCATCGTGCCATCGCCGTTGCCAGCATCGGGAATGATGATCAAATCCTCTTTTCGGAAAAGTTGCGGACGTTGCTCAAGAACATATCCCAATCCTTTGTGGCTGCCTGTTTCTTCATCGGCAACGATTGCCAATCCCACATCGTAAGCCTGCACAAGCTTTTCATCCTGCAACGCCTTGATGGCGAATAAAGATGCGACCAATCCCTGTTGATTGTCTTCCACGCCGCGACCGTACAGCTTGCCATCTTTCACAACAACCTTGTACGGATCCGTGTCCCACAATCCGGCATCCCCTGGCGGAACGATGTCAAGATGGCTCATCAACCAGATGGTTTTCGCTTGGCTCTTCCCTTTGACCATCACCAGCAAATTGGGACGAATGCCGGCTGGCACCCTGTTATCCGGTGCATTTACCTCAATTAGTTCATCGACCTTCAGATTTTTCAGCCAGTCTTTGACATAGTCCGCTTTTTTCGCTTCGCCTTCGCCCCCATTTTCAGGACCCAGCGCCGGAAGCGCGGTTAATTCAGTCTGGATCTTGATCATTTGGTCCGAATAGCTATCGATGCGTTTTGCCACACGCTCAAATAGTTCATTGCTCATTTTTCTTCCTCATGTTTGATGATTATTGGTTGGAACGATCACCGACAAAACCGCCGGAAGAATCGAAAGATGCAAGTGTGTATCCCCGTCAATCGCCTCACCATCCACGTGGATTGGCGCTTTGCAGGGTCGAATGATGGTTAATTCCCGTGTTTTATAAAATTCGTAAAAATCGGTTTTAATGAGCTTTCCCGTGAATAATTTAGGCAGATGGCGAATAGCCTTTAATGCCGAGATATTTTTCAGGATGCAAATATCCAGCAATCCGTCATCAGGTTGTGCCATCGGACCAATCATCGCACCATTTCCGAACTGGTTGGTATTCGCAGCCGCCAGAATGAGTGCTTTTACGATGATTTCCCGATCATTGAAACGGAGGATATATTCTTTCGGTTCATACGTAAAAAATTCTTTTGCGCTGATATAAAAATAAGGCAGTGGTCCCCTGCTGCTGCCTTCGTTAAATAATTTGCCCACCACTGCATCGAAGCCCATGCCGGCTGTGGCAAAGAAAACACGTTCATCAATTTTCCCGGCATCGATGCGGCGCGGGCTACCGGTGCACAATACATTTGCCGCACGCCGTAGCCAGAGCGGTATCGACAATCCCCGGGCTAATCCGTCGCCGGAGCCGCGCGGAATGATACCCAGGCTCACGGACGTATTGATGAGGCTTCTGGCGACTTCATTTACCGTCCCATCGCCGCCTACTGCCGCTACCACATCGTAATTTTTATCTTGCGCTATTTTTGCCAATTCAGTCGCGTGCCCGGCATATTTTGTGAACGACACATCATAATCGCACTGATTTTTGCGCAGCGTATGTTCCAAAACCCTCATCATGATATTGACATATTTATTTCCCCCCGAAATGGGATTTATGATGAAAAAAATTTTTCGCCGCATGTTTGAATCCTCAGAATCAGGGTAAGCCCCCAGGTGCTGAATCCCAAACTCCAGTTTGGGATCCCCAGGTATTGTAAACCATGAAAAGATCGAATAGCTGAACCATTTCGAATCAGGATTTTTTCCTCTTTAAATGGTACAAGATTTCTGGCGCACGTCCGGTTAGCAATCATGAACGTCTGGTAATTTTAAAAGCGCTCCGAGCTTTGACAAAGTTTTTTGAAAGGCAGTATTCTGCTGCAGGATGTCGACTTTTTCGGTATCGATGATAACTATTTTTGTATATTGCTCCATGCGCTGCACCCACCGATCGTAGCTCTGGTTCAATTGCTTCAAATATTCGATGGGGATTTCCGCCTCATACCCTCTGCCGCGCATTTTGATGCGTGAAATCAATCCGTCGATGGATGAGCGCAAATAGAGCAACACATCGGGGTAACGGAGAAATTTTATAACTGTTTCATAAAAATCGTAATAGCAGTTGAAGTCCCGCTCCGACATCGTGCCGGAGTCGAACAGGTTACGAGCGAAAATTTCACAGTCCTCATAAATTGTCCTGTCCTGAATGCAAGCTTGTCTGCTCTGCTGAATTTCGAGATGAATTTTTAATCGTTGCGTGAGGAAAAAAATTTGGGAATGGAAACCCCAGCGGTCCATCTGGTGATAAAAATCTTCGATGTACGGGTTTTCAATGACTTTCTCGAAATGCGGGACGCATCCGAAATGCCGCGAAAGGTATTTTGTCCAGGTTGTTTTGCCCACCCCAATATTACCGGAAATAGCTACGAAGCAGTTATTTGCCATCAAGTCCTCGAAAATTTTTTCAAACAGGATGAATGGTTAATGAGGCTGGACAAAATTGCCTGCCCATTGAAGTTGTAGAACATGGCGATGATTAAAACCTTAAGCAACCTTTCCGTTCACAGGAGTGATGCCTGCCTCCTGATGATTTACGCTGAAGCGCTTCGGGTGTCGGGTGTGCGCCAACCTTACAGTTTATTACAAAATTCCATAAAAAGCAAGCAATTTTTCACTTTGAATATTGCTTTATTTGATATTTTTGCTTAGATTCACCCCGAAGCAAACAGGTGTTTTAACACATCGGAAGCCCTGCGAATTTATTGCGAAAACATTTTGGGAGAAAATGAGCGAACAACCATCCTTATCAAAACGAGTCGGCAAAATTGTGTTGGCGTTGGAGGAGAGATTCGGCGTGCCTGAAAATAAAAAAAAGCGCGATCCATTGGATAGCTTCGTACTTACGATGCTTTCACAAAGCACGAGTGATCATAACCGGGATCTCGCCTACAACCGGCTTAAAGCCCGTTTTGCAAGCTGGGAAGAGGTCTGTGATGCCGATCCGAAAGAAATCGCAGATGCAATTCGCCCCGGGGGATTGGCGAATCAGAAAAGCGTACGGATTAAAGCTTTTTTAGCATGGATCCAGGAAAGCTACGGTGAACTCAATCTGGATTTCCTTTGCAAAATGCAAAGCGAAGAAGCTATTGATATATTTACAAAAAGAAAAGGAATCGGCATCAAAACCATTAGCGTGGTTTTATTATTCTCATGCGATAAAGAGATTTTTCCCGTAGACACACATGTGCATCGAATATGCAAGCGCCTGGGACTCGTTTCAGCCAATGCAACAGCGGAAAAAACGCATTGGGAGATGCAGCCACTGGTTCCAGATGGCAAAGCGCTCTCGCTGCATATTAATCTGCTAAGGCTGGGGCGTTCGCTCTGTCGATCCCGAAATCCGAAATGCGTCGAATGCCCCCTGCATGATGATTGCGATTATATTAAAAGCCTTTCATCCGGGTGATGCATGGGACTTCTATCGGCGTCAGCGATTCGGAGTAAAGTGGATTTTTGAGTGATGCGCAAACTTCAGGGACATGGTCAAGTCAAGATGCATCGGATAAATTTGTCGCAGTATCGGATTCAGGGATTAGCGATATTTCTCTTGAGGCAGTTTGCCAGGTGTGCCAATAGGGGTAAAAAAAATCCCGCCTGAAGCGGGATTCAAAATTGAAATTATATTTCTTCCTGTATGATGAAGTGCGCCGGATCCAGCGGTTTATTTTGCTGCCGTACTTCGTAATGCAGATGTGGTCCGGTTGATCTGCCAGTTTGTCCGATTTCACCGATTTCTTGCCATCGTTTGACTTTTTGCCCTTCTTTCACGTAGATCGCATCCAGATGAGCATATCGGGTAGTATATCCATTACCATGATTTATAACTACTTGCTTGCCAAAACCTTTATTGCGATAGTAACGCGATTGTACGATTTCAACCACACCGTGGGCGGCTGCATATACTTTTGTACCGACTTCGGCGGCGATATCGATGCCGTGATGCGGCTTTACGCGTTCGATAAATGGATCGAGGCGCATACCAAAGCGCGCGGTAATTCGACCGCCAATTACCGGTCGAATAGAAGGTGTGTGGTCGAGAACTGATTTGTCCCTGCGAATCGCGTTCTCAATTTCGAATTGGCTTTCCGATGCAAGTTGAAGTTTTCGCTGTAGCTTATCCAGCAGCATTTTAACTTCCAGGGTTTGATCGCCGGTTTCTTTGGAGAGAAATCGAAGTTCATATTCATTTCCCGGATTGTGGTAACCACCAACACCAGCGCTCCAGGTTTCTTCATCAAGTTTCGGCAAATTGGCAAATACTCTCAAATCATTGTCACGCTTTTGCAAATCTTCTATTTTTGATTCAATTGCAGTTACCTTCCCATTCATATCGTCTAGTTGCTCTTTGAGAATCGTGTTAACCCGGTTCAGCGATTCGATTTTGAAATTATGATAAAAATCGGTAAACACTGCAAATATCACAGCCACGACGAGAAGTATAGACGAAAAGGCAACCAGGAGTCCGGCGCCAAGAGCTTTCCATGACATATTTATATGTTTAACCTCTGATCCCCCTAATGAAAAATAGATCAGCTTAATTCTTTTATCGCGCATAGAACCAATCCCTCAATTTAATTATGTGTGGCAATATCAATATCTTTGGGGGGAAGATCGTTATCCTAAAATAATATAATTATCCGTTAAATCAGCAAATATTATACTTATTCACATATCGTATTGATCGCCAATATATAAAATTTTTTTCGCTTTGTCAAGTGAAAATTTGTCATATCAATACTAAGCTATGTAATTATATGGAATTCGAATTCTTGTTGGCTTTAAGCAATATTTATACCAATAATTAAGCGCTTTTGATAATCTGCTGAATTTAAGAGCTTATTTTATTTGGAGCTAATGCAGCGTTAACAAATAGTAACAAATTAACTGGATTCATTTCTACGAGCATTGCGCTGCCAGCAAATTACTAAATTGCTTTTCAAAATGTATTGCCCTAATACAATTCAAAAATTCGCAATATCAATTGAATATTATTCTTGATTTGATGACAATCTCTTAATCTTCCGATGATACACTATTTGCGCAGAATGGACGGTAAACGTATTAATTTTCATTTAATTCAAGAACTTAAAATTTCCTTTTATATTCTGTTGCAATCCTGGAACAATTGTCTCACGAAAATCATTTCACGTATTAAGATAATTTTTTGTGGATTAAGGTTCTGGTATGATTTACGATCATGCAACCAGGTGCCTCTCAACTTTGTGCTTTTTACCTGCACGTTGAGTTATCTACGATATGCACGACTTCTTCTGAGAAAGGAAACGCTTTTAAGCGCAATTTATTGACGACTACGAGGCTCTTACATTTATTATATCGGAATAAGTTCATATAAGTTCAGACCTCAACGGCAATAGATATAATTTCAATAAAAATAATGATGATAATATTTTCAATTCGCAACTAATTT
>JAFGMA010000073.1 GCA_016927835.1 Candidatus Zhuqueibacterota bacterium | reverse complement strand
GAAAAAGACTATCCGCAAGGCTCCGGCATTTTCGAACTGCGCCGGAAGAGTCCCCGCGGGTGGCACCTCGAGAATGCGTCCGGCGGTACCTGCGCGCTCGATAGTACCATTAACCATTCAGGCAAATCTGCCGTGCGCATTCTGCCGGCTTCGGAAAATACCATTCTCAGCACCGATGAAATCGCTTTCGGAAATGAATTGAAGCAAATCGATGCAACGGTGTGGTGCAACGGCGCGCGGGCGGTTGCGGCTTATGTGCGCTGGACTGGCAGGAGAGGTGTGCTCAAAATCGATTCGCTGCGCGGCATTCCCGGACAGACAGATAGTTGGCGCAAATTTCAGATCATCGGGGCGAAGCCTCCCGTATCAGCCGAATGGCTCAAACTGGTTTGCGTGACTGAAAAAGGCAACCAGCCTGCCTGGTGGGATGGCGCCGCGATTGTCGGAAATTTGCAGCAGGAACGCCAGCTTCGGGTACTCGTAAATCAACTTGGATACGAAATCAACGCGCCCAAATGGTTTACGGTGCAGAGCAATTTTAAAGCGGCGTCGGCGAAATTTGAGCTGCTCACCGAAGGCGGCGAAGTGGCGCATACCGCGGAGCTTTCATTCGATGGCAGAATCAAAGGGGCGTTCGGGCACGACTGGGGGTACTATTACTGGCGCGGTGAGTTTTCAACGATTGAGAAATTCGGAAAATACCGCATCCGGGTTACGCTCGACGGATGCCCGGATATTTCCTGGGCTTTTGACATCGGGAAAAATTTGTTCTGGGAACGCACCTCCCGCCCGGCGTATCGCTTTTTTTATTACCAGCGCTGCGGTACCGCGATTCCCGGATTTCATAAAGCCTGCCATCTGGACGATGCGGCAAACGAAACGCATTCGAAACAATTCAATCTGGCAGGCGGATGGCACGATGCGGGCGATTACAATAAATATCACAATGCGCCCTACGTCCTGGGATTGGCAACGGCGTACGGCTGTCAAAAGCAGCTTTTCGATCAACAGGACGAGGATCGCAACAGTTTTTCCGATTTTTTCGATGAAATCCTCTGGGGCGCTGATTTTTCGCGCCGGATGATCCGATCCGATGGGTCGGTGCCGGGTCCGCTCACTTCCGGTTGGGGATTTTTCGGGGCGCCGGAACAGGAGACGGACAATATTCCCGGTACCGGCGATGAGCGCATTTTAAAGGATCGCGAATCAGGAGGCAATTCATCGGTTCACACAGCAGCGATGGCAAAAATCGCTCGATATCATCCTGAAAATAAAAAATATATTGACGCAGCCAAACGAGGCATGGCGTGGGCACGAAAAAATAATGTGAGAAATCCGTATCAACTCAGCGCTGCGATTGATCTCTATCTCGCTACCGGCGAGGAAACGTATGCCCGCCTCGCACAGCAACTTTGCACGGAAATCGGGATGAATGATCTAAGGCTGGCGGCGGAGTTCGATCTCGCATTCAACCGGAATCATCGGGATGAAATTCGCCAGCGCCTGATCGATAAAGCCGAACAAATGCTGAGTTGGGCTGAAAATCCCTTTGGCGTGTATACGTATGGTCCGAAAAACAATCCGAATTTTTTCGGTACCCCTGCCAGCGAACACAAATTTGAATTGGGCTCGAACAGCCACTTGCTGCAGGCAGCCGCCGAAATGGCATTGGCGTATCAATACAAACCGGATGCGCGCTACCTGAAATTTATCTACGATCAATTCAACTGGATTTTCGGCGTAAATCCTTATGATATCAGCATGATGGAAGGAATTGGCAGCGCAAATCCACCCACGTATCACCATCGCTATATTTTAGCTGGCGTGCCTCGCGGTGCTGTACCCGGGAGCGTGGTCAACGGGATACTCTGGCGCGCGATTGGTGATGATCGCCCGCGCTTCGATCTGAGCGGGGTGGATATCCCGCACTATGCGTCGAATGAGTGCTGGTTGCCCCATAATACAAATTACCTGCTGGCGCTGGTGCACTTGCAAACAATTCATCAAAAGCGATTTTAGCTTGCGCCTAAGCGATAACCAGTAATTTCATGTTGAAAGGTCTTGTCATGAAATACTATCTGAAAAATATCTGGATTCGCAATGGCATCATTTTGATATGCCTGTTTATGATGCTGACACTCATCGCACGCTGTACGAGAACAGAATCAGACACCAAAATGATGCGCATCAAATACAATCATCCCGGTCTGGTGGTTGACCTCGGCGTGGGTCTGTGGGCATGGGCTATCCCCACGGATTATGATGGCGATGGCGATTTTGATTTGCTCGTTTCATGCCCGGACAAACCCTATAACGGCATCTATTTTTTCGAAAATACCGATGGCGAGGTGAAAATGCCGGTATTCAAACCACCGGTTAAAATCGGGCAGGCAATACGGAATATCCAGCCTTCGTACATCGGAGACCGCTTACGCCTGCTTGTGCCCGCGCATGAAATCATTGATTTGAAAACCGGGAAACTTGACCGGATTTTTCCAGAAGAGAAGCTGGCTGCAATGGGCGAACGCATTCGAGCGAATCAATGGAAATATTGCGACTTTGACGGGGATGACGATCTGGATTTGATCGTCGGCGCTGGTGATTGGACCGATTATGGCTGGGATGACGCCTTCGACAGCACCGGAAAATGGACGCGAGGCCCGTTGCATGGCTATGTGTTTCTGATTCGCAACATCGGGGATGGCGAAAAATCCGCATATAGCGCTCCCGAACAACTGAAAACCGCCGGAGAACCAATCGACGTCTACGGCATGCCATCCCCGAACCTGGCTGATTTCGATGGCGATGGCGATTTGGATCTGGTCTGCGGTGAATTCCTGGATAAATTCACCTATTTTGAAAATATCGGAACCCGCAACGCGCCTTCATTCGCCGCTGGCAAATTTTTGAGCTACGAGGGCGAACCGATCCGCATGGACCTTGAGATGATCGTTCCCGTTGCCTTTGATTGGGATCGCGATGGCGATATTGATCTCATCGTGGGACAGGAGGACGGACGGGTCGCCTTTATCGAACATACCGGAAAAATTGTCAATGGCATGCCGCAATTCGAGCTGCCCCGATTTTTCCGCCAGATCGCCGACGAAGTGAAATTCGGTGCACTGGTAACGCCATTCAGCTTTGACTGGGATGGTGATGGCGATGAAGACCTGATCTGCGGAAATACAGCGGGCTACATCGGATTCATTGAAAATCTCGATGGCGCAGATCCGCCGAAATGGGCAGCGCCGGTGCTGCTGCGCGCAAATAAACAACCCATCCGCATCCAGGCTGGTTACAACGGCTCTATCCAGGGACCCTGCGAAGCCAAATGGGGTTATACCACGCTCAACGTAGCTGACTGGGATCAGGATGAGGCTCCCGATATCATTATCAATTCCATCCGGGGCGAAGTTCTCTGGTATCGAAATATCGGTACCCGCGCCAATCCTGAATTCGCGGCTGCACAGCCGATCCGTGTTGAATGGCAGGGAAAAGCACCCAAACCTGCATGGGTCTGGTGGGAGCCCCGCGGAAATCAACTGGTCACCCAATGGCGCACCACGCCCGTTGTTTTCGACTGGAACGATGACGGGCTTCAGGACCTGATTATGCTCGATCATGAGGGGTACCTGGCTTTCTTCGAACGGATTGTGCTGCACGGCGAATTGAAGCTCCTGCCAGGCAAACGCATTTTTCTCGATCAAAACCGGAAACCGCTGCAGCTCAATCCGAAAACCGCCGGTAAAAGCGGTCGACGCAAATTTTGTATTGTCGATTGGGATCAGGATGGACAGCGCGATCTGCTGATCAATAGCCGAAATATCAACTTCCTGCGCAATGTTGGCACATCCGATCAAACCGCTATGTTCCGGGACATGGGTGAGGTTGATACGCGTCTCCTCGCCGGGCATACAACCAGTCCGACCGTGGTTGATTGGGATAAAAATGGCATCCCTGATTTACTGGTGGGTGCTGAAGACGGCTTTTTGTATTACATGAAAAATCCGAACCGCTGATCCGGGTGCCGGGTTGATTCATTTCGCATCGTTTTATGAGTTGTGTAAGCATAAATTTTATGTTTAGGAATTCTGATTTTTCTTGTAATCCACGGTCTGGCACTGAGTCAGGCAAAATCCTCAAATTCGGAGTTTGAAAAATGATACCAGCTTTGCTGCGCACAATCGACGAAAGACAAATCGAAAATAGCTTATTTTACCTTTCAAAAGATCCGCTTCCGTGCCGGGCGCTCAATGTGACACTTCCCGGGCATGCGAAATGCACGCTGTATGAAGCGGATGATTTCATTGAAAGCAAGCTTCATTCATACGGTTATGCGGTCGAAAAGGAACTGGTCCCGGTTCAGGCATTTCAATACGATGACTTGGTGGCACATAAATTTAAAAAGCCAGCGCCGGATGATCCCTGGTACGACGCATTCAATCTTTACGCCAGGAAGACCGGTTCGGTGTACCCTAACGAGATCATTGTTGTGATTGCGCATAAAGACACGCAGAGTTGGCTGTCGTGCGCGCCGGGTGCACATGACAACGCCATCGGTACTGCCGCAACGCTGGAAATCGCACGGGTACTCAACCATTATCAATCGCAGCGGTCGATCTGGTTCATTTTCTGCAATGAAGAACACTGGCGCTGGACCAGTGAAGTAGCCGCGAAACGCCTGGTAGAGTCGGAATATGATACCATCGCAGCGATTAATCTGGACGGCATCGGGGGAAAATCCGCTGAGGATAAAATTGCCCGGCGCATGCTGAATGTGACCCGGTTTACCACGCCCGAAGGTGAGAAATTAGCCGACTTGATGGCTGAACTGAATCGCTCATATAACATCGGTCTTATCCAGCGAAAACACAAAGCAGATTTTCCGAACGATGATGATGGGTCATTCATCAAAGCCGGCATCCCGGCGGCAGTGCTCAATATTGGTTCATTCCCGTTCGCAGAGCCAAATTACCATACAACCGAAGATCACCCGGAGAACGTTGACATTGAAAACGCCAGGCTTGCCACACGATTGACGCTGGCTGCGGTTCTGCATCTGGATCAGCATGGGAAGTGCCATTGATGTTTTCGAAGCTTTGATTTGATGTCAATTTTGGGTGTCATTCGGCAGAGCACATAAATCTATGCAGACTATCAAAAAATGATTTCACTCGCTTTTCGTGCACAAAAATGCTGCGAGAAAATTGCTTCAACTCTAACATCAAACCTGGATAAAGGAGTACCGAAATGCCCTTGCTTTTTGACATGCCCCTGAGCCAATTGAAAACGTACGAGGGATTGAATCCTAAACCGGCTGACTTCGATCTGTTCTGGGAAAAAAGCCTCAAAGAAATGAATGCGATTGACACGGAAGTAGAACATGTGCCTGCGACATTTCAGACCGCGTATGCTGAATGCTTCAATATGTATTTTACAGGCGTCGAAGGTGCGCGCGTCCATGCAAAATTCGTGAAGCCGAGAACTGCCGCTACGCCCCATCCGGCGGTTCTCATTTTTCATGGCTATTCCGGTGATTCGGGTGATTGGACGGGATTGCTGGCTTATGCGGCTCAGGGCTATTCGGTGGCTGCCCTGGATTGTCGCGGTCAGGGCGGTTTATCCGAAGATCGCGGTGGTGTGCCTGGCTGGACGTTGCGAGGACACATCATCCGCGGGCTCGATGGCTCGCCCGAACAATTGCTGTTCCGCCAGATTTACCTGGACACGGCGCAATTGGCAAAACTCATTATGCAGATGCCCGATGTGGATGAAAATCGGGTGGGCGCAACCGGCGGCAGCCAGGGTGGCGGTTTGACACTCGCCTGTGCTGCACTCGAGCCGCGCATTAAACTCGCTGCGCCGGTTTTTCCGTTTCTG
>JAFGMA010000072.1 GCA_016927835.1 Candidatus Zhuqueibacterota bacterium | reverse complement strand
GTTGCCGATGAATATGAAGCGCAGCACCCGGATGTATGCATTGAATTCTTGACCCAGGCTTCCATCGCCGGGGGCGCCGAAGGTGAATTCATCCGAACTCAACTCCTCGGCGGGGTTGCGCCGGAAATTATTTCAATGAATACCGAAGCCATGTGGCCCGATGTCGAACAGAAAAAAGGCTGGTGGGTTCCTCTCGACAGTTTCCTGTTGAAACCCAATCCTTATGTAGACGGAAATGAGCGCTGGATCGACATCTTTCGAAACCAGGCATTGACGCAAGCCAAGCGGGCGATGGATGGCAAGCTGTACTGCATCACGTATGATATCGTTGAAACCGGTATTTTTTACAACAAAGATATCCTCGAACAACTGCAGCTTTCCCTCCCTGCCAATTGGGAGGAATTCCAGGAAATGCAAAGCCATTTGCGCGCAGCCGGCTATATCCCGCTGCTCATCAATACCTTCAATGAACGCGATTGGGGTATTGATCTCATCTTCGATCAATGTTTCTATGAGATACTGGATTTGCTCGATTATAAAAAGAAATCCGAAACCGAAGAAGCATATTACCAGGGTTATCTGACGCCGGAAGAATTGTGCTGGCTCATCAAAAAGGATTGGTTTGCGCCCAAAAATCCGCGCTACCGGGAAGTGTTCCGAATTCTAAGGCAATGGCGCAACCACTGGCAACTCGATCTAACGCCCAACGACTTAACCCGGCTCTTCCTGCAAAAGCGGGCTGCGATGTACTGGAACGGAAGCTGGTTTGTCCGGCGCATGAAACTCGATCCCATGGTGGACTTCAAATGGGCTGTGTGGTACCCGCCGCCGATTCCGAAATCGTTCTCTCCGTATTGCTGCGGCGTTCCACAATGCGTTATCGGCGGGGCTGGCGTGCAATACCATGTCAGCCGACGCGCAATCGACGATGATGAATTGGAACAAACCATTGATTTCCTGATGTTTATTACCGCCCCGCGAAATTTGGGACGCATTGTTAACGAAGCCGGAATGTTGATCCCCAATGTGGCGGATGTCAATTTAGATGAAAATTTGAAACCGTTCGAGGAGATCGTTCAACGGCGCTATTGCTCGGTGAAGTGGTTCTACTCGCTGGGACATCGTTTTACGGATCATTACGGCAGGATGGCGGAATTATTTCTCGGCGACGGCATTTCAATGGATGAATTTATGGAAAACCTGAGCGAAGCACTTCATCGTACGGCTGATGAGCAAATCAGCAAAGCCGGATGGCAGGAACCTGTGAACGTTCCCAGGTGGTCGCCCGACATCGAACAAAAATTTCTGCAAAAACGAAACTCTCAACTCACCGTTCGCGAGGATCAGAACGAGTAAGCTTTTCACTTAAATGATGCTATCGATATGATTCAACCAACCCAGATGAAAAACTCGCAAGCTGAATTACCAACCAGGATTCTCATCGATGAAATCCAGCTTATTCTGTCGGAAAAACGCACATCGCTGTCCCTGTTACGAACGGGCATCGCTGTTTTTGCCCTGCCGCTGTCTGTATTCAGTGTTCTGATTGCTACTTCCAATTATTATGAAGTGGCAAAAGTCGTATATTTCATTATCCCCCTGCTGGTATTGTGTCTCATTCTACTCATATTGGGATTTTATCTCATCTTCAAGTCCATGAAAAACATTCGTTGGTACGATAGAATAATCGCTGAAATAAAACATAAACACGGCAGTCTTTCAAAATTGATAAATTAGCTCTTGAACCATAACTCATCGAAGATCAAGTCCTGCTGAACCTCATGAAATCAATTTTGAAATCTCGGGATAAAAATTGATAAGCGCGATAGGCAACGTTCTCATAGTGCAAAACACATTTGCAGCGATAGAATCAAATTGCTGGAGCAGAACTGCTCATAGATGAATTGAAGCAAAAATCAGATTTTGGAACTCCCCCGTTTTTGCTCTTAACATCATAAAATTGATTGGGTTATTTTCAAATGAAGCGATGCCACTTCCCCACTCGTTCAACAGCTTTCTCGCACTTTGCCGTTTTTTTTCAATTGACAGGTGTCAGATCGTTTTTACAAAAAGCTTGCAAAATTATGGAGGGAAAATGAAACGTATTCGAGATATCAACGCACCCGCGGATTTTTTTGGCAGAGCGATGTTGATATTGTTAATTCACCTGCTCGCTTTTTCAATGCTGCAAGGCGAAGAGATTCTTTATTCATGGGATTTTGCCACACCGGGGAATACCGAAGGCTGGCGACCGACGAATGATTTATCCGCTTTCAGCGTCGATGGCGGCGCGCTGCGAACAGCCAGCACCGGCGCTGATCCTTATATGCACGGACCTGTGATCAATTTCGATGCCGCCTCATTTCCATATCTGAAAATACGCATGCGGGTGAGTGCCGGCACGAACGCAGAATTTTTCTGGGTGCTGCAGGGCATGCAACATGAAGAAGCTGGTTATGAACAGCCGTTTTCGATTCTGCCCGACAATTTATTCCACGACTACCTGGTCTATGTGGGCAAACATGATAAATGGAAAAATAAAATCATCCGGTTGCGGCTCGATCCCACCATGGTTTCAGGCGCAGAAATCGCCATCGATTATATCCAGGTGCTCTCCATAGGTCCCCGGCTGGAAATCAAAACGCTGGCGCCCGACAGGCTGCTCCCGAAAGCGGATAGCACATTCAATATTGGCTGCGTTATCGAAAATGCCGGCGACAAGACAATTGATTCGATTTCGAGTCAGCTATCGCTCGCAGCCGGATTGAGCTTTCAAACTGCTGATAGCGTTCAGTTTTTGCCGGCGCTGGCACCCGCAGAACGCCATGAATTCAACTGGGCAGTCATGGGAGACTCACCGGGAGCGTATTCAGCGGCAGTAACCATTACGGCAGCCAACCTGCCGGTGGCTTTGGAAACTGCGGTCAGTTTCAATGTTGAAGCCCTGTTCCCGGAACTTCCACTGGAAATCCCGGACATCGCCCGCGTAAATCAATTTAATTCCGACATCTGGATTATGGAAAATCCGCACATCCGGCTGGCGTTCGATAGATTTCGTAATTTCAGATTTTACACTGCAAAATCGAACCAATGGATGCTGCTCGGCACGAGTCAACCAATCTCCTCTATCGAATATCGCTCGGACAGCGGTGAGGAACGCCTTGAACTGATTCCGGATCATCTGGAAATCATGCACGAATCGCCGGATTCTGTGCAACTGAAGCTGTCCGGACAGCGCATTGATGCCGGCAGCGCGACCTGGCAATTCCGCTTCGACTTCGGGCTTGCCTGTCAATCAGCACAGTGCAACCTGCAATACCAGGTGATGTGTTCGCAGAACCGGGAGCTTTTGCTATTCACCGGACCGTCGGTTTATCTGGGCGAGGGAAGCTTTGGCGAGCAGTTCCAGGAAGCCATTTTGCCTGGAGTTGAATGGCTGGTTGAAGGGGAACATTCCTCGAATACGCTGGATGCGCATCCACCGGCAAATCTGCGTTTTGCACCGCATCCGCTGAAAATTACAGCACCCATCGCCGCGCTGAATGTCGATGGAGTAACCACGGGACTGCTATGGAATCCGCATCAACCATGGGACGGGATCAACACATATCCGGCGCTAGAGTTTTCCGTTCCCAACTGGCTCGAGGGGCAAAAGAACCACAAAATCGGAATGATGCTGCCATCGATCCCGGAATACCTTTCGGAAAACCTGCAATCGCCGACAAAACCTTACCCGTTGCAGCCGAGGAAGACGCTGACGATGAGCGCCAGCTTGTTCGCGCTTCCCGGCAAATCGGCTCTCGATGCATTCGATATCTATTTTCAATTGTATGGAATTCCTGAAGTACAGCCGATGATCCGTTCTTTCGAGGAAGAAATTATCCTCTGCCGTGAAGGCTTTCAATCGGTTTGGAGTGAATCGCAGCAGGGCTGGCAGCATGCCATGGGAACCAGTTGGCAGTACGAGCCTTACCCCGGATTCGCCTATCTGCAGCTTCTCGACGCAGCATCAACAGATGATCCGGTTGTGAAGACCAGCCTGAATCAACGCGTGAACCTAATTCTGAATAAAATTTTACGCACCAGGGGTGAGGCATATCTGGCGAATCGCGGCGGCTGCCACATCGCCGGTTGGCAATTTCCGTTTTATGTCGGGCATCTGGACGGCGCGATCAATGGCATGAAAAACGAAGCCACAGCTTGCCTGAATTCCCAGCATTCATCCGGCGGGTGGGCTTATGCCGGTCCACCGGATTTAGGCGAAAGCGGCACCTTCGAATTGGGAACCTGTGCCCTGAATACGTTCTTGATGCTTTATTATTACCAAATCAGCGCAGACGAACGCTTTTGGGAGGCGGCTGAAAAAGCGCTCCAATTCATGCGCCAATTCACCGTGCCCCGCGGCGCTCAAACCTGGGAAGTTCCTTTGCACACACCCGATATTCTGGCAGCCGGGTACGCGGTGCGCGCTTATGTGACGGCTTATCGCATCACCGGCAACGCCTCTTATCTGGAACAAGCACGCTACTGGGCACGCACAGGATTGCAGTTCATTTATTTATGGACGGATCCGCAGATCGCTGCCATGCCTTTCGCAACCATCCCGGTGTTGGGAGCCACATTTTACACCTACCCCTGGTTCGGCAAAGCGGTCCAATGGTGCGGACTGGTGTATGCCCATGCGCTGTACCAGCTTGCCGAAATTGACACCGCTGAACCACTCTGGCGCGTCCTCGCAGAAGGCATTACCCGCAGCGCCATGGTGATGCAGCATACGTCAGTTTCCAATAAAGGAACCTACCCGGATGCCTGGGACATGCTTTCAAATTCACCCCAGCCGGTGGACATCAATCCCGAAGATATTGTCAAAAATGTGCTGTTTATGATGGGCAAATCCCCGGAACTTCAAAGCAGCATCCTGCGCACGAGCTCGGAAGCGCTGCATTTGACAAGCGCTGCCCAAATCCGGGAAGCGGCTCTCGATACGATCGATCGAACCCTGCATTTTGAATGTGATTTTCATGCTGGTGATACGTGCCACGTGCTGATCGCCGGACTGAAACGCGCCCCTGGCACAGTTGTCAAAGGCGATTTAATATTGAAGAAAGCCAATGATGTTGACGCCGCAACCGAAGGCTGGCAATATACAGAAAGCGGTTTCCTAATCCTGAAAATCACCCGAGCCGATACCTTGGCGGTTTCGATTGAAATCACCGGCATTAAAACCAACCTTCAAAAACCGATTCGAAGCGGAGAATCAATGCCGTCCCGGTTTTACCTCGGGCAAAATTACCCCAATCCGTTTTCAACCGGTAATGCCACCGATTCGGGCGTAACCACAATTGAATACGGATTGCCGAAAGCCTGTGATGTAAAAATTCAAATTTATGATCTTCGCGGGCGCCTGGTCAAAACGCTGCTCAGGGCAAACAAAGCCGCCGGCACGTATCGCCTGGAGTGGAATGGCAGAGATTCGCAGCAGATCCCGACTGCCAGTGGATTGTATTTTTGCCGAATGGATGCGGGAGACCAGTCCCTGTTGCGGAAGCTGGTCATCGTGAAATAAAGAACGAGCAGCGAGATATTCATTCAAAAAGCTGTTCGAAAAGAACCTGGCTGAACCAGCTCTTCCCGCTGCCGGATTGTCTGAGCATTAAATGGAGGCGATCGGGTGCGGGAGCAATTGGCGGCGTTGTTAGTTGCAGCAGGCGCCAATCGCTGTTCCCTGACAAGCTTTGGCGGCTCACAAAAATTTCATAGTCCGCAACATCGAAAACATTCCCGTAGCCGGGTCGGTGAAGTCGGATGGCAATATCAGTGGCTTCCGAAACATTTTCTGTGGAGATGACTGCGGAGAGCCGATAACGAGCACCATCCTGAAAAGGCGGCTGCCTGAACGCGGGACCGAGGGTGGTGATAATCCAGTGTGAATGAATAGTGTGATAATTTTCAATCATCAATGCGTTGCCCCGTTCAAAACCTCGCCCCCGATCAACTTGCGCCGAAGCAGCATCTGGTGCAGCATTCTCTACACGGAACGTCCAGGACCAGATATCGCTAAGTCTATCAGAATAATCGGATACTGCTTGTTCGAACGTATTCAATCCATCCACATAAATTGGCATCGTATCCGGCACCTCGGCAGTTTGCAATTCGGATGCAGCCGCGATTCGGGAACCGGTCGCTCTGTCAATGGCATAAAGCTGAAATTCGGCTTCGAATTGCCTCTCTCCCTGAACGCAGGTTTCGGATATTCCATCGGTCACGCGATAGGCAAAATGGGCATCCCACATGTACGCGCACACGCCGGCTTGCACCAACTGCTTTGAATCCATTTCCACAACCGGATTGATATCCTCAAGCAGCCAGTAAAAACGATCGCCTCGATTCATACGAATATTGTGCTTGTCTTCGGTTTCCAGGTGGTGATGCGGAATGCGGATTGACCTGTCACCCCGGCGAACGTAGCATGCCTGATATTTTTTAGGGATACGCATGTCCGATGGGAAGCTGTTCAGCGGCGAGAGATTACAAAATTCGAGTTCACCGTGGGCGGGATTGGGTGCAATACGCCACGTTTCGCTCCTTGGAATGGTCAGTTTTGCCCGAATATGGTAACAATAGCTTCGATGTTCAATCGAATACGTAAGGTTGACCACATATTCGCTCAGGGCGCTGCGCGATTGATTCATTCCGCTGCAGCGAAATTGAAGCTCTTTTTCATGTTGGCTGATAACTTCGAGCTTGCCATTTGAGCCGGTATTTCGATCCGGATTTTCATGTCCGGCGTACTGCCACCAGAATAATGGCATGCGAACGGATTCGCCGATGACGAGTGCCCCCTGGCGCTGAAACCGAATATTGCACAATTGCAGTTCTCGGATTTCAGCTATGGACTCGCCCCGATCAAAAATTACTCCGCTGGCTGCGCCGGTCTGCTGAAAGGAAAATACTGGTCTGGTTTCCGTCATTTTTGCACTCGCTAAATCGCAAAATCCCTGAAAGAAAACAATTACGATCAACGCCGAAATGACGAATGCACTCCGACTGATCCTGAACGGATAATTCATGGAAATAAAATCTGACATATTAGATAGAATTAACTTGCCTGGTGTTTAGATTTCAGACGGTAAAAATCTGGCGTCGTCAGAATTTCTACCAGGCTAAAGCCCTGACACCGACTTTGAATTTGCCAAAATCAATTCATGCTCCCCGGAAAGCGCTAATTGACAGGAGCCAATCTGCCGTTTGCTATCCCATGCAACGACTTTTAGATGTCCATCCACCAGCATCCGCGGCTCTCGTTCACCGGAAAAAATCACGTCGGTCAAACCATTGCCCCTGATGCTGCAAATTGTATCGGATCCGTCAATCCTGACATCACAAAGCGCAGCTCCGTTAAGTTCCGTCAGTTGCGCGAAATCCGGCAGGCTATCGCTGTGATGGACGGTTAGCTCATGCGCGCCAGTTGTATAAAACGTTTCCGGTATTTTCAGCGAGCCTTCAATTTTCTGATCATCAACAACCAGATGCGAAATGAATTTTCCCTGCCCGCATTTTTCAATGCTCCAACTCCCGCCGCGATACCGCAAATTTTTCAGCGAAAAACAGGGCAATGCGAATGTGGAAATGCAGGTTATTCCTCCCAAATCAAAAGCTGCCCCGGCAACCGCCTGAATCAGCGCATTGTACCAGCCGGCTGCACAATTCAAATTCCACGGAGCGCCGTGTTGCTGCCATCGTTGCTCCGGACTCACATTCAGTGCCACGAATTCGGGGCAGTACCCGAACCGTTGATAGCACTTTTCCACCAATGTCAGCCATTTGTTGAGCGCAGCTTCACCGGTTTCATCGCGCGAAAGGAGCTTACTCGCGGCATAATCCCAGTGCGTGTACCAGGCGGACATGGCTGTCTCGGACGTATGATTGATATCCCAGCCGGACGTGAGCGACACGCCATCTTCCGTCAACAGATTGGTTTTTATGAATTCAGCACAGCGCCTGGTTTGATTTCTCAGCAGCGCGGAACCAAAGGCGGATTCCATGAACAGGAATGAGAAGAGCGGATAGCTTCGCACGTGGGTTTGGGTTCGCGGATTATAAGCATCCATTAAAAAGCCGGTTTCGTCATCCCAGAGCGTCGGCAGGAAATTTTTATGGATGACCACTGCCTGTTCCGCCGCCTGCACAGCGGTGGTCTGATCGTCCAGCATCCACGCGATTTTTTCCATATTGCGGCAGAAGCAGTACCAGGCGCCGGCGTCGATTGCCACATAGCTGGTTTCATCGCGTCCCATTTTTTGAGGCAAATCCGGATACATGCCAATCGTCGGATAAAAGCCGTTGGCATCGGAGCGCTGCTTCAAGTGCACAAAGGCGTGATGCAGCACCCCATAATTCGCTCGCAAAATCATCCTGTCCTGTGTTTCAGTGTAAAGCGTGAGTACCAGTTCCGAAAACAGGAAATCCATTGCCCCGATCCCCCGGCTATCCATGGGTTCCAATTGCCGCGACCATCTCGCCGGAATACTGCCATCGATATCCCGATGCGTGCGCAGGAAATCCACCATCCGCCGCAAGAAAGCGGTATCGCCCCATCGCGCCATTGCCTGCGCTGTCACCATATTATCCCATGCCCAAATCCAGTAATACGTACCCGGACAGGCACGGGTCATTCCGAAATCCTGTACTTTGGCGGATTCAACAACTTGCGGTACCAGCCCGAAGAACTCGCTGATCGCCGGAAAACCTACAATTTCTATTTGGGGTGCATTCTTTGCCAGCGATTTATAGCGCGCTTTTTGGGCGTTGATAACATTTTGGGATTTCTTTTTCCTCTGGTGAGCGCTCTTTAAAAGCAGCGCCTTTTGCGTTGAAAAGGAGATCGAAAATGGCGGCGCAATCCAGCGATCCCCTTTGATTTCGGCAGGAACGGAGTCGAAGCGAAGCCAGGCTGCGGAATGATCCTGAATTACAAATCCATCACTTCCGAGCCGCAGCCAGGTATCGGCGTCATAGAGTTTCATCGGCGTTTCCAGATAGCCCTGACGAATATCCTCAAAGCGCGCTGTTCCAGACACGCATTGCCGATTGAAAATAATCCGGCGCCACGCTTCGGGAATCAGATAGTCGCCCTCGAAATCGGTTCCTCTACGCAGCCATTGCTGAAGCTGTATTTGATCGGTTGCCCGAATCAGCACCTGCCCGGATGATATGAATTCAGGCTCGGACCATAATCGCTGCCCATGAACTTCGGTTGAAAGCGAGGCTTGATGCCAGAAAATGTGCAGGCTAAGCCTGTTCCGGTTCCTGTTCCGCTTTTCGGATGCGGAGCGGCATTGGCAGGTGATGTAAAGCGCATCCCTGAAAACGGTGACGCCCAATTGAATTTTGAGATCATTCCATTGATGAGTTGATTCTATTCCCGCCGGATAAGTGAGGAGGGTTTCCCAGGTGAGCGGAATGATCTGCTCCGAATCGTTGGTGTGGACTTTAAGTGCGAATTTGAGTACCCCATCGGCATGCTCCAATATTTTGGAATTGCGGCTGACGGGCTGCGCACCGTGAAAGTCGATTTGTTGAATGCCCTGGCACTGATGCGAAATCAGCGCTGAAAGGCGGTCATCGGAAATCCAAAGGGAATGATCGAAAAATCGGGTTAACTCTTTTAATTTTTTGAAAGTGCGCATCGTCAGTAACCTATAGCATTTCTAATAATTAAACAACCCGGATTCCCGAAGGCGTTTTTCGGGAAGGACACACGTTGTGGATTCATCACGCAGAAAAATTAGCCAAAGCATTGCGCTTCAAAACCCATAGATCGTCTTTGGTGAAAAAATATCTGAACGCTCTGCAGGAGTTTCCACTTCGAGATGAAAAACAGCGTCATCCTGACCATTCCACATACGCCGCAGAATACGCTCACTGACCGGATCAACGCTGAGAGCCATTTCATCCGCTCCGATCCTGAAACGCACATTTCGGACGAATGGCGCTGTGAGTTCCTCTTCGATACCCAGGTTTTCAACGTACGCCTGGAAATCCTTCAGTTCCGGGAAATTTTCGCGCGTTTCCAGCAGGCAGGCAAATCCGTTGCGCGTCTGACTCATTTGTTCACGCGTGAGATCCATAACAGGACCCTGGTAATTGTAGAAAGAAATTATCAGATGGTCTTCGTGGTGCCAAATGCGACCCGAAGGGGCATCATCCGATGGCGGTATCGGCAGGATCGCGATATATGTATTGAAATCGGCGATGACAATTTTCCCGACGGCTCGGAATTCAAAAGGCAATTCACGCACCTCACGCCGATCCACGCTGAGAAAATCGAATGCCGCCTGACCGGTAAAAATCAGATCGAGCCGCAACTCCCGCACTGCCAAATGCCCTGCCCGCTTCGGCGCATAGCAGACGATGGCTTTGTTCCGGTGTTGATACGAGAACAGGCGTCCTTCCTCGTACAGGTAATCCCGCGTGATGGGGAAACCGCACACATGGCACTCGTTATCCTGTCCCACCACCGCGCCGTTGAATACCATCCGCGTATAAACGCCCCTGAAATCCTGCAGACTCGCCACTTTTCCGGCACGGCGATAACGCAAGGAAAATCCGTCGCTGTGCCCGGCATTCACATAAGGACGGCTGGCGGTTCCCAGGCAGTATTCATCTGTTAAATAAGTTGTCAGATCGCCCCAACCACCGGGATAGACGTCATCGTCAAACGTCGAAATCGATTTACCATCTTCCGATAAGCGGCTATTTTCATGATACTGCTCGCAATAGGTTGTCATACGAAAATAATAAGGGTAGGGCTTTTTGAAAGCCATTCGCCTAGCTGCCGCAGGCATATTGAAATTCAGAATCGCAACAAAGGCGTTTTCAATGAGCGCAGAGGGATGCCTGTAGCGTTGCGCCAGAGCCGGTTCAACAAACAGGTCAGTTTGCATGGCGTAGCCAAAAGTGCAATGCAACGCGGAAAATCCCCCCAGTGAATCTTCTGAATACGCGCGTGAAAAGGGTCCGGCGAATTGCTGCGATGGCTCATGCCAATGCATGGCAACATTGAGCCATAAGCATTCCTCCAGCGAACGCGCCAGTGCCTTGATGTCCGGATTCCCGGCGAATTCTGCCGCGACAGCCAGAAACCACAGCGTCAGCGCAGTGTAGGTTGGACTGTTATATTCTGACATTTCCGCCTGCTTATGGCGCTTATGCCGGCGGGACGAGATGGTCTTTTGAAACGCCGCGAGCAGGCGCTCACCCAGCAAAACACAGGCAGGCTGATTCAGCAAGTCTCCGCTGCAAATCAGGTTCACCCACGCTGCCAGCGGATGATTCACATTGCCATCCGAATAGCGAACCATTGCAGATTGCGGCAGATTTTCCGCCAGATTTTTCAAAATATTTTTCTCTGCCGCAGGCGAGAGCTTTCCGGAATAGCGCTTGTAAATCACAAATAATGTACACGGAGAGTGTGTGCCGTCGGTGACGACAAGCTTTTCGAGAATGCGATTTGCCAATTCCCGGTCAGCCGAAACAGTGCTTTCCAGCAAAGTGATGGCATACCAGGCGGTTTCGCGCGGAATCAAGCACATCAGCGAGTTCGCATCAAAGTAGCGCTCTGCTTCGGCACGTGCGCTGTCGAGCAGCCATTGGCGGGTAATTTTCAATCCGGTTTCCTTTGGAAAAAAGCTTCATTTCCTGGTAAATTTATAAAAAACATAGGGCGCAACGGTTGTCCAGATGAGCACCAGCAGCCAGACCCTGCCGGCGAAAATGTTGTAATCATGAAACAGCGTGCTCCAGGGATTGCCCATCACAAAATGCCCGAACACGAATTCGAAGGCGATGGTCATCACCAGCCAGATGAATCCGATTGTCCAGGCTTGCCGCGCCGAGGTGAGTTTCCACAAGCGCGTGAATCCCCAGATGACGAGTCCGAACAAAATAATGCCGGTCAGCGTCGATACCTGGTGTGCACGCAGGTCACCGAGTGCCTCTTTATAAAATTCATTGCGGATGAGACCGTTGATGATAGCAATGATGACCAGAACAAGCCAGCCGAGTATGTATTTCACAAACATTCTGTTTGCCGCCCTTTCAGTTATTCTTAAATTCATAAGGAGTCGCTTCCGGTGAGTCCGACTTGTTGGCGGTCCCCTCCCCAACCTGCCACCATTTGCCGACTTAACTGAAAACGACATTCTCGCCGGTGATCTGGCTGCTGTTTTCGGTGTACTGATGAAATTCGATCTTGACTCCGGTGGGATCAGTCGTCCACGACTGCCAACTGTTATCGCCGCCCATTTGCTTCTCTGTCACTTCGTATCCCAGGGCGATGAGATGTTGGTTTGTCTGGTCAATTTCGGCTACTTCGAGGCAGAGATGGCGAATCGGGCAGGTGACTGCGGTATTCACCGCTTTTTCTTTAAAAATTTCAATGAATGTTCCGTCCGCAATTTTCAGGTAGAATCCGACAATCTGTCCATTTCTGATGAAATCGAACACCTTTTTGAAGCCCAGTCCCTGGCAATAAAATTTTTCCGATGCCGCGAGATCCGTAGAGCACAAGCAAATATGCGCCAAGCCTTTGATGAGCATTTCATTCTCCGCTAATTGAGTTTCGAGCCAAATTTTGAATGCCGTGAATTGTTTAAGTAAACGCTGTGACCGGGCATTTCGTTTCATGGGAGAGGGTGGAATTTGAGAGGGATGGTAGGCGTTTTGCCGAAGGATTGCCAACGGTGAATTATCATCTTTCGCGACGTTTCGCGGACTGCAATATATCCTTCTTCTGCCTGAGTACGAACCAGCATTGAAAGAGACTTTATTTTCAGCCACCGCTTTCTGTTTTTAAAACTCGCTCGACTTCACATGCGATGCTTTCACGTTGAATATTTTTTATGAATGGTGTTTCCAATCGCTTGTTGTGCAGGTACTCATCCTCTGATCAGTCTTCGGAAGGTTAATATTAGAAATCTTTCTTGCAATCACAGCAGTGCCTCATCATTTCAACTATGACTTTGCCCCTATATACCACAACGTCAATCGATGTCTTTGCAGATCAGGAGTACCATTCCTAATTTGCAAGATATTCTGGATAGTTCTTATGGAAGCATGATGCGTTTGCATAGAGATTTTTTCGCTGGTAAAGTCCGCACAACGAAATGGTTTTTGAATCTGAAGGTGGAAGTCTAGCTCACCAGCACCTTCGTACTATCCTCGCCGAACTGACTGATCACCCGCACAGCGATTTTCTGATTGAGCTTTGTCACGGGAATGGGATGCGATTTATGCCCGTAAACGCGGTCAAAGGCGTCATCGTCGATCTCGATGCGCAGCGTCTTTTCAGCGGCTCGCACCAGTGCACTTGGCTGTAGGTAAATGCTATAGAAATGCATGCACCTGCTGGTAACTTCGAAGCTGCCTGCCGCTTTCATTGGAGATGTCGCTTTAGTAGCAAAAACTCGGAATTACCAGCTAATTGGATTCATTCCGCTATCGGATGAGTAAAAGTCTCATACCAAAGGATCTCGAAATTTTTCTTGAAGTAGTTGAATTCTCGCGATTGCTCTTCGGTATTCAGGAGCAGCGTCAATTCTTCTCGATACCTTGGCTCCAGCGGTAAATTAATCGATGGGTGATGTAACGCGATTTTGGCAATCCCGGTATCATCGCTTTTATTAACGATAATCATGCTGCAGTTGGGAATCCATGACATGAGCCTCACTTCAAGCAGTTCACCTTTTCCTCCCGCCTGCAAGAGTGCTTCCTTTATATAACCTATGTATTTTAAGCTTTTTTCCCCATCGCTTTTCACCCAGGTTTTGCTGCTCGAAGCCTCGGTGATTAGATTTGCGGCATTGCTCTCCAGATCAACGATAAGGATTTGAATGCGAACGCCTTTAAGCAGTGCCTCCCTGATTTGCAGCCGGTATTCCTTAATGAGCGAAGCCAGGTTATATCCCATAAGATAGACCGATTGCGCGACAAAAAGATGTCTTTCAAAATCAAAGAGACCATATTTTCGATTTTCCCAGGCGATTGGGCTAAATCTGGAATGAATGCCACGTTTAATCGATTCCAATTGTTTGACCAAATCGCGTTCTTTATCCAACAAAAAGAGTTTATTTACAATGAAAAAAATCAGCACCACGCCTGCAATTTCAGTGGCGATATTGAGGATCAGGTTGCATGCAGGGCTGTCGGCTTTGAAAACAAAAATTCCTAGCAGTGCAAATACTATCGCCAGTGCCGCTAAGAATAGATAAACCGCCAACGCCAGACGCTGACTTTCCTTTGAATGACTCATTTTCATTTCTGCTGTTTTATTTTTTTAGAGAGTCAAATCCATCACGAATTACATGTGCCATCTTCAGGCGGCGCTGCGCGAGGAAGTCATGATATTCCATATTCTGCCATCCTTCCGGAAGGGCATGCCAATACCTCACTAGTTCCACTTCTTCGGTTGAAAACCTCCTGGTACAGTCATGCCAATAATCCGCCGGGGATTGATCAGAAATATGAATATTTTCAGCCCATTCAACAAGAGCATAATTGGCAATTTGGTTCGTATCCCGAATTTCGGTGATCCCTGATTGATTCAAATACCCTTTGGGGAAAAGATGATGCTTTTCAAGCGACGATTTGTTTGCCCTGGAATTTGGATCTAATAGCTCTGAAACCTTCATTTTTGAAAAAAGCACTTTCGCATCCAATAAATTTAAAGCTGCATAATAGGCGAATAATGACGGACTGCGAGAAGATGATGTAGCGAGATCGTTCGGGAGAGTGATATTCCAATAATCTTCGGTGAAGATATCTTCAATCGTGCCGTCCAGAATTCGTATAAATTCCCGGGCGGAATTTACACCGCGCAAATTGGCAAGGTCACGTTCCATAATGCTTTCGGGAGAACCTGTATAGCGACCTGTAATTGATGTCATAAAGAACCATCTTGCGATAACATCCCTCAACTCAAATAATTCGACATGATAATCTCTCTTTCCGATTAAATACATAATTTGAGAATAAAGGACACTCATTTGCGATGTTATCATTTGCGAGCTTTTAAAACCAGCACGCAATAGCGTTTTTAAAAACTCATGCCAATGCTGCAAATTCAAAACATAACTCTGAGCTTCTTTCAGGATGGCAAATTGCTTTTCACGGCACTCATCGGAAAATTGCTCTGTTTCAAGGTCTTTGCCCCGTAGAATTGAATAAACATATTTGAGTCGGGCGCGTCGGAATCCTAACCCTACATCAACTCGAAGAATTTGGGAAGGATCGGGATGTATGTAATGGTTGAAAGCTGATGGTTCACCTGTCGATGGCTTTCGAGAATTTCGACAAAACTCTTCAAGTTCGGCACGCCCGTTCTCCCAGAAGACAGACATCAACGTTAAAATGAAATCCGCCTGGTTAAGAATTGTGCCTTTACTGTTTATACGAACAAAAACTTCTGCCACTTGCTCTTCATCGACGTCTTGTGAAAGCTCCATAGCCGTAAACGGATAGTTTTGAAGATCATAAAGCTGGTCAATCGCTTCCATAAGTCGATCTTCTTCATCCTCACTAACATCTCTATGCTTTCGCAGGCGAATAAAAAAATCCTTTACAAAACGATTTCTTGAAATCGCTCCTGACCAAAGCCGGCTTATATCTGGAATGTATTCAGGATCTTTTTGGATAGCCGCATCAGTCACTTCAAAGTGCTCATCCTTGGGGCGAAACGCGACAAATATTTTTTCCTTTCGATAGTTATCCCTTACCACCGGTAAACCTTTTAGAACTGTATAAAGCGAAGTAAGTCGTTGTTGTCCGTCTACAATGAGCAATCGCGCAATCTTTTGCTTCTGATTTATGCCGATTTGCTTATGCCCGTCATACAAACCATTCGCCCAAAATAGCAGATAGCCGACAGGAAATCCACGGTACATCGAGTCAAATAGATCGCGCACTTTGATATTCGGCCAGATAAAAGGACGTTGAATTTCAGGTAATCCAATTTCGCCGATGTCGATATCATTGATTAATTTTGATAGCGAATAACTTACCTCCTTAAAAAGCGTCGCAGCCATATATCTCCTCCTGTTATAAAATATCTGTGTATTGAAATCAACAGCGTTAAGCCAAATTTAAGAGGGGTATGCCGTAAATTAATTGCACATCAAAAAATAAAAAATTGAAAAGCCTGAAAATTCAAACACATTTGCTTTAAGAAAAATAGCTTATGCTCAGTGTCTGTCCGAGAACTACCTTTGAGCTGTCATTGCGAGGAGCGTTTTTTGCGACGAAGCAATCTCAGCCGTTTTATTAGGGGATT
>JAFGMA010000071.1 GCA_016927835.1 Candidatus Zhuqueibacterota bacterium | reverse complement strand
ATAGTAAATCACTTTTGATTCATTGAATTTGCCGATGAGATCCACCAGGTTGGGCAAAAATGTCCAGAAAATCGGTTGTTTCATTTTCAGTTTTCGACGATATAAATTGATGTACAGGACCATCAACAGCTTGTTGATTTTCTGAAATATCTTCGATTGATGAAACGGAATAACGATTGGTGTAAACACCCAAATATTTTCCCGAACTTTCTGAATCCCCTGAAAGAATTTTTTCAGCTTCTTGTAAGCACGCCCGACATCGGTGGCGGATACGGTTGGCTTCCGCAAACCAATTGAATTGATATATAAAATTCGATTTTTTTCTGCCAGCGTTGTTGCAATATGGGTTTGACTGGTTGTGATACCGCAATCCCAATCGTCGGCAGAAAAATATAGAATGTCCTGGCCCTCAATCATGGTTTTCCCTTTCAGAAGTATGCCGAATGTAAAGTGTCATCCGTTGATTTCAATTCCCCAATGTCTGAGCATAAAGATAGCTGTATTCTGCAATCATTTTTGAAAATGAAAATGCGCTTCGGATAGATTCCCTGGCATTATTTCCCAACATGCGCTGCCGGTTCGGATCTTCACTGAGCAATCGGATTTGCTCCGAAAGCAATTCCACATTCCGGGCGGGAACCAGAATGCCATTTTTTTCATGGGAAATAATCTCGGGCGTGCCGCCAACATCGGAGGCGATCACCGGAAGTCCACTCGCCATAGCCTCCAACAGCACGTTGGAGATTCCTTCGCTGATCGATGTCAGGAGGAACAAATTCATCGTTCTCAGAATTGGATTTACATCTTCGCGGAATCCGGTGAAAGTTACCCGGGCATCAATTCCCAATTCGGCTGCGAGACCTTGCAGGCGCTCTCTTTCGCTGCCATCGCCCACCATGAGGCAGCGGATATGCGGATTCTGCTGCATCGGCGGGGCACAAGCTGTCAACAAGGTTCCGTAATCCTTTACCGGCTCCATGCGACCAATCGTGCCGATGATAAAATCATCCGGTGCGAATCCGAATTCAGCCCGACAATCCCGATGTTCACCTGCGCCATTATAGCGACTGATATCAATGCCATTGTGGATTGTGGTGATTTTAGAAGAAATCAAGCCATATTCAGAGGAAAGCAGCGTTTTTATATCGTTTGAAACGGCGACAATGGCTGAGATAAAATGAGAGAACTTCTTCAGTTTCTGCCCCTCAACCGGGGGAATTCTACCGCGAATGTCGGCGATGACCCGAACGCCTGTCAGCTTTGCTGCAAGCGTTCCATAAAAAGTAGCCGCCCAATCACGAGTGTGGATAATATCGATCGCCTCTTTTCGAAGGATAGTTCTGAGCTTCAGCGGTAAGAACCAATCTATGCGATCCCCCTTGTATGACGAATAGATATTGATGCTTTCGGATCGAATTTTTTTCCGAAGCGGTTCATCTTCGCGCAGGCTGTCGAAGCAATAAATCACATTCTCGAATACCTGCTCATCCAATCCGTTGATTAAATTGACCAGTGCATTTTCCATCCCGCCAAATTCCAGCGATGGCAGCAAATGCAATATCTTGATCTTGTTCATAGAAAACCCCTTCCAACAATATAAAAAACAACCTGTGATAGCATTCCTTGAATCTAAAATGCGAATTCAGTTTGATTGCCTTCTATATTTTTCATAAACCGTTTGTATTTTTCTCTCCCTCTCCCTGGCACGCTCGAATCTGGTCTCCTTCCATTTTTTCAATCCAAGTGCTGCATACGCCAGCACGATCATCAAAATGCCGGTCGAAGCAATGATTTTTCCAGCAATTGCACCTGCTTCGTGCATTATTTTTTATCCTTCATTTATTGTGACAATATCAATCGCTTATTTTTATTCGCATTTTATGCGCACTGCACTGCAAAAGAACAGCCTATTTTGGCACCGCTGCTGAGTGCAACACCTTTTTCCTGATTATTTGCCAACCGATGCCTGCATAGTGCCGAAGCCGCTTATCGAGCAGCATCACCGCCGTCAGGTAAGTCAGCGCGCCTGAAATGATCTTTAAAAGTAAATTTGACAGTTTATGATCCACCGCAGTCGGGAACAGCCAGATGACTCCGTACATGATCACCGCAGCGAGAAAATAGAGCAGATAGTATCCTGTTTCAAATTTGATTTTCAAATATCTTGACGAGAGCCAAAAGCTCAAAAAAATCTGGACACTGCAACTCAAAAGGGTTGCAATCGCAGCGCCTTTGATGCCCCAGATCGGTACGAATATAAAATTCAATGCAATATTAAAAGCTGCCGTGAAAAACATGAGTTTGGCGATCACCATTGTTTTTTTGTATAAATGCAATCCCGCGGTTGCCGGAAAATGGGCGCCGGCAAACATGACGCCGATGATAATATATACGATTAAATCCGCAGATTCCTGAAATTTGCTGGTAGCGATTACCTCAACTGCCTGGTGCGAAATCGCGGTCAATCCGAAAATGACAGGGAATACGATAAACACGTACAGCGAACAATATTTTGTCAAAAACTGCCTGGTTTCGCCTTCCCCTTTATTCGCCCAGATATTCATCGTCAACGGGATGAGCGCCGTATTCAACGTATTCACGAACAGCGCCTGCACGTATTCAGCCAGATTGTAGCCAACACTATAAACGGCTACTGCAACCGGTCCTTTCAAAAACTGGATAACATAGCGGTCACCGAGGCTATTGATGAAGCCGGCAAAATTCTGTCCCATCAATGGTAACCCATAGCGAATACTTTCGCTGAAAATCGTTTTGGAAAAATTGAGCAATCTCCTTCCGAATTGCCGAAAGATTACCACCAGCAGAAACAGAAAAACCAATCCTTCGCCCAGTATTAATCCCAGGTACAAGCCTTTCAAGCGCATATCCAGATACATAACGAAAGTGATACTCAGCAGCAACCCGAGATATTTCCACGCGACATAGCTGGCTGCATAAAGTACGGTTCTTTCTTCGATGCGCAGAAACACAAAAATCAGTTCGATGCACGATCGAATGAGCAGCAGGATCGAAGCCAATGCCAACAGGCTGCCAATCTCGGCGGAGAGAATTGATTTCGGCAAAAAAAGCCTGGCTGAGACCAGCAGCACTATTCCAACCGTCGCCGAAATGCAGGTGCTCCAGAACATCGTTGAAAGTAGCCGGATGGCGTCGCTTTTATTTTTGTTTTTGAATTCGCTGTAAAATCGATACAACGGGGGACGAAAACCAGCACCAGCAAACAAGCCGAACATCGTCAGCGTTGCGGTGACAATATTCATGATCCCATAATCCCACTTCGTCAGTACGCGCGTGAAAATGGGGAAGGAAATCACACCGGATGCTGTCACCAGTACCTCTGCTAAAAAATATTGGGAGGTATGGCTCGCCAACTTTTTTGCCCATGTCATTGCGATTTATCCTGAGCGGTCATCCGCTGGTTATGAACTTCGTAAAGGCATACTGTGATACCATTCATTTTCGGGAAGACTTTTTGCTCCACCTGCGTAAACAGCCGGGCGAAAAGGTCTCGATAGAAAAATTCCGTATCAAAATTTTTTGAAAGAACCAACCATACGTGATTGTATTCGCCTGCCCAATCGGAAATGTGCGGCATCGATGCCTTTGCCCCGGCACGAGCCGCGATTGAATCCGGGCAGGAGTCGAGCGCATAAAATTTCGGATCGTCAAAGCGACATATTTCATCTTCAACCCATAATCGGCGGAGCTCGAGCGAGTCTTGATTCAAACTCTCGATTGGACGCTCTGGTATGCCGAACCAGGATATCGCATTCCAGGCGTAAAAATGGTACGGAATAACACCATAATCCTTCTGGAACACAATCGTATCACCTGGCTTTGAATTTTCCCGGATATGTTGCGCGACTTCTTTCCATTGCTCCTTGCCGAAGGCGGGATTGAAATAATAATTATAAAGTGATAATACGAATATGCTGGCGAATGCCGTTGATATCAAAATTCGGGCGAACCGTGTCGGGAAATTCACCAAACCCAACGCGAGCAACATATAAAATGCCGGCGAAACAAACGCCAGATAGCGCTCACTCAACAGGGGCACAATCGGAAAAAGAACTGATACAAAAATTATCGGCAGCACCAGAAATACCGCCAGAACCAGGGCGGCTTTTTTGTTTCTCCAAGCTGCTTTTATGCCCCAAATCGTGATGAAACCGATCAGACTACCGACTATCGCCAGGTAAAAAATATGCTCTCGAATCGTCTGCATAAGCTGCAGTTTTTCATAATAATTCAGAATCAAGCCGGAATACCCGCTCGTGAAAGTGAAAAACAGGTAAGGTACTCTAAAAATGAAATCCTGGCTATAGCTTCTTTCCTGCGAGCCAACTACTTGGATTAAGTGCAGCAGCCAGGGAACAAACAGCAGCACGATCGCTATCTGGCAGGTAAGGATTTTCAGAAATGACTGCTTATGCTCTCTCCATAAAACAAGGAAATAGACCAACTGCCCCATTAGCACAAATACCGACAAATAATACGTATATACCAGTAAGAGATTTGAAATGAAATAGCCGATCCACGCGCGTCGTCTATTCGCGTCAAGGATTGAAATAAAGGAAGAGAAGGATCCCAGAACGAGCACGATGATGAGATTGTACATGCGCGCTTCTTGAGAAAAATAAATCATAAACGGGGAAAAAGCCATAATCGCTGCGGTGACCCTGCCAACCCTGGCTCCGAATAAGCGGGATGCAAGTCGATAACCAAGGATGATTGCCAGCAATCCCAATAGCGCCGAAAATAAGCGGGCAGAATATATAGAATGACCAGCAATGCGCATCCAGATGTGGAGCAGCACATGATAAAATGGCGGATGATTGAATTCCTCAAAAATAAGGATTTCCGGATCGTCAGAGGAGCCGATTGAAATACTCACGGCTTCGTCGTACCAGAGGCTCTGCGAGTCAAGCATGATACACCGCAACACCAGCCCAATCACAAGGATCAGCAAATAGGCATAAAATGCGCCTCTCAAGCGACGAATAATTGACATCGGAGATTTCATTGTTTTATTTTGCTTTCTTACGGTCAAGCGATTAAGTTCGATCGTTCAGTCGGTGTCGGAACGATATTACGATAAATTTCTCTGGCAGCGAGGCTCAAACCCAGAACGATATACAACGCCCATTCATATTCCTTCACCGAGAAGGATGTATTTACAAGAAATCCGGTCAAACTGATCCTCAGCGCCTGAACCTCTTGCGTCAGTTCGAATATTTTCGCCTTCTTAAGGTCATCCTCAAGAAACAACAAGTGTTTCATCGTGAGAAAAATCATCCCGAGATATGAAAAAAGTGCCAACCAGCCGGCTTCTGCAGCAACCTTCACCGGCGTGTTGTGTGCCTGAAGATTCGGTGGCCCATCAAAGTCACCCGAATTATCGATGAATAATTCAAATCCGATTCCGGTATGGGTGGACAATAACATACGTCCGCCGGCTTCCCAGACCAGAAGCCGATGTGATGCTGATTCATCCTCGGCTGAAAATCCACTTTCCTCTCCCCGCTGCGACAGAACCAGGGGTACCAGCGCCAGCGCCAGCAATGTGCCCGGAATAATGACGAGTAGCTTCTGCTTTTTAGTCAATTTTGGACTGGTCCACAGGCACAGCAAACCCACCACCAGTAAACCCAGCAGCCCACCTCTGGAAAGCGTTAAAAGCAAAACGATGGTAATAATTGCCAGAATAAATCCCAGAAATACTTTTACCAGGGCGGAACGATCGGCTTCGAATAATTTGAAAGCCAGGGGCCAGGTCATCACCATCAGAAGTGCCAGATCATTCGGATTATCATACACACCGTAGGCAGCCAACCTACCGGCAATAAGTTTTTCAGGCTCATAAAAATATGTGTGCATGGCAATTGTTCCGACAACAACGGCACTCAGTACCGTGATCCACAACACCAGCCTGAGTTGAATGATGTTGGTGGTCAGGTTTGCAACCAGAAAAAAGATTATCACAATTTTCAACCAAAACATGAACGTCTCGACAGTGTAAGCCGCCCATCCGATTCTTATGGTTGAAAATGTCTCCGCGAAAAAGAGCACCAGAACGAGCAGAAGCTGCGGCGAACGCGTAAAATGTCTGCATTTTTTGGTTGCGAACTGCAGGTACCAGCTTATGAGGCTGGCGCCCGAAATTAAAAAGAACGGACGAAAAAATTCAAGGGTTTCGCTCCATAAGCCAACCTGCATAACTGCCATTGCCACCAGCAAGATCACGCTCACAAATGACCAATTGATACTGGCGACGACCAGAATAACCATTATTATCGCGGTAAACAGGACGTCATGGAAGAGCGAGAGATACGCCAATGCCCATGAACCCAGGACTAATCCCAGGAAAAATAATACCTTTTTAATTACAGCCCATACCTGTTGTAATAGGCACGATTCCCGGAGTATAGCACTCGGGTTAATGGTAAAATTCAATGTCATTTTTTTATATAATCTCTAAAAAAACGATAATATACCAATTCTCCGGCAAGCATGAACGTGGGTTCGAGAATTTCGATGCGCCGGATATCGAACGGATTGGTCGTGCTACCATTGATGCCATCGACCAGATTGACATCACTCATGCAGCCTCTATATCCCGCCCGCTTCAGCAATGCATCAACCTCAGGCGATTTATTCGTCGACGCATAGCCCGGGAATGCGAACGTGGTTACTGCTTCTTTCAAATTTTCCTCAATCCGCTGTTTTGAAATGATTAATTCATCCCAAAGGTCAGCTTCGGAAAATTTTAACAGATTTGCATGATTGCGGCTGTGAGCGCCAAATTCTATGCCATGTTGCCGCATGCTGCGAATTTCATCCCATGACAGCATTCTAAAATTATCCGACTGAACCGAATTTTGATCGAGGGTAATTTTTTCATAGATTGCTGATAAAAGCTGCTGTCGCGGCACTTCCGGGAGTTTTTTCAGAATCTTGCGCAATTCAAGCGTTGCTTTGCAGCGCTGCCCCGATGTCACAAGGGGCAAATCGATTTCACGCTCCGTTCCGAAGACGTCATTCGCCGCCGGAACTGCTTTTGCCAAATCGATCGACAGATGTTTCGCCCCGGCAAAACGCATTCGCTGGTAGAATTCCAGCAACCACGGCAGGCGGCTCGTATTGATAATATCAGAAATCAAAAAAATAAGCGCCGAGGACCGGTACTTCTTCAGAATGGGGAACGCATATTTGAAATTATCCCCGAATCCGTCATCCAGAGTTATCGCGACTGAATTTGCCGGCAGAGGCTTGTTGTTTTCCAGGCATGCCACCATCTCGCTGATGGGGATGATATTGCAGCGCTTTGCCAGGTACCGAATATGGCGTTCGAATCTTTTGGGCGAAATGCACAAACCGACCGCATTCGGCACAATGGTTGAGGGATTGACCGAATGATACAGGAGTACTGTCGTGCCGGATTTCTTGATGCAGCGATACAGCAGGGCATCAAGCCGCAGATAATAGATGCAAAAGCTGAAAATAATTTTAATTGCCTTTTTCAAAAAATGCATCGCCATTACTCATTTATCAATAAATACTTTGTGCCAATATTCGAAAATCAAAAGACTCCATAATAATTTGCTGAAATCTTCTTCATTTTTCCGCTGCTTTTCAATTGCGCGCTGAATAAACTGTGGGTTGAAATAGCCCCTGGAGAGGGTGCTGCTATCCAGAAGTATTTCTGCTATAACCGAATTCAAATCGCTTTTGAACCAATATTTCAATGGAACCGGAAAACCACGCTTTTTGCGATTAATAATTTCTTTCGGAAGAAAGCCTTGATAAGTTTTCTTCAATATATATTTGGTTGCCAACCATCTCAATTTGAAATTGGAAGGGATTCGCCGACTGAATTCGACAAAAACGTGATCCAGGAATGGACAGCGCAATTCAATCGAAGCCGCCATGGTCATTTTATCGGCTTTCAACAGCAGATTATCAACCAGCCAGGTCTTAATATCCAGATACTGCATCTTGCTCAACATATCCGAATCTGCCACAGCATCATAATGTCTTTTGACGCGATTGAGCAATGAATTTTTACGTGAGAAGCTATAGAATTCGGGCGAATAGAGTTTTTTTCGCAGCGATGACGAAAGATCCGCCATATCACCTAAATACCGTTTTGACAATGGCAATCGGCTCCATTCAACATATTTTTCTCCGCGCCGCTCACCTAAAACACGCGGGATGAGCGGATCCAGGAAATAGCTGCGCAAGAATTCCGGTATTTTCCGATATCCGGCAATGCCCTTCATCAGGATATAAATCGGGTAGCCGGCAAACAATTCGTCCGAACCTTCGCCGGATAAAATGACGGTGACGTAACGCCGGGCTTCGTTTGAAAGCCGCCATAGTGGAATACATGCCTGGTCGGCGATTGGCTCATCCAGATGCCAGAGCATCTTCGGAATCGCATCATAAAAATCCATTGGCTCCAGGATAATTTCATAATGCTCGGTGTTGAAATGCCGGGAAACCAGCCTGGCATACTCCAATTCATTCACTTGATCCAAATCTTTGTACCCCACAGAGAACGTTTTCACCGGCTGGTCGGATAATTTGCTCATCAGTCCGACAATGATACTGGAATCGATGCCGCCGCTCAGAAATGCTCCCACAGGCACATCGCTGATCATTCTATAGGAAACAGCGTCTTCCAGCAGCCTGGCTAATCGCTCTTGATAGGTTGGCATCGATAAATCACCGACTTGAACCTGGTCTAAGAACCAATATTTTTTAATAAATTGCTGCCCGTTCTCAACCATCATGCTGCAAGCGGGCGGCAGGCTTTTAATATTTTTGAAAAGGGTGTTCGGTGAAATAATGTACCCGAGCGAAAGAAATTCATCGACGAATTTCGAATTGACCTCTGGTTTTACACATCCGGTGCGTAGAATACTTTTCACCTCGGATGCAAAAATGAAGCGTTCAGTATCCATGTAGTAATACAATGGTTTTTTGCCCAGGCGATCGCGCGCGAGAAATAGACGTTTTGCTGTAGCGTCCCATACTGCAAAGGCAAACATTCCCCGCAAATGCTGCACGCAATCTGCTCCGTATTCTTCATACGCATGTATGATCGATTCCGTATCGGAATTAGTGCGAAATCGATGTCCCTTCGCTTCGAGAGAGCGTCTGATTTCCTTGAAGTTATAGATTTCACCGTTAAAAATAATACAGAGTGTCTGGTTTTCGTTGAACAGCGGTTGCTTCCCGGTTGAGAGATCTATGATGCTCAATCGCTTATGTCCCAGCGCGATATGCGCGTTTGTATATATGCCATCCTCATCGGGACCACGATGCTGCATGACATCAATAACATCCTTTACTTGTTTGCGCTCAATCTTATGTGAATGATGAAAATCAAACATTCCATAAATACCGCACATAACAATCCTTTCTCGTTACCTTCCTGTTTTGCCCATAAGAGCTTTGAATTCCCGATTCATATCTTCGGCAACATCTTCCCAGGAACGGGAAACTGGTAAAACGCCTCCTGCTGCCCGGTTTTGTTGCAGCACTTGCTGTATTCCCCTACCTATTGCCATAGCGTCACCCCGTGGCACGATCCTGCTGCTCGCATCATCGTGTAAAATTTCCTTGATACCACCTACATCGGTTGCAACAATCGGCAATCCGCAGGATTTAGCTTCGATCAGAACCATAGGGTATCCTTCAAAATAGCTGCTCAGACACAATGCATCGCAGGCATTCATCCAGAGCGGAATCTGTTCATGCGACTTGTTGCCCATGAGTTTCACGTGCTGGTTCAAATTCATCTGGTTGATTTTCTGTTTCACCTCTTCCCGGAGCTCGCCATCGCCCACGAGGAGCAGGTCTGTGTTATTACCCCCCAGGTTGAGATAATTTTGAAAGCCGTCAATCAACAATGGAACGCCTTTGACGGGATCGAGATAGCCCACGTATAAAATCAATTGTTTATCCGGGGGAAGATTCAGCCGGCGACGGCATTCCGCCCGGTCCATCCGTCGAAAAAGAGACTTATTAATCCCGTTATTGATTACTTTGATTTTTTCGGCGGCGATGCCCTCGGACAGCATTTCTTCTTTAAGTGCTCTACTAACCGGCACCAGCAGATCAGCCTTTTGCAACGCTCTCAGAGTTCCTTTCCTCAAGCCTCGAATATCAAGATCCTCATTTATATCCGAGCCATGCAGTTTCAATACCAGGGGTCGCTTGTATAATTTTTTATAATACGCCGCTGAATATCCATCAGGATAAGCATAATGCGCCAAAATGAGATCAAACTGAAAATGAGACCATATTCTGGCGACTGTCCGTCGAATGCCCCGGATATAATTTCTGCCATAAAATGAACGCCCGATTTTCGGTGTCACGATATATCGTGGATAATAAACCGGGATGTTGTTAATTGTGTCCTGCTGTGGTATCAGTGAAAAATGATACCACTTTGGGAAAATCGGCAACCGCGGAAACCAGGGTATTGGAGCGATCACTCTTACATCGTGCATTTTTGCGAGTTCAATCGTCTCGTCGAGTACAAATTTCCCAAATGTTTGCTCCAGTCTGTTGGGAAACATTTTGCTGATAATAAGCAGTTTCATTCAAGTTCTCATCAATAATAATCATATACAACCAGATGCCATTTCCGGAATTTACCCAACCACACAGAACAAAAACGGATTGCTACGGATATCTCGCATTGAGCCACGACGTCATTTTATCGCTGCACGCTGCCTGCCATTCCGGCAAAAATAACATGTGATTGGCGGATGATATCACTGCCACCTCGTAATCACGGTCGACTCTGGAATCCGATTCAAGGTATGGCTTCTGTATTAAATGTGTAAAATTCCAAAGCGCCGGATCGTGCTCGCTCATGATGAATAAAATATTTTTTTTCGATGTCATGAATTGGTGAATCGAATCGACAAGTGCCTTATTGAAGCGGTTATCGGTTTCCCGGGTCAAATTTTTGTCTGCTTCGGACTTGGTGTTTTTACGTTTCAACAGACTCATGGAAATGCTTTTGAAAAGCAGTCTGTAATCGCTTTGAAATGTCAGCAGACGAAACCAATATTTCAGGTTAAATATTTTTTTCAGATACATGCTGAAAATTACGGTTGCGATGCCGGGATTCAATTGATCGGAAAACGTTTCCAGGGGTTGACTCACCAGCGTGGATAATCCAAGCAAAATCAAATGAGAAACGCGTCGATCACCGGTTGCCGCCAGCAGTGATGTGTTGGCGCCGCCGCATAGACCGCTCAGGACAACTTCGTCCAATTCGTATTCGCGGCAAAAGAACGCGATAGCCGCCAGCGTATCATCGACGAAACGACCGGTTTCAATCTGCGACCACACATTGGTAATGGCGCCACGTTCAAGCTCGCCCTCACTGTCACCAATGCCGTGCGTATCCACACGCAGGCAAGGGTAGCCCTGAGCCTGCAACTGCCGTGCAAGTTTCACATACAACCGATGAGGTCCGACGCGATATTTTACGCCAGAGGGCAGGAAAATCACTCCAGCCTTTTTCGGTTGCTTACCAGGTTCAGGTATGTGTACCATGCCATAAAGCTGGTTTTCTTCGCTTTTGAATGTCACCGGGATTTCCATCAAATGCGCCCTCCCGCATAATCAACCTTCGCGATCTCGTTTGTTCGTAACTGCTCAAGCCAGGTCATGGTTTCGGAAAAAAGATTTTCAGAATATGGCGTATAGCGCTTTGATTCGGTCCAGAACAGGTCTTCCACTACTATTTTGAGCGAAGCGCTTTCAATTTTCGCAGAGATGAGTTGCTGATATTCAATCAACTCGGGCGGCGCAGGCGCATTTTCAAATTTTGTGATAAGTACCATCAATGTGGCAATCTTCGGAATACTCTGATTTTTAAGGAGATGAATATCGCTTATTTGCCGATAAAACGCACCGGGTACCTCGTGCCCCTCGATATTGACACTGCCGCCCTGCATAAGTTGCTCAACGAGCTGCGTGCGGTTATATTTTACTTCGCGATAAAAAACCATTTGATGTGCCAGGTTCGCCTTTAAACTGTCATAGATATATTTAGGGCAATCGAGTACCGGCGCCCACAAAACGAGAAAATCCGCCAGGTTGTACTTTTCCTGCGCCAGGATCGCCAGCGTCGTACCAAATCGCAATCCGAACAAGCCGATCTCCGTCACATTTGTTTTCTTCCTCAGCACATCGACCGCCGCACGAATATCATTCAGGTATGTTTCCAGGCGGCAATCTTCAAAATTGCCGTCGCTGTCACCGTATCCCATATAATCGAATCGAAGGGCATGAATTCCGTTGCTGGCGAGCGTTCGAGCTAAATTAACCAATATTCGCTGGGAAAATTGTTTTTCTTCGGCGAACGGTCCGCAGAGCACGACGCCTCGAGGTGCGCTGCCGTCGACATCAGTGGCTTCAGCGTGATGCAAAAATCCGTATAATTCATAGTTGCCGTTTTGAAAACGAAATGCCTGTTCTATCATTTTTCATTTTTCAGTAAAAATTTTCTTACTTCCCGAGTGCGAAAGTTTACTTTCGCTTCCCCCAATTTCAGCTTTATCCACAATAATTTTCAGCGGATCATTATACCCCAGTTTATGCTGATCATCCGCAGCGGTTTCGATAAAATGCGGATGCCGACCTTCTTCCGCAAGCGATGGCATTTCCTGCGCCGCTCTTTTCGCTTCAATGATTTGCCAGCCGAACCAATCCAGCGCGACCGGATCCGTTCCCACCATTATACCGTTGTAACTCCATTGCCAATCCGGCTTGCCGGTGGGTCCGCCGTGAAACAATCCCCGCAAGCAGTCACAAACATTCAAACGCACCTTTGCCCGAACCGCGGGAAGTGCGTTGAGATCTGCGATGAATGGATTGCAGCCGTTATCGTGATAATCGAACGGATTTTGGATGCACCCATACATATTCTTCATACACAGCGTGATGCCAGCCATCTGATGGTCTTTCAGCACGGGCACATTGATAATCGCGCTGCAATAATCCGCAAAAATTTTACTGAACCGCGTTTCCACTTTTCCGAAACGGTGAACCGCGGAATTGAATTGCAAATAGCCGATCTTTTTGCCCAGAATCGATCCCAGGTTGTTGGTTCCGAAACAGCGAACACCCTTTTCGCTCATATTTATGCGATAGCCGGCGGCTTCGAGCTGCTCCCAGAATTTATCCCAGATGATAATATTGTTTGGCGGAACTCCGGCTGCAACCAGACCATTTGCAATAGCCAGAGCAACTTCCGGTTTTGTACATGGTCCCTTGTTCTCTGCGATAGCATTGACTTTGATACCCACCACATCTCCCGGCGCGATGAATTGACGCCAGGCTCGGGCAATATCGGCTTCTCCGGTGAACCGCATCAGCGCCGAATCGACAAGCTGCTGCACAATCCGGCTATCGGCATTGCCGCTGAAATCGATTGCATGTTCATTCCGAACGAGCACTATTTTGCTTCGTTCGCCCAGCGTGCGGACATTCCGGATGGTTTGTGCATCGTGCTTCCGGCTGCATCCGCTGATTTGCGCTCCCAGGTTGAGCGAAACAACTCCGGCTGCCGTGGCTTTCAGAAACGTTCGTCTGGAAATTTCAGGTGTAATTCTCTTGTTCATTTGCAAGGATTCATTCAATCGGTTCGCCGAGTTAAAGTGAATTATGTGACCATTGTGCCTCAAGCACCCCGGATGAATCAACAGATAATTGATTGCCAGGTGGTTTCGGATGCATCTCCGTATGTCTATTGATAATTTTAAAGCAATTCTCCCGCCGTCAAATGCTGTTTCAATTCAGGCATATTCGCTTTGCCACAGCTTCTTCAGCCAGCCTGACAAATTCTCTGCCGATGATATCCCAGTTGTATTTTTGCTCTACGACGCGGTACCCTTTTTCAATCATCGATTTCGATTCCTCCGGATGTTCCAAAATCCGCTCGATGCTGGCTTGCAATTCATCCACAGTATCCGCATAATACAGAAAGCTTTCATTGATGCGTTCGACTTCGTCCAGACGTGTGCTGATTACTGGCTTTTTCATAGCGAGATACTCGAACAGCTTGATCGGGCAGGCGGAATGGGATACCGGCGTTTTCTTGAAAATATTCAAACAGATATCCATCGCGTCGATGTACCGGCTGATCATATTATGGGGTACGCCGCCAGTCAGATGCACATTCGACAGATTTTCGGCTTCCACCCGTGATTTAATCCAGTTCAGTTCTCTTCCGGATCCAACCAGCAGGAATGTTTTATCGCGCATTTTCGCCGCAGCTTTCAATATCAGGTTAAAGTCGATGAAATACTCAAAGGAGCCGATGAATCCGATTATCGGTTTTTCATATTTTTGCCGAATTTCCGCTCCGGATCCGGCTTTGAATTCCGATAAATCGACACCGTTGGGGAGCACACGCGCTGTATTTCCGATTTTATCGCCGAGGACTTTTGATACAGCCAGCGTCATGTTGGAACGGCGTATCATGCGATTCAAAAGGTACTGCCCGAATCGAAGGATTTGCAGCCGGTGAAGCGCGCCGAGTTCATGCCGGAGCATTTCAATATAATCATCCGCAAAATCGAAAATGATAGGACAATTTTTCACATTCAACAATGGGTACTGCGGAATGTTATAAAGGAGCATCACATCGATCTGGTGTTCGCGAATGAATCGCTGCACCTGGGAGGTACTTGCCAGACTATAATAGCCCTTCTTGACGAGTTTATTCAACGGAAATTTCATCTTCCACAGCGTTTGGTTGAGCGCGATTTCATTCAGGTGAAAATTCGCAGGGATTGGCATTTCAATCTCCTGGTAATTGGTTTCTTCAGAACGCTGACTCGGAGGTTGAAACACATAGACCTGATGCCCGAGTTTTGCGATCTGCGAAAATATCTGGTGATAGCGTGTCCAGTTGATCGCATTCCATCGCGCCATGTACGGAAACAAAAAGTTCATAATTCCCCCTTATGCAGGTGTGCACATGTTAGAATCCCAATATATCCCGGATTGGTGCAAATTCAAAATCTTCCAGAAGCGAAGTGATTCGAGATTCGATGATTGCTGAATTTGCGCTTTTTCTGAATTTACCGAGGTAACGATCCTGCAACTGAATATTTTTGGCGTTCATTTCCCACGATCGAAAATACATGATTGCCGGTTTTCCCAGGCTGTTAAGTTGGGTAATTCCTCGTTTGATGAACCAATAGGGGAATAAGCGCAGATACCCCCCGCCGGCTATGGGAATATTTTCACCCATAACTTTGATAGTGGATAATGGCAACTCGACTAATCCCTGTTTTCGGCTCAAGTCGATAATGAACGGAAATCGAGGCGCAGTAGGAATGCCATAGCGATCGTGCTTGATGGGAAAAATGCTTGAATCATATCTAAGTCCCATATCCAGAAGATGCTTCCACGCCCAGACGGATTCTGGAATTATCGAATAACTGGGTGCCCTGAAGCCCAGGACTTTTTTATTAATAATGCTTTCGAGTATATCGATCGATCTCTTGACCTCTGATTGAAACTGTTTTTCAGACTGCTGATAAATAAGTTGGCTGGAATAGCCTTGCGACGAGATTTCGTGTCCCATATCGCTGATCGCCTTAACCACTTCGGGAAATGATTCGGCGATCCAGCCTAATACGAAAAATGTGGCGCGAACATCGAATTTCGCCAGGAATTCAAGGATTCGAAAAATATCGAGCACGATATCGTTGCTCTCGCGCCCGACCCAATCTTCCACATTAATTGTAAGTGCATTTTTGATTTTGCCCGAAAACTCATAAGGTGGATTCAGGTAATCGGGAACGGCAATTTGGATGTTTTTGCGTCGCTGATTCTGATTGGCGATTTGTTCGGCATGTTTTTCAAGCACATCAAGTATTTTTTCAGCGGCATTGCCATCGCCGTACAGGTTGATCGATCTAGCCATCTGTTTATAGGCATTTTCATCAATCAATAGCGCCATCGTATTGCGGACGATATTGTGCGTATCAGTTCCGATGAGTTTGGTAACACCGGCATCAACGCCTTCCGGGCGTTCGGTAGTTTCACGCAGGATGAGGACCGGTTTCCCCAGGCTGGTAGCTTCTTCCTGAATGCCCCCGGAATCTGTCAGGATCAGGTGTGAGCGCGCCATCAGGTGGACGAACGGTCGATAATCCAGAGGTTCGATGAGATGAATCAAGTGCCGGCTTTTAATGATACGCGCCGCAGTATGCCGGACGTTTGGATTGAAGTGCATGGGAAAAACGATTTCGATATCATCGTTCATCTTTGCGATGATTTCTATCGCCATCATGATATTTTCCATGGGGCTGCCAAAGCTTTCCCGGCGATGTGTGGTCAGGAGAATGATTTTTTTATGTTCGAAATCGATTTTTGCCAGTTGCGGATCATTGAATGTATAGCCTTCGGCGACGATTTGATGCAGCACATCGATGACAGTATTACCTGTTAAAAAGATTCTGCGGGTATTTACTCCCTCTCTAGCCAGGGCGTGCCCGGCGCGTTGTGTGGGAACAAAATGAAAATCAGCCACGCCAGTAGTCAGGTGACGATTCAGCTCTTCCGGAAACGGATTGAATTTATTATATGTCCGCAAGCCGGCTTCAACATGCCCCACCGGGATTTTGAGATAAAATGCCGCCAGGCTGGAAATGAAGGTTGTGGTGGTATCTCCCTGCACCAGGACGATATCGGGCTGTACTTCCTGCAAAACGTTTTCCAGACCGCTCAATGCCTTCTTTGAAATGCTGAATAGCGTCTGATTAGAAGTCATGATATTCAGATCGTAGTCAGGGACGATGTCAAACAGACGCAGCGGCTGATCCAGAATTTCCCTATGCTGCGCTGTCACAACGACGACCGATTCGAATTTGCTGGCGCGGCGCTGCATCGCTTTTATGATTGGCGCCATTTTTATGGCTTCGGGTCGCGTGCCGAAGATGGTCATTACTTTTAATTTGGGCATATTTTTTCGGTCCGGTTAAAATGAACCATTTTACATTATCGCACTTGACTGTCATTTTCCTGCGAGCCGATTCAGGGCAAGAAACCGGCTTCTCCCTGCCAGCTAATGTGTCATTGAGTTTGTGCTGTCCAGCGTATGAACCAATTCTGAATAGGTTTTGACACAGAGAACCGATGATTTTTGATTCACATAATCCAACATTTCCTTGAAATGCTTCATCCGGGGCACATCCAACGGATCGAAATAAATATTCAGATATGATTGCGTTTCAATGCCGATATCCACTAGCAACTTGAAGAGCCGGACGAATTGCGCTTCAGACCGATGAATCAATCGATAGGCTGGATGACGGGAATTGAATGAATGCCATGTGTCGAAAACCGTGAAAGGATGCTTTGGGCAGGTGCTCAGGGGGAACTCCCAGATCCCATTTTCTGCTTGAAATGGCAGACCATAGCTTGCTGTATTGACCAATAATGTCGAGGATGAGTACTTATAATTCAAGCTCTTTAGAATTTTGTAGATGTCGTCTGAAAAAAAGTTGCGAAAATGTGGAATCCGGCAGCCAGTCGGTTCGACACCCAAAATGTTATAAATAACTTCGTGGCAACGAGTTATTTCCTCGGTTTTATCGGTAATTGATAAATATTTAAATTTGCGCCCCGGGTTTAAAATTTCATTATCGGGGTGGGAATACGTATGATTGACAATTTCATGTCCCGCATCGACAATCAGCTTATGTTCACCCGGAAATCGCTCCACCCAATTCCCGACGATTGCAAAACTCGTTTTAAACGGATATGGAGATATCAGATCCAAAAGCCGGGGAAATGCTGCGACATCCTCTTCATAATCACAATCGAATGACAGCGTGATACAGGCTTTTCCACCAAAGGCGCTTTTGTGGTTTTTATTGTGATTCAATATCCATTTTAGAAAGAGCTGCGGCAACGAAAACGTCACCAATCCCATCACGAGTTTATTATCATTATGTTTTATAATCCATTCAAATGCTTTATCTGTCAATTTATTTCCCGGAATTTCTCTCGTTTCCATAGTAGCGATAGCCATAATAATCGTGGTTATAATAATATGGAAGAACACCTTCAACATCATTGATAATGACACCCAAGATATTCACTCCTGCGTCATTCATCAGATCCCTGGCACGCCGGGCAACATCGCGCGGCGTTTTGCCTGCCCTGACGACAAAGAACATCCCATCGGTCTCCGGGCTCAAAAGCAATGAGTCACTCACCGGGATTACCGGTGCGCTGTCGATAATAATCGTATCGAAATAGAAGCATATTTCTTTAAAAAAGTCATTAATTCTATTCGAGTTGAACAGCTCTGACGGGCTTTGGTGAAGCTTGCCGCTGGTTAGTACCTTTAAATTTGGTATCGGTGTTTCCTTGAAGCACGTTTTCGCCGGCTTTGCCCGTTCTAGTATATCTGTCAAGCCATTGTTCGGATCCATGCCAAAAATTTGGTGAATCTTAGGTTTGCGCAGATCAAAATCGATTAAGAGCGTACTGGTTTGACGATATTTCGAAATTGTGATGGCTAAATATGATGCGGTCGTACTTTTGCCTTCACCAACTGTGGAACTCGATATGATAAATTTTTTCATCGCCTGGTCCGGGTTAAGATTTCGGACTTTCGAAAACATACGGCGAAATTCAATTGATTCAGGAGATTCATCATCATAATAACTGAAGATCGTGCTTGGGATCGAATTTTTTTTATACACTGTTGCCGGCGCTCCAAATGTTATTCGGAAAATTTGATTGTTAATTTTCTGTGCTTCTCGAGTTCATGGTTTTTTGTAACCTGTACCATTGCATCCAGCAAGAATTGTAATCCCCTATTCTCATTTTTCAGTAATTGCATATTTTTTCTTGCATCTTTAAAGTTCGGATTAAGCTGAAGCGCCGTTTCAAAATATTGAATCGCTTCGACATTGAAAAAAATGCCCATAATACTAAACGCGATGCCCAATTCTTCGTTGAGGTCTGCATAATTGGGATATTTTTGAACCAGTGCCTGTAAATCCTTAAGATACGACCAAATCTTGATGATATCGATTTCTTTCCGATCTTTCAAAAAGTTCAAATAAAACTCGTTAATGATTCCCTGAATATTATTCTGCTTAATTTGCTCTCGGGCTTGAAGCAATTTTTTGAGGGCGTCTTCATGGTTATCATTTTCGAAATCATGCAGCCCTTCATCGAATAATTTACTTTTGTAAGCCGGATTAATTTTGATCGCCATCGCAAAAGTCTCTTTTGTCTTCTCGTGCACATTTGCCGACAGGTCGTAATCATCCTTTACGATGCTATTTTTGATATAAGTTAATCCGAGATTGTAATAAGCCTCAGCAAAATAGATATTAATACTAAGGGCTTTATTGAATTCGACCGCCGCATGTTTGCATTTTCCAAGTTCAAGGCATGCTTTTGCAAATTCATTGTGGTAATCGGCGAAATCCGGTTTTAATGTTACCGCTTTTTCAAATGCATTATATGCTTTCTGATTCTCGTCCGCTAAACGATACGCCTGACCGAGATTGAAATATGCTTTGCCTGCATCCGGCACCAATTTGATAATTCGCTCAAATTCATTGATGGCTTCGTCTATAAGGTTCAACCGGATATAAGCCATTCCGATTAAGTTTGCAATATCTGCATTTGTATCGTTTTCGTATTCCCTGGATAATTGGAATAACGAATTGAATTTCTCGTAATTTGAATCATGAAGCGATTTTACGATTGATCGAATTGCATTTTCGTGCAACTTGCTTTGGTATTCAATCTCATCAGTATGCAGCAATACACCATCTTTGAAAAGCGAACTGATTACTTTCCTATCATATCCGCTGGCGGTTGTTTTCAATAAATATTCTGTCCCCCGAGATCTCAAACTTGAACTAAAAGAAATTGGTGACATAGTTAAGCTAAATTTCCTGGACAGTAAATATGAAAGTTAATTTTTTGCATATCAAACAATTAAATCTAAGCATGCCGGCATCCTGCCTCAATCATTCGAAATCAGTTACATTATTTAAACATCAGAATTATAAGATAAATAATGCCGCCCAACATCATTGCAATCGGCACCGCTAATTGGGGTTTTAAGAAGCGATCGAACCAGGCGCTTTCGAGCTTCATCCGGATATGCGGAATTGTGCCCAGTACGATTAATCCCAGGTACTCTTCGACATCTTCTTTATTTTTGAAAGAATCGTCAGTGTATTCCAGCAGAAAGATGATGCCGATTCCGATAAAAAGCCCCAACATTGCGCCCATTGCCATTAAGCGGACTTTTTTAGGTTTAATGGGCTTGATCGGTTTTACTGCGTGCTCGATGATCTCATATTGCATTGAAGCTTCGGTGCGTTTCATTGATTCCTGTATCTGTGTTCCGCTTTTTTGCTGCAGCACCATATTATACAATTCCCGATTCATCATTACTTCTTCTTCCAGGCGCTTTATCTTCAGGTCATGTTCCGGATCGGCAGCGGCATTCATTTTGTATTTCTCGAGCAATGTAGTAATTGAATGTCTATTGCGCGTGAGTATATCGAATTCTATTTCTGCCAGCTTTTTGGAGACATAATAATTAAGCTGATTTTCATCTGTAATTTGTTGGCTTGATAATCGGTACATCTCCTTGCCGATCTCACCTTTCAATCCCATGAGCTCATTTCGCAAGCGAATCACTTCGGGTGATTTCCAGTCAAATTTCAGAAGCAACTGAGGCAATTCCTCTGACCGCGAATATAATTGCGAAAGCGATGTCTCCAAAAAGCTGTTGAGCTTGATTTGAACTGAATTGGTATGCCGGCTGCATTTCAAGCGCAGCGACTGGAGTTCGGCTTCCGTCTTGTTGATTTCAAGGTTTGTTGAAACAAGCATCGAATTGAGTTGATCCAGGTTGGCGGACACAATCGGATGATCATTTAGTTTGGATTTGACGATGCCCTGTCGGTATTTCTGCAATCGCTCTTCAGATTCATCCAGCCGCTTCCTGAATTTTTCGACTTGCTCACTGCTGAATTGAATCGCACCTTTAATATTGCCCAATTGGGTCTGCAGTGACTGGTTCAGATAGATATCCGTGAGTAGCGACGCCATGCGGTAGGCGATAACCGGTTTGTGATGATAGGCTATGATTTTGATAAATTCTTTGCCAATTGGTTCTACTTCAATGTGTTCATTGATACTTTCAAGAAGCATCGCTTCCTTGATTTCTTCAACAGAAAGACCGGGATATTTTTGCTGCTGACGTTGGGCAGTCTCCTGGAGGTCTTCGTCGCGTTTAAATCCCAATGAATCGATAAGGGTAACCAGATTTTCCCTGCGCAAAATTTTCATTTTAAGAAGCTTGGCATTTTGCTGCTGCACAGATGTAACGCCGGGGATGAGTGGCGCGATGCTCTGACTTGCCAGCCGATCATCATTAATCATCAGGATAGTCGATGATTCATAAACCGGCT
>JAFGMA010000006.1 GCA_016927835.1 Candidatus Zhuqueibacterota bacterium | reverse complement strand
ATATTTGCTCATTAAAATTTGATTCCGTTTCGTTCGGATCGCTGAAAGCAAAAGACGGATTATAAGAAAAAGATAATCTTTCGTTGGATTCATTTAAATCCAGGTAAATTTCGTTAAGGAGAGGAAAGAATTCGGAGACAAAGTTGTGTCGAAATTTTATAATGATGCTTCCGTACTTTATGAGATTTTCATCCCACGGAACTAATGAAGCATTATTGGTAACTCCTTCACCCGTAATATTCGAAAGTATCTTATTGCGCTGTTTTAAGATGCGAATATAGTGCTGTAAGGTTTTTAAATACGTTTTGCTACCCTGGCAGATTATCGCATCGACAAATTTCCGTCTTGCAGCAGGCGTCCCTGAGGTGATCTCTATATCGTCTGGTGTCGAAAGGACGATCGGAAATTGTCCAAGAAGATCTGAGTACCTGCTGATTGCTTTATCATCTACAAGTATTTTTTTTCCTTCGCCCTTTGAGTAGCGAAGCGTCACCTGTTTACAAATTTTCAGGTCATTTTCGAATTGTCCTGCAATGGCAGATTTATCTTTTCCGAAATGAATTATTTCGCTTTCATTTTGCGCTCTGAAGCTTCTGGAGAAGCACAAAAGATAAATAGCTTCGAGGATATTCGTTTTGCCCTGAGCATTCTCGCCGAAGAGAATATTTTTATCAGGTAAAAAATCAATCGTTGCTTGTCGATAATTTCTGAAGTCTGTTAATTCCAGCGTTGCTAAAAACATACGAAAACCAGTACTCTTAATCCTCAACTAACCGAATAGGCATCAGAAGCATCATCAAATCTTCACCCGCATTTTGGGATATCGGCGTAAAAATAGCTGCACTAGTGGGATTATTCAATAAAATCACCAATTCGTCGGTATCAATATTTTTTAATATATCGAGGATATAGTGAGAGTTATACCCGATCTCCATATCGTCTGCGTTGTAATCCGCTGGTAGTTCTTCCTTTGCATCGCCGCCAAATTCGAGATCTTCGGATACAATTTCCAGTTTATTCTTTGCGATTGAAAACCGGATCTGGTGAGTGATTGAATTTGAGAATATAGATACCCGCCGTGTTGAAGCAATAAGGCTGTCGCGGTTAACCAATAGCCTTTTCTCGTTATCTTTCGGGATTACATTCTCGTACTTGGGATATTTCGCTTCAATCGTTTTGGAGTAAATCGACGAACGACCGAATGAGAAAATAGCATGGTTTTCGCTGAGTTGCATTGCAATTTTTTCATTCGCGTCTGCGAGAGTGGATTCAATATTTCTGATCAACAAATTAAGCGCCTTTGTAGGGACAATAACGCTCAGTGCAAACGCAGGTGATCTGAAATTTGTGTCGACTATTTTCACCAGGCGATGACCATCCGTTGAGACCATTCGCAACTCATCTTCTTTGATTTGAAAATATACACCCATCAACGACATGCGCAATTCATCGGTTGAAACCGCAAACATCGTTTTCGTGATCATGCGATGCAATTTTGAGCTATCAACCTCAATGCTTCCTTCGCTATCTTCAAATATAATATTCGGAAAATCATCTTTGGATTCACCCGATATTCTGTAAACACCTTTTTCTGTCATGATACTGACTTTATTATCTTCATCCGAAGATACATCAAGAGGTATGTCCGGTAATTCTCTCACGATTTCTAAAATTATTCGGGCGGGTATCGCTATTGAACCATCCTCTTGTCCTTCAACGTCAATGCTGGTTGAAGCTGAAATTTCAAGGTCAGTTCCAGTAATGGACAGGTTTTTTCCATTTAAATCGAAAAGGAAGCTGCTTAATATGGATATCGTTGTTTTAGCTGGAATTACACCAATAATCTTCTGAAGCGCTCCTAATAATAAAGCCTGTTGAACTACAAAACGCATTTCTTTCTCCTTTTGTGTGGGTGCATACTTTTTGAGATTCGGGTCATTGGTTCAGACAATGATCTCACCGGAATGCGGTTTGAATTTTATGATATAAACTATAATCAAAATAATGATTTTTTTTCAATTTTTCAAGGAAAATTTTTTATTTAATTGTCAAGCAATGTTATGAATATCTAGACAGATTAACGAATGGTAGTATATTAATAAAACTTATTATATATTTATATAATAGTAATAATAGACAGTGTGGATATGTGGATAACTTTATTTTTAATTCGGGCTAATTGATTGATTTCCTGCGAGATATTTTGAGAAAATCGTTCAATCTGGAATCGAAATGTTTGTTAATAGCGTGTTGAAAATGTGATCAATAATAAACAAACTGTCAACAGGGAAAAATAATTGTCCGGAAAATGGCGGTTTATTCACATTCATTACCACGCTTATTCACATCTATTCACATAGCCATGTTGATTACTTTTCCTTGGGAGAGAAAAAAAAGCATCTGATTTTTCAGATGCTTTTTGTAAAGCTTTAGATACTGGATATTTCAATTTTTCGATGCAGTTGGTTTAGAATTTCATCTACTGTGTGGTCTGCCTGGCGCAGTTTTTCAATATTGTTTATCGCATGAATTACTGTGCTATGGTCTCTTCCGCCAAAGTGTAAGCCAATTGTTTTTAGCGAATGGCTGGTGAAATGCTTGGACATAAACATTGATATCTGTCTTGCCAGCGCAATTTCCTTTTTTCTAGATTTTGCCCTGATCATGTCATCTGGTATTCCCAAATGATCGCAAACAATTCGCTGGATCGTTTCGATAGTCAAGCTCCGTTTCTTCGATAATCCCAGATCTTTCAATACATTTTTAGCAAGATCGAGCGTGATATCTTCACCATTTAAAGACGATAAAGCCAATAGCCTGATAAGTGCCCCTTCCAACTCGCGGATATTCGATGTAATATTGCTTGCCATTAAATCAATCACTTCGAAGGGCATTTCGATTCCGTTTTCTTCAGCTTTTTTCTGCAAGATAGCAATACGCGTTTCAAGTTCAGGTGGTTGAATATCAACAACGAGTCCCCATTGAAACCGTGAAATGAGGCGCTCTTCCATGCCTTTCAATTCTTTAGGGGGTCGGTCCGAGGATAGGATAATTTGCTTGCCATTTTGGTGTAGAGCATTAAAAGTATGGAAAAATTCCTCCTGGGTACGTTCTTTATCTACGAAGAAATGAATATCATCGACGACAAGAACATCGACATTGCGATAGCTGTTACTGAATTCGGTGGTTTTATTCTTTTGGATCGAATCGATAAAATCGATTGTAAATTTCTCACTGGATACATATAACACGCGTTTAACGAAGCCTTTATTTTTCGAATAGTTCCCGATAGCCTGAATCAAATGAGTTTTTCCAAGTCCGACGCCGGCATATATCACAAGAGGATTAAAGGTCGTTTTTCCAGGCGCTTCTGCAACGGCAAGCGATGCAGCTCTTGCAAATTGATTGCTATTACCTTCAACGAAATTATCGAATTGATAGCGTATATTTAATCTTGAATCAAAACCATTGTTCGACGTTGGCTTTTTTTGACGGAACGAAGGCAATCTCAATGATTCCTTATTTTCATTTACGATGATCGAGTAAGTAAGTCTGGTATCTTCGCCGAATGTCTGGGTGAGTGCTTTATTCAGTAATTCGCTATAATGTCCTTCAAGATATTCATAAAAAAATTGGCTGGGAACTTGAACTGTCAGTGTTTTATCTTCAATTTTCAATGGACGAATAGGCTTAAACCAGGTTATAAACGCTTTATTATTTGTTGCTTCCTTTATCAATGAAAGACATTTTGACCACTCAATTTCATAATCTTGTGGCATTTTGAATTCTCCAATTGATTAAAATGGTTTCTGCAGAGCAAGATACATGTTATCAAACGTAACCTCCATGTCACAAATTTTCCATTCTGAAAATTGAATAAGAATCTACTTTATCCACATTTTTATTCACATCCGATATGAATACATAAAATTTTGATAAAAATAGTATTACAGGCAATCACGTATAAGTTATTAACATAACAACCTCCTTGTTTTTAAATAATATCGTATTTGAATTTCGAGATTTGTGAAACATCCTCCAAATTTTCCACAAATAATAAATCTGCCAAATTCGCCTTCAGATAAGAAATAAAAAAAGAATCAAAATGTCAAGCAAAAAAATATAAGGATAAGTAATGCCTCAGTTACGGGTATCGGAGCTGGAAATTTTAT
>JAFGMA010000070.1 GCA_016927835.1 Candidatus Zhuqueibacterota bacterium | reverse complement strand
TACGGGTGAATTTGTAACATTGCATTTTTATTTTGTCATTGCGAGGCGTTTTTTGCCGGGGGCGCCCAGCCGAAGCAATCTCCACTGTATTGCGTCAACATAAGAGATTGCTTCGCTCCTATCGTCGCTCGCAATGACATGAATATGTTACATTATAAGCCTTAACGAGTATAAAAACCAGGACCGGAAATGAAAACAATTGAAAAGCTAAACATTGGCATCGCGGGTGCCTGCGGGCGCGGGGCGAGCTTTAAGTCCGCCTGCGATGCATCGGGAATTGTCAATATTCACGCCGTCTGCGATATTAACGCGGGCGGACTGGATGAAGCTGCAAAAAGGCTCGGCGCCAGCGAAAAATATACTGACTATGCCGATATGCTTCAAAAATCCGAACTCGATGCTGTCATTATCGGCACACCCATGCAGGTGCACGCTCCGCAGTCGATAATGGCGCTGCAGGAAAATTTGCATGTCCTGTGCGAAGTCACCGCAGGCATTTCAGTGGAAGAGTGCCGGGCGCTGGTGCAGGCAGCCAACAACTCCACGGGCATCTATATGATGGCTGAAAATTATACCTATATGAAGCCGAATGTACTGGTGAGGGAACTGGTGCGCCAGGGGCTCTTCGGAACACCCTATTATGCCGAAGGCGAGTATTTGCACGAATTGAAGCAATTGAATGAGATCACAGTTTGGCGCCGGAAATGGCAAACGGGCATCGAAGGCGTCACCTACGGAACGCACAGCCTCGGACCCATTTTGCAGTGGATGCCGGGTGAGTGCGTGGTTTCGGTTTGTTGCGCCGGTAGTGGCTATCATTTCCATGACCCGCGCGGACAAAATTACCATCAGGATACCAACGTCATGCTGTGTAAAATGAAAAGCGGCGGATTGGTGAAAATCAGGGTGGATATGCTCTCGGATCGCCCGCATGCCATGACCAATTACCAGCTTCAGGGAACCGATGGCTGCTATGAATCGGCGCGGACAAAAACTGAGACGAATCGAATCTGGCTGCGCGCACTGTCCGACAATCCGAACAAATGGATGTCCCTGGATGAACTCGAACAGGCGTATCTGCCTGCGGATTGGAAAAACGCATCGGACGCTGCAAAAAAAGCGGGACATGGTGGCGGAGATTATTTCGAAATTCTCGATTTCGTAAATGCGCTTACAGGAAAATATGCGCCGACCATCGGGATTCACGAAGCAATGGATATGACACTGCCGGGTTTAATCAGCCAGCAGTCGATTCAAAATAGCGGACAATGGCTGGAAGTGCCCGATTCCCGAAAGTGGTGAACCGGGTGTTGCGCGATTTCCGGGAGGCTCTGCCAGTCAGTAACTGTTATTTTTAATTTGATTAGCTGCGTCTGCTGAAATCAAGATATATTTTCCACCAGAATCTGCCGGGCTTCAGATCGCCTCAATGAAACTTTATAGCCTTTCAATTGCAATTCAATCGGATCATTCAATAGAGCTTTCCTTAAAACTTTCCCCTGCATGCCACCAATAAATCCCATATCAACGAGTCGAGTGCGAATTTCACCGGTGGCAATCACGCGTATTATTTTGAATTTTTGTTTTTCCGCAATGTCATTCAGCGTCATACTCTCAGTCTCCGCTAACATCCTTTTGCACCAATGCATCGTTTCGAAAATTTTTCAGATATTCTTCTATCATTTCGGGATATTCTTTAATAAACGCCAGAAATCGTATCAGGCAAGTCATCGTTTCCGAACTGACATGATGCTCCATCTTGCAGGCATCCGCATCCGCAATCTCAGACTGGATTCCGAGCACATCGGTGAAAAATTTCTGGATGATGGCGTGCCGGCGATCCAACATTCGCGCGAGTTCTTCCCCTTTTGAGGTTAACTCAACCAACCCGTAGCTCTCATGCTTGATCAGCTTCTTTTCTTTCAACAAATTGAGAGCCGTTGAAACGCTGGATCGTGTGACGCCCCGATTTTGCGCGATATCCTTCACACGAGCAACCTTTTGGCTTTTCTGGATTTCGTGGATGATCTCCACGTATTCCTGGGTCGTTGTATCGTATTTTGATTTCATCATTTACCCGAATGTTTGATAGTTCAAATAAAGTTTACTTATCCTGATAATACAAAATTGACCGCTCAAAATCAAGCAAATTCGGCATAGGGTTCGTAATGCCTCAGTTATGGGAAGGGAAATAGCCTTTCAAAGGTTTTGAACCGTTGAAAGGTTAACTTATGCTGCCAATTACTGAGCGATTACATAGGGTTCTTTTCATGGTAATAATTCAGCGCACTTTGAATACATCTTAAAAGATGATTTGCCATCAAAGATTAACGCTTTTTTGATTTGCGAAGATAAACCTTCACAAATCGTATATCGTTAATCCTTGTTCTGAAATCAAAAAAAATAATGGCGGCGAACAGTTACGTTTCATGGTTTGCAAAGCCTCCTGGATTCCAAAACAGGAGTTTTGAAACCAGCAATTGAGCGATTGCAAATTTTTAGTAATTTTTGCTTGCACCTATTCATCAAATTCAGTATAATGACTCATTTCACCATCACCGGGCGGCATGAACGAAACGAATGCCTGCTCAATTCAATTGCCGGGATATCGGTACAGATGATCCTGCTCCCGGGTTTTGCCTGAATGCCAATTCACAACTAGATGCCTCACACATTAAGGAAAATTGCACCATGAAAGCCATATTACTGCTTTCCTGCCCCGATCGCGTGGGACTGGTTTCCCGGATATCGCACTTTCTATTTGAACGCGGCGGAAACATTCTCGATTTGGACGAACATGTCGATACCGATCAAAAGCTGTTTTTCATTCGAATTGCATGGGACATGGATGGTTTCAGCATACCCGCGTCGGAGGTAGCCGAAGCGTTCGCCCCCCTTGCCAAAGAATTCAACGCTGCCTGGAAGATACGATTCGCCGAGAGAAAAATGAAAATCGCTATATTCGTCTCAAAATATGAGCATTGCCTGCAGGAAATTTTATGGAAGCACAGCATCGGCGAGTTGGCGATTGATATCCCTTTGATAATCTCGAATCATCCGACTTTAAAGAGTTTATCCGAGCAGTATGATATCCCTTTCCACGTTTTTCCTGTTACCAAAGACAATAAAATCGAGCAGGAGCAAAAAGAACTTGAGCTTTTAAACTTACACCAGGTGGATACAATTGTGCTCGCGCGCTACATGCAAATTTTATCCGCGCAATTTGTAAACGAGTATCCGTCGCAAATCATCAATATTCACCATTCATTTTTACCGGCATTTATCGGCGGCAATCCGTATAAGCAGGCGTATGAACGAGGCGTAAAAATTATCGGTGCAACCAGTCACTATGTAACCGAAAATCTGGACGAAGGACCGATCATCGAACAAGATATAATAAGAATTTCCCACCGCGATTCGGTGAAGGATTTGATCCGCAAAGGCAGGGATCTCGAACGACTGGTTCTGGCGCGGGCTTTGTATGCGCATGCCAATCACCGCATCCTGGTGCACGGGAGAAAAACGATTGTTTTCGATTGATACTGAAACATAAACACATCCGCTCAAATCTCACTTTCCAATTGCCAATTTCCCGCGATAAAACCTGAATCCTTTTTTCAATTAGTGCATCAAAGATATAAAAGCAAACAAAAGATTTTTATATATCAAAAGGAGGCAACTTATGAGTCACGAAGTAAAAATTACCGATGCAAATTTCGAAACCGAAGTTTTGAAATCTGACCTGCCGGTTTTAGTCGATTTCTGGGCGGATTGGTGTTTTCCGTGCAAAATGATTGCGCCGGTAGTGGAAGATATTTCAAAAGAATATGCGGGAAAGCTGAAAGTAGGAAAATTGGATACAGACCAGAATCAAATGACCGCAGCCCAATTTGGAATTACCGGAATCCCTACCTTGCTGCTGTTCAATAATGGCAAATTGGTGGACCGGATTGTTGGTGCGGTCCCGAAGAAAGCCATCACCGATAAACTGAGCAATTATATTCCGGCAGAGGCAAATTAAATTAAATGTCAATAGCAATCTGGTAAATGAAATACTTATGGAAAGAGCAGTGACTATGAATGAAGAAAATACCGCTCCGATAACAACCAATACCACCATCGCTGAGATCGTGTATCAATACCCGGAGCTGATCGATCCGTTGCATCAGCTTGGTCTTTATTGTTTTTCCTGAGGCGGGCGCCCCGCATGGGGAACGCTTGCGTTGCAAGCGCGCTTTATGGGAATCAAAAATATCGACGAAGTGATTGATCGCTTAAATAAAATCGTTACCGATAGAAGAGGAACCAATCGGGATAAAAATGTTGCATAAAGATGTGATATGTACCTGATAATGATGCGCTGCAGACTGCCAACATAGAGAACATGCAGCAATTTTTCCGCAAGCGACGATCAATGATAATGTGTTAATGCAGAGTATTAATAATCAAGACTCTGCATTTTTTATTTCAGAGACGCGTATACATCATTTAAACCGATTTGAATGCGCTTCAAATAGCGTCATTGTTTAGCTCAAAATCATAATATCGCCATTCTATCAGGCTGCCGGATATTTTTGAGAGCAGGTTGATAACCTGGTGACGTCCCGGCTTGTAATCGGCATCGTCTGTGAAATCCGCCGTTTGCTTTTTTTGCCGCGCCAACTTTGAAATTCAGATTCAATAAAAATGAAGCGATTGCTAAAAATCCCTTGCAAAAATCCAATATTATTTTATATTTGATGTGAATCAAAACACAATCAACCAATGCAGCGGTTTTGAGAAATGATGCTGTTGAAGCCCAATTTTCATCAGGAATCGAAACTGCGGCAGGCGACAAACATGTACAATTCAATTATGAGGATGCTTTATGACATGCATATTGAGTGATACGAAGATCACCGGATTTCAGCCGAAACAAGAAAAGGATAAAGAAACCAAAGAAGTGCTGGATAAGCTGGTCATCAAAGGCGAGGCAAAACTCGATAACTCATTGCAAATCTCCGAGCTTTTTACCGGTTTCCGCAAGAAAATGATCAAAGCCAGCTTTTCACCGTATGATGATGTTGAAGGCGATTTTACCCTATCATCGGTCACCCTTGAAGATTTTGCGGTGAAAAATAAAATGGAAAAGATCGGGGAAGGCAAGGAAGCCGAACGTATTCCCGTTGAACATGCATATTTCACACTGACGATCAAAATGGATGACGATGGCGAGCTTTTGAAGAAAATGTATTCTATTTTTCAGAAAAATATCAAAATGGAACTAGAATAAACGCCAATACCCATTATCGCGAAAGCCGGGCTACCCCGCTTTCGCGATATCTTCTCCGGGTCAGAAAAGAGGATATATAATGAACGGGGATGTTTTATCAAAAGGACTTTTTTTCATTATACTCTTGTGGATTCCGCAATTGCTTTTTTCCGAGCAAGATTCCATCTCAGGTCGTTGTCTTACAATTACACGGATTCCGGCAATGACCGCTTCCACTGCACTCGACTCTGCCGACCGATCAAGGTACACGTGCAATTATACACCACACCCGATCAGCATCGATGCCAAATTGACTGAGTGGCAGCAGGCGCCCGCGATTGCCCTGAACGCCAATCATCAAATCGCCGGCGCCGCAAAGTGGAACGGACCTTCCGATTTAAGCGCCAGTGTCTATGCCCTCTGGGACGCTGATTTTCTTTATCTCGCATGCGAAGTAATCGACGATGAATTTCACACCAAATGGAATGATTTGAAAAGCCAATCGGGTGACTGGCTTGAACTGATCGTTTATCCGGATTCGGCGAAATTTTATGATGACAGCGTGATCCAGCGGAAATACAGCTTCATGCTGACCGCCGAAGGTCCCCGAACATGGCTCAAAGCGTCGGCTGCTGATTCATCAGCTATACTTGACGCTCTGCTGGCGATAAAATCTTACAGAGAAAAAAAACGAACAAAAATCATTTACGAGTGTGCGCTGCCCCTGTCGCCTGCGACGTTCATGCATCCGCCCGTCCAATCAGCCTGTCGGCTTGCTATCTCGGTGAAAGATGATGACGGCGATGGCAAAATCGGTTCGATCAACTGGGTATCTGCCCAGATGCCCGGCAAGCTGGTTCTTGAAGCGAATGACCCGGGTCTGGAAATACCGCTTACGGCTTATGAGATGAATCGAACCGCTTTCGACGATTTCGAAAACGCCAATCTTCGCTTTGGTCTTTGGCAACCGCAACCGCATTTTAAGGTTGCCCTCAGCGCATTTTTATACACCAGCGAGGATAACCGCTGCATAGACTCTTTAACCCGGCAGGCATTCGTGTCCAAGTCCCCGGCGCTTTTTAGTATTAACTGGTACACAGGTCTTATGGAAAGCGGTCATTACCGATTAGCGGCAAAGGTGCAGGATTCCGCCGGATTCGAGATAGCGTCGAAAGACTATCCGCTGTTCAAATATTCCAGTCGGCATCAGCGTGAAAAACTAACCAGGCTGGAGCGAATTTTCGAACAATTTCAGTTGCTGACCGAAAACTGGACCACCGTCTTGAATCTTCCAACATTCCGGTTTCGCCTGCAAACGCTGCGGTTCGAGGTAGCCACAGTCGAAGATGAGTCAGATATTGGGGCGATTGAAACCGGGCTTGATAGTCTCAACCGGGTGCTTGAAAAACTCTGGCTGGGAGAAGATCCTCTCGCTCAACGCAGAGGAACCTTTGTAAAAGCGTACTGGTCCGGTATCGATGACGCGGTACAACCCTATGTGCTTTTCGTACCACAAAATTATAAATCCACCGTCCGATACCCGCTGATGATCTGGCTGGATGAGACGGATACGGATAATCCATATTCCATAGGCAAGCAAGCCATATTTCCGGCGCAAACAGCAGACGCAGGATTCATATTTGCCCGTCCGATCCTCAGCCGAAATCTGTCCGATCCGCATCTGGTCACACCGGTTGTATTCAGCGTAATCGAAGACCTGCAAAGGCATTATTCCATCGATGAAAACCGGATTTTTTTATACGGTGCTGGTTCAAGAAGCGATGTTGTCTGGCAGATTGGACTCAATTTTCCGGATCGCCTCGCCGGCATCGTACCAATCGGCGGAGATCCGTTTATCGTTTCTGAGCAGCAATGGGAACGGGCGATTTTCGATTTGAAAAAGGAGTCGAAAATTGCACGTGAAAAATTCAGGCATCTAAGGTGGTTAACCGTCGCTTATTTTTGGAATCAGACCGATTCGCTGCTGACTGAGGATTTGGTTGAAAAAACAGTGGACATGCTCGATAAATACGATGTTCAATATTTTTTCGAGAAATTCAATACGCAGACATTTCCGAATGCAGCGTTTGAGGCTTTATTCGATCGACTGAAACAAGTCACGCGGCAGCGTTCCCCTGAAAAAATTTCTTTGATCTGCGAACGGTTGAAGGTCAACCGCAAGTATTGGCTTCAAGCCGATGCATTCGAGAAATTCTATCGCCCGGCGAAAATTGATGCCGAGGTTAAATCGAATAACAGAATAAAAGTCGATATTGAAAATGTATGGCAATATACGCTTTTCCTGGACAGCAGCCTGGTTGCTTCCAATCAAAAATTGCGCGTGTACACCGAAGGCGATTTATCTTACGAAGGTCCGGTCCCGGAGAATCGACAGGTGACCATCAGTTTCAGGCGAGATTCCGTGGAAAAGAAACATCGGTGGCAACCTGGTGCGCTTGATCATTTCGGCGGACTCGCTAAATCTCCTGAAATAGAGGGTCCGATTTTCGATGCATGGTGCTCTGAATTTCTCATCGTTTATGATGATATCAATTCAACTCAGGCAGATCGGGATTGGGAAGACATGGCGCACGACGAGGTCAGGCGATGGGAGAATTTGCGTTTTGTGCGACCCCGAATGAAAAAAGCCTCTGAGATGACGCTGAATGATGCGAAAGCGTATCATCTGATCTGCTTCGGTTTTCCGAACGAATTGCCCTTTTTAAAGGATTATCCGGGTTGGTTTCCTATCAAATGCGACTCCCAGGCAGTAACCTCATCCGAATTCCGATTGACGCATAAATCCATTGCAGCAGCCTTCATTTATCCCAATCCGTTGAACCGGCGCCGCTACGTGTTGATTAACTCCGGGATTGCCCGGCTCACACCTGCCGAGCGGTCGCTCGATTTTATCATCATCGACAGATCGCGCTCCGGTGACGATCCCCGCAGGGTGCTTGGTGCGGGCTATTTTGACCGTGCCTGGGCATTAAATAACGAATTACTGTGGATTTATAATAAAAAGGAGAAGTAGCATGCTGCATGACCGAATAGAAATACGTGACGCTGATATCACCCATGTCGCGGTCGATGCCATCGTCAACGCTGCCAATGAATCATTACTCGGGGGCGGTGGCGTGGATGGCGCGATACACTGCGCTGCCGGACCGCAGCTCTTGCAGGAATGCCGCTCACTTAATGGCTGTAAAACCGGTGAAGCCAAAATCACCAAAGGCTATAACCTGCCGGCAAAATGGGTGATTCACACCGTTGGTCCCATCTGGAAAGGAGGGCATTTCGGAGAAGATGCGCTGCTCGCCAACTGCTACCGCAACAGCCTCGTACTCGCGCTTGAAAATGGCATCAAGACAATTGCCTTCCCCTCGATTAGCACCGGAATTTATCGCTTTCCGCCTGAACGCGCAGCTCGAATCGCAGCAGCCGAAGTGATCCGTTTTCTGGAAAAAGAAAGAGCCATCGAAAAAGTTATTTTTGTCTGCTTCGGCGAACAGATGTATAAAATTTATGAAAGCGTTTTAAAATCCCTTTTATCATGATACCGAAGCGAGCACGGACAGCGTAAACTGTTTTTGTCAAGTGCACTGCGGGTGCGGTATTTTCATAATCAACCTGCCATGCTTTCGCATTTTAATCGGGCATTTCAATGTTTTTTGCTGCCAAGGGAAATGAATCTCACTTCCGGACAATGCATTCTGCCTCCCGATATTCCAGAACTTCGTTTTAGATGTCCGCAACTACAAAAACCAACAACTCCCATATTGGTAATGGCTCAGCCACTGAAGGATCACCCCAAAGTGCCATTTTTCCCTTGACAATAAAAAATAATCTCATATATTAAGGGAACTCACATCATCTCTGCAATGATCAGCCGTAAAGCAGCGATGAGAATTACATCCGCGGGAATTGGCGTTGTTTGGGTGAGTCGTTGCCACGCTTCCGCGCTGTTTCAATACGATCACACGCAGCCATTATCGGGAGCGGCTATTGCCCGGTGTTGACCGCGTGTAGCAGCGCTTGCGTCTTGTCTGCTGCGCATTTATGCCGATTTTGTATTGTTTTGCAATACAAACCAGGTGGTCTGTTATTCTGGATAGGCCTTTTTAATTATTTGTAACGTATTTAAAATTGACATCTCCCTTTATGACAGAAAAGAATCATCCCAAATGATAGAGCAGTTCCATTTTGATATCCAATGAGTATTACTCTATTTTACAGCGCTTTTGTACAAAATCGACATTATGCAATTCAGGGATTCCTGGTGCGCGCGTCCTTGCAGTGTGCAGCGGCTGACAAGCGCAAATTCGCGGGCGGGATAACATCACAGCGTCCTTTTCGTGCGCGTTTTGATGATGCGAAGCAGCAAAAGTCGATACCCTGAATCCGGCTTTTCTCAGAAGAATTCAATCGGCTAAAACGGCGTAAATGCAACAGGCAATGATAAAATGCTCAACGAGCTATCTTTCATCACAACGGGTTTAATATTGGGCACAACCGCCGGGCTTTCACCGGGTCCGCTGCAAACGCTGGTGCTGTCGGAAACATTGCGCCACAGCCGTCGCGAAGGGATCAAAGTATCATTTGCGCCATTGCTCACCGATGCTCCCATTATTGCGATTACCGTTTTGCTTCTTTCAAAATTATCTGATTTCGATTGGATCCTGGGCTTGATATCGATGCTGGGTGCAATTTTCCTCGCGATACTCGCCATTGAAACCATAAAGGGGATCAGGATTGAAGCTGCGCATCAACCTCTCAAGCCGCAGTCGTTGCTTAAAGCGATGATTACAAATTTGCTCAATCCCCATCCTTATATGTTCTGGTTTCTCGTGGGTGCGCCGACCTTCGTGAAGGCGCTGGAAGTCAGTTCATTTTCCGCCCCATTGTTTATTGCAGGCTTCTATTCGGGCTTGCTCGGAATTTTCATCGCCATAGCGCTCCTGGCTGGCAAATTTGGAAGTTTCCTGAAAGGGAAAAGCTATGCGGTCGTCATGCGAATTCTCGGCAGCCTGCTGCTCATTTTTTCGATGCTTTTCCTTAAAAACGGGCTGGCGTATTTACGAATCATTTAAGGAAATTCTGTAAATTTCTAACCCATGCGCGAGTGCCATTTCGATGAAAAATTTGTTATTTTCAACATATCAAAAAGCCAAAAGATGAAGTGGAATGATTACCATTGAAAAGAGGGACAACCATGAGAATTGCATTCCTGATTCTACTTATCGCTTGTATTTATACCAACGCAGCATTCGGGCAGGCTGTATTTCGTGAGCGGGAAATTTTCCCGCTGCAGGAGAAGCATGTGCATTCCAGCAGCATCGTCGAATGTGCCAATGGCGATTTGCTGGCGTGCTGGTTCCACGGATCAGGCGAAAGGAAAGCGAATGATGTGAAGGTGCAGGGCGCCCGTTTGAAGAAAAACGCCGACGCATGGAGCTCCGTATTCATCATGGCGGATACGCCCGGATTACCGGATTGCAACCCGGTGCTGTTCATTGACAATCAGAAACGATTGTGGCTGTTCTGGATGGTGGTTCAGGCGAATCGCTGGGAAACGTCGATCCTCAAATACCGGCTTTCGACCGATTTCGAGGGAGATGGTGTGCCGAAGTGGACCTGGCAGGATATCATCATCCTGCAACCGGGAGATGCGTTCGCCACCACGGTGGAACAGGTTTACAAGCAATTGGAGCCGGAAGAACCGATCTGGGCAGAGTACGCGCCTTCGTATACGCGAATGCTGATCGAGGCTGCCAAAGATTCGCGGAAACGACAAACCGGTTGGATGACGCGCAGTCACCCATTGATTCTTCCGAGCGGTCGCATCTTGCTGCCACTCTATTCGGACGGATTCAATTTTTCATTGGTCGCCCGTAGCGATGATAGCGGTGAAACCTGGCATCCCGGACAACCAATCATAGGCTTTGGACCGATACAACCGAGCATTGTCCGCAAAAACGACGGCAGCCTGGTCGCATATATGCGCGATGCCGGCGATGCCCCTTATCGGGTTTTGATGAGCATTTCGGCAGATGACGGCTTAACGTGGTCTCCTGCTATCGATACCGATATTCTCAATCCGGGTTCAAGCCTGGAGGTTATCCGCCTGAAAGATGGTCGGTGGGCGATGGTTTACAACGATACCGAAGACGGGCGACACAGCATGGCGATAGCGCTTTCGGATGATGAGGGAGAAAGCTGGAAATGGAAACGGCACATCGGTCGGGCAAATAAAAGCGAAAAATCGTATGCTTATCCCTCGCTGATTCAAGCGAAAGACGGTTTGCTTCACCTGAGTTATTCGTACCGTGGAACAGATCGAAAAACGATCAAACATGTCGTGTTAAATCCTGATTGGATCATGCAAACAGGAAATAACTATTGACATTTTAGGCGGAAAATTGTAACTTCTTTAGCAATCATATCAATACATAGTCGGTGTGGCAGCTAAAATAAAAACGTGCGCGGCTGTAAGGGCTATACTGGTGTGACAGTAATCAATCCGATGTGTTCAACAAATTTAGAGAGGGAGTAGAATCAAATGGCAAACGAAACTCAATCGGCTGTTACAATTTTCGGGTTGGGAGATATCATTGCAATTATTGCCTATTTTATAGGGATTATTTTACTCGGCGTCTGGACGACAAAGAAAATTAAAAAAACCGATGATTATTTTGTCGGTGGCAGATCAATGCCTGGCTGGGCTGTTGGTTTATCTTTGCTGGGAACCGCGATCAGTTCGGTGACGTTTCTGGCTTATCCGGGCTCGGCGTATGAGGGGAACTGGAGTCGGCTCGTTCAGGGACTCATGCTGCCGGTTGCCGCACTGATCGGCATCACCTTCTTTGTTGTCTATTACCGCAGAAGCTTGTTTGTAAGTGCATATCAGTATTTTGAAAAACGATTCGGCAGTTGGGGAAGAAGCTACGCCAGCTTGATATATCTACTCGGTCAGATTTTCAGGATGGGAACCGTGCTTTTTCTGCTAGCCACTGCAATCAAAGTGATGACCAACTGGGATATATTGGTTATCATCATCATCGTCGGCATCCTGGTGACCATCTATACCGTACTGGGTGGAATCGAAGCCGTTATCTGGACCGATGTCGTTCAAACCATCGTACTCATACTGGGAGGCATCGCGACCATTGGCATCGTTTTCTACCGCGTGGAAGGTGGAATGTTCGAAGTGTTCCGGTTTGCCGCTAATAATGGCAAGTTCGATTTGACAACGAGTTGGGATTTCGACCTGACGCTCGCTACTTTCTGGGTGTTTGCTTTTTCAGGCATCATTGGAAACATTCAGGAATTTTCCACCGATCAGATCAAGATTCAGCGTTATGCCGCACCATCAACCGATAAGGGTGCAAAGCGCGCTGCCTGGACCGTGGGCTTGGGATGTATTCCGGTTTGGACGCTCTTCATGTTTGTGGGAACCTGTTTGTGGGTCTATTACCAGGTAACTCCGGAACCCCTCGGCGCCGAGTTCGAGCGGCTCAAACCCGACCAGATATTTCCGTACTTCATCCTCTCGCCGGCATTCCCCTCAGGATTTGGTGGTCTCGTGCTTGCAGCGGTGATGGCAGCGGCGATGTCTACCATCGATTCCAGCCTGAATGCCAGTGCGACAGTGATCTCGGTTGATTGGTTCAAACGCTTTTTCGTCAAAGACCGTTCTGATGAATATTATCTGAAGAGCGCTCGAATTATCACCATCATCATGGGTGTGCTGATGATTTTTTCGGCATTCTTGCTCACAAAGCTGCAAATGAAAACCTTTTTAGACCTCGGATTCTTCCTGGGCGCCGTATTCGCGGGCGGCATCGGCGGTTTGTTTTTACTGGGATTTTTCTTCAAACGTGCCAACGGTCAGGGTGCGATTGTGGGCGTCGTGGTTGGCGTGATTGTCATTCTATGGCTCACATTCAGCCATCTGGCGCATTATGTGATCACCGATGAAACGCTTGCGAAATTGCCCGATGCTGGCGTCAAATCCGAAGTGGTCGAAAAGCTGCAAACCATCGAAGGCAAGCGTTTCGAACTGAATGACCTGGCTGCCATGCTTCGTGTCCGCCTGGGGGAGGATGGTCTCCAGTCCTATAAGGAGTCCATAATCGAGAATGCGGAACATATACCCGCTCGCTATGTCATTACCGATTCCACATTAGCTGTCTTGTCCGCTGATTCGGTGCAAGGCAGCGTACTGGAAAAACTGAAGACCATTCAGCGTCGGCGTTTTACAAAAGAGGACTTGATCGGCGTTCTAAACAAAACGATTGGCGCCGATGCGACCCGATTGTGCCAGGATCGAATTATTCAAAATTCAATCTTCCGACCGGCGTTTCTTGTCATTTCCGGCACGACATTCGGAAAATTAGCCGCAGCAGAGGTGCCATCCGAAATAATCGATCAACTCAGAACCATTGAGGATGTGCGCTACAAAGAGGTGAATTTAATCGCCAGGCTGAAGAAACGACTCGGTGAAAAAGATGCTGCCCAATACACGGAAACAATTCTCAAAAACGCAAAACATAGCAACCTGCTGCCACAAAGTCTGGTGAGCTCGACGCATCCGTTTATTATAAACGTATTCGGAAATTTAACTGTGCTATTCATCGGATTGCTTGCCAGCTTGTTCTGGCCTGCGCCAACCGAAACCCAGTTGAAGCGTGCCACATGGTGGACGAGAAATAAGTAAGTAGCTTTTTCTCATTATTTCAAAACAAGATTTTCAATCGGTAACAGGATCAAATGCAATTGCCGATTGCGTTTGATCCTTCTTTCACTCTAAAAGCATGTACCATAATCGCCTCAACACCAGAATGAATCAGCCATCTGAACTGGCTCTTTAGATTTAAAAATCCAGATGTCGTGTAAAATCCGACAGTGCAAATCAGACCTTCGGCATACTGGAGAGGGTGTGCAGTTTGAATTTTATCAGTGAAATTTGCCTTGCTTTGTCAATAAAAATTTCTCGTTCGCGCCGTCCCCTGGGAACTCTCGTTCCCAGCGTTCCGCTGGGAATGCATATTTCGAGGCTTTGCCTGAAGTAATAAATTCACATCTTATTATGAAAATTGAAATCTAAAACCGAAACACGTATTATGACAACACAAAACCGGGAATAATTATGCCCACTCAAATTGAAATACTCATTATTTCCTCAATATTTCTTTTGGTATTCCTTAGTGTGGCGCTGCCGGCGCAATCCAATTTCATAATTCAACCGGCACCAGACGGTTTCATCACCTCGTGGCTTATCCTCGGACCATTCTCGAATTCGGCGCCCGGTTGTCAGCCAGGCGGGGAACACGGAACCGGCTGCTATGGCTATCTTCATGATTTATTGGCGAACGAAGGCGGCGAAGCGCGCATCGTGCCTTTTGCGGGAGCAAGTGCTGTTTCAATTGAAAATGAGAAGCACTTCTGGCGACCCTATTTCAGCCCGTCCTGGTGGATTGATTTCAACAGTATTTTTGAGCCCAATGAAGACGTTGTCGCTTATGCCCATGTTTGTTTGAATTGTACTAAAAATATGCAGGTTACATTTGGATTGAGCCAAAACGACGGAATGAAGCTCTGGCTCAACGGTGAACTATTGCACGACGAACATCAGGCTCATCTGTCGCCAGAAGCCATGTCGCTGCCAGTGAATCTGAAAAAAGGAACAAATCATATAACAGTCAAAGTGGATGAAAAAAAAGGTGGATGGGGGTTCGGAATCTCTGTCCGCTTTGCCCACCCGGCGGATCAGTCATCCCTGACTTTTCAGATTCCGGCACCGCGGCGAGAGGAAGAGCTTCAGGCGCTGCTCTTCGAAATCGGCTTCCTGCCAAATGCGGAGCCGCTGGTTGGCGAACCCGTAGCGTTCAAACTTCCGCTGAAGCATTGCCAATTGCCATGTCCGGTGCGCCTGCCCATACTCGTCCTGAATGCGGATCAACAGCTTGTCGACGAGGTGGAGTTGACGCTGCCCCGGAAACCCGGCAAAGATATTTTTCCGATAAACTTGAATCTCCCCGCCGCAGAATACACTCTCGTGTTTAAGGACCGTCCGGCATTGCAGAAAAAAATAGAGTATGTTGAGCAAAAAGTATTCAACGAGGATTTCGATAAAACGCTGGGACAACGCCCCTATGAAATGGGCGATCGTCCGGGCTACCCGGAGCCGCTCATCGATTTTGAGGACTTGAGCGGCTGGTGGTTACACTCGCAGGACGGCACCTCAGCACGGCTTTATCGGTCACGCGCCGAACAAATGGATGGAAAATTTGTAGCAAAAATCGTTTATCGCGGTCAGCCTGGCTCAAGCTCATTCGAGTTTGGACCACCCAAGCCAATACCCATCGAGGCTGATGCTGACGGTGTTGGGATGTGGATTTTTGGCAATAACTGGGGTTGGATTCCGGATCCCACAACGCCCCCCGTGGAAGCGCAACTGATCTTGATCGATGAAGATGAAAATGAAACGCCGGTTTCATTGGGCAGGGTCAACTGGAAAGGCTGGTTTCTCTGCTGGACACGAGTTGAGCAACAGCAGCGGAAATTCCGATTCAAATCTATCCGGATTTTGGGCGGCACCAATCATGATGATCGTACGTTATATTTCGATTCGATTAAATTTACAAAGGAGCGCTGGCAACCACTCGACATTCAACCGCTGCCGGATCTGCTGCCCATTCTGACGACCCGGGAAACGATTGTACCGGTTCCAAAAGTGTCCGTTGATGTAAAAACGCATGTTACGGATAATGTTTTCCGATCAGTGCATCACCGGGGAACGCAGCAAATCACTTTTATCTACGCACCGGATTCCGGCACTTTGAGCGATTTCACGGTCCAAACTTCGGATGGCATGGCGATTCAGCCGTTCGTTGGCGGCGACATTGAATTTCCAATCAAAATTGATGAAAACGCAAAAACTGAACGGCGAAAATTAATCCGGGTTACACAGGAATCCGGCAAAGTTCTTTACAATTGGTCGGTTTCGGACGGAAAAAGCGAGATTGGATATGTCATCGCGTTATCAGCACGCTACCAGTCATTGCTTATCGATGTCCGGGTTGAAAATTCAGAATGGGCTACGGGTTTAAACCTGGGGCATCTGAAAAGCTCAGAGAACTGCAAACTGGTTCGGGTTCCATTTTTGACTTATGGGATGCCCGACCCTTGCGTTGTTTGCAGCGGCGATGTTTTTATCCTGGCTTTGCTGGATCATTATCGCAGTCATGCTTCAGCGCTTTTCGCCCAGAATGAAACCATTTCGCCGCATGAAGTGCAATTCAATGGGGGCAGCCGCTACGAACCTAGAACCGATGGGCATCGCAATCCGTTGAAGGAGCGCATCGTGCTCACGGTTAGCGCTGATTTTCAAGACGTGCTGCCGAATATCCCACACCCGACATCGGAAATGGGACACCTGACACGCAGCCGGTGCTGGCGCCAGCATTGGGGCATGCATCCTGATACAACAGCCCACGAGCAATTTTATAAGCCGCTGAAGCAATTACGCGAATACGGCGTTTCCCATTTTATCGTACGGCATCATGAAGAAACCTGGCGCGATGACTCCGAATCGTTCACCCTGCGGCTTCAGGCTGCTCCGAAAAAAGGCGGCGATGAGGCGTTGAAACATTATGTCAACCGGGTCAAAGACCTGGGTTTCCTTTGCGGTTTGTATACCAATTACATTGATTTTGCGCCGGTCAATGCCAACTGGTCTCCCGACCGCGTCGCCCGTCAATCGGATGGCAACTTCGTGGGTGCCTGGCCTCGGTGTTATACGCTCAAACCCAGCATGGCAGTAAAATTTGAAGCCGAATATGCGCCCAAAATTCACCAAAAATTCGGCGCAAATACCGTATATTGTGATGTACACACTGCGGTGAAACCCTGGGAACGTGTGGATTTCGATGCGCGGGTTCCCGAAGCAGCGATGTTCCGTGCGCAACACAAAGCATATTCGTTGCTGCTGGCAAATGAAAAAAAAGCGTACGCAGGACCCGTGTTTAGCGAGGGTCTGTATCACTGGTTTTATGCCGGCTTGACCGATGGAAATTATGGGCAAATCAGAGATTCAGAGCCTCACGATGTGGCGCCGCTGGTGGATTTCGATTTGCTTCGAATTCACCCGCTTGAAGTGGATATCGGCATGGGCGGTCCTTTTATGTTCTATCGCAATGGCGTTTCGCCCGGGGAAATGAACAGCCGCAGCGAAAAATTCGACCGATTCCTTGCAGCAACGATCGCTTATGGTCACAACGGGTATCTGCTAGATGAAAACTGGGGCATCCCCGCACAGCTCAAGTCCTACTACATGATGCAGCAGCTTCAAACGCGCTATGCCCTGCAACCGGTGAAAGCCATCGCCTATTTTGACGGGCAAGCCTGGTTGGATACCAATGACGCTATTCGAACCGATTGCTATCAACGGGGGCAAATCCGGACGCAATATGCAGACGGCACGAAAACCGTTGTAAATTTATCGGCTACGGAAACATTGCATGTGAAATTGGACGACCGCGACCTGGAATTGCCGCCGAATGGGTACGTTGCCTGCGGCGCTGATTTTTTTGAATTATCAGGCAATGTGCAAAGTCGGCGAATCGATCTGGTTTCTTCGCCGGAATATGTCTATGCCGATGGCAGGGGGACGTTGACAAAAAGCGATGACATTGCTGTGACCAATAGCGCGGTTATTTTAAAAGAAGCGGGAATTGTCTGGATTATACCAATCGATGAGGCTGATATGATATCATTCCGATTGGGTGCGCTTGGTCTTGGCGATAAATTGACACTAACCGGATGTGATCGGGATTCGCAGCCAGTTTCTGCTGATATTCAATTCGAAATTTCCAATGGCTGGCTCACGCTTCATCTTAATAATCAATATTTTAAATATCAGATAGCACAAAAATAATTAACCCCAATCAATCACATATCAAACCGGATATCGTAAGAGAAATGCAACAATTCATCAACCATTCCTTTGTTATCGATCTTTTGGCAACAGCACTGGCTCAAAACGTCGCGAGCGAAACCGGCTAACACCTTCGCTATGGAATTGGATGATGATGCCATCAGATGATATGCCGGAATCAAATGGAGGGAAATTGTTATGAAAAAAATGTGTGTGCTGGTCTGTGCCATCCTTCTGGTTTTCAGTTGTGCAAAAGAACAACCGGATGACGTTCCCAAAACACTGCTTTTCAGCGGCATAACACCTGAGCATTTACAGGCAACCGCCGCAGAATGGCGAGCGAACGGTTTCGACGGATTTCTTCTGGCGCAGATCATGAACAACTGGTCGGATGATATCTGGGCGAGGGATGGCGATTCCACAACGCGCGGGGAGGATGATAGCACATTTCTGCGTGTGAAGACCTGCAACGATGTATGTCGCAAACACGGCATTACCGAGAATTTTGTAAAAGTTGCCTTTTACGACTACGTACCCTTGTGGACGGATGATGCTGCATGGGCAAAATTCAATCAAAATTTTAATGAAGCTGCGCGATTCGCCAAAATGACCGGCTGCCGCGGTGTTGCGCTGGATATCGAATACATTAGCGAGCAATATGAACTCGATTGGGAGCAGTACGATTACCAGGGCTATACGCAGGCTGATTTGCGCACTGCTGCCCTGCGGCGTGGTCGTGAACTGGTGCAGACCATGCTTCAGAGTTTTCCCGAGATGGTATTTTTGAATTTGCCTGAAGGGATTTATTACTATGGACCGTTGGCAAAGGACATTTTCATCGGAATGATAACTGGCATGGCTGAAGCCAATGCGCCCGGCGGATTCCATCTGCTCACTGAAAAAACGTACAGCATGACCAGCACGATCGGTATTCTGCACTATGCGCGAAAAATCGAAGCTGATATCCTGAACGAACTCGACCCGGCGACAGCAGAATATTGGAAAACCAAGTGCTCCGTGGCATTCGGTGGCTGGCCCCTGGGCTATTACCGGAAAATTCTGGATGAAAATGGCAATTTCCTGGGCTATAGCGGTCGCCAGGAAAAATATGGTGATAAAATTGTCGGATCGTACGCCGATAAAAGTCAGCGATTCACACCGGAAGAGTTTCGCAATCAATACGCGGGATTGCTTTTGGGATGTAGAAAATATTGCTGGATTTACGGACATGGCTATGCCTGGTGGCACCTGTCTGAGGAAGAAATGGTGCGCTATCGTGAACCGGAAAAAGCGTTGGGCGAAGTTGATGATCAAATTGATGCTTTCCGTGCTGTTGTCCGGGAAAAATGGCGCGGTTCGGCATGGATGCAATCGTTGAGCGAAAAAGCAAATGACATCAATTCCGATGAGTTCTTGAAATCTTTGCATTTTGTGACAAACTTCAAAATCATCGGACCGTTTGGGTGCAAGGATTGCGATGGTTTCAACGAGATTTATCCTCCGGAAAAGGAAATTAATTTTGACGCTGAATATGTTGCCAATGCCGGCACAGTGAAGTGGCAAACGAGTACAGCAGACAAACAATCCGGCTATCTTGATTTTGTAAAATATCTGAAACCTTCGGACTGGGTTTGTGCTTATGCGTGGTGCAAGGTGAAAAGTCCTGAAGCACGTTCGGCTCAACTACGGCTGGGGACCAACGACACCGGAACACTGTGGCTCAATGGCGAGAAAATATTGTCGAAAAATATTGAGCGCTCCGCTGCTCCGGATACAGATATCCTTCCTGTAGAACTAAAAGCCGGTGAAAATACAGTATTGATCAAGGTTTGCAATACGGAGTTTAACTGGGGATTGTATTTGCGTTTTACGGATTCCGAGGGGAATGCGTTGACGAGTCTGGAGTATCAGCTTTAGTCGCATATCTTTCCGCGATATGGGGGTAACCCTCGCGGAACCAGCCGGTAATCTGCTCAAAAGAAACATCCGCATGAATGCCATAGTCGCGGATATAATCAATGTGCCGGGTTCCATGGCGGGTGGTTTGGCTCATCAGGCAATCCCGATGCGGTGAAAATTCAACCGGGATGAGCTGATTACGCTCAACAAGTTGGGAATGCAGCGTGGCGTCGTACTTGTGCCACTCGCCGTTCAGGCAAAGCATTACAATGCCGTGGTGAAATAACGTCCGCGTTTTCATCAACCGAACCATTTGTTCCGGCAGGGTATGGTCGATGATATCGAAAAAATATAGCCCTGCCGGAATGCCGGCACATCGGGCGAGTGCGCAGAACAGGATCGCTTTCTGAGTGCAAAATCCTTTGCCATCCTGCAGAATATACGACGCAAGATATTGTTCCGCTTTGAATTTGCCCCTGAATTCATACCGAATATCATCCCGAATAAAATAGAAAATATTCCGCGCCCGCGCAACAACCGTCTCACAGTCGCGGGTCAACTCCATGACTTTTCTTTGAATATCCGGGTGTTGGGTGTTGATTAATTTTGTCGGGAGTAAATATTGTTCAAGTTGATTTTCGTGGGATCTAAACACAGTTGACTCTTTCTGTTAGTTTCCTCGCGCTTTGTGGTTAGCCGCTATTTTGAATTCACTTCAAAAGACGCAGAAAAGCTGATTGGATTTTTTCCTCATCAAAATCCTGCCCAATGAGCACCAGCCGGTTTTTGGAAGCGGGGACATTCTCCGCAGGTCGAAGCTCCCATTGTTCGGCAGTAGCGTCGATATGAAACATCCGGGAGTCAATCTCGATGAAGCCTTTCAATCGCATTGCAATCGGCTTCACCAAGGATTCGAATTGCTCCCAATTATGCTGATCGAAGCTTCCATGCGCTTCCAGAGTCAGCGACTTAAGCAGATCGGGTCGCCCCTCACCCGGGGATCCGGTTTCGACGGGTGCGGCGCGATTGATATCTGCAAGTGCCTCCAGCGGAAATTCTGCGTATTTTGTTTTTAAAATTGGAACTGCAGGGGACATTTCGCGAACCGCATCAATTGTATTTTCAACCTGCTCTTCGGTCACCAGATCGATTTTATTGATTAATACCAGGTCAGCACTCCGAACCTGTGACGCGGGTGCTTTCAAATTATCCTTGATTTTATAGAAATTCTGACAATCGACCAGACAGATACAAGCCTGCAACTGAATTTTATCGATTAAAGTCGGCAGCGCCAGCATCTTTTCCATTTCGGTAGTATCCGCCAGACCGGTGGCTTCGATGATGAGCAGCTCAGGCTGAATTTCATCAGCAATTTTTTCGACTTCCGCGATAAAATCGGTTCTGACGCAGATACAAAAAAGACTGCCCTTATTCAACTCGATTTTTTCATAATTACCAGCAACGAGCAGTTCGCCGTCAATGCCAATTTTGCCGAATTCATTGATCAGCAGGACTGTGCGTGTGCTTTCGTAATGTTCTATCAACCGATTGAGCAGCGTGGTCTTGCCGGCACCAAGAAATCCGGTTAATAAGATTGTGGGAATTTTATCTGTTTTTCCAGGCATGAGTCGATACCCCTTGCGTATACTCTTTACAATTGAACTGATGAACTCGTTACCAAATTAGAAAATTTTCAACGATCAAACTACCGGATAGTTTCGTTGCAGGCAAGCGGTATCGTAGGCAGCAATGATATTTTCGGGTGGCACATTGGCTTGAATATTGTGAACCTGGGTAAACACAAATCCCCCGCATGGTGCGAATATGTTTATCCGTTCTTTCACATGCTCCGCAATTTCCTCGGGCGAACAGTCGGGTAGTACGTGCTGCGTATCGACACCACCGCCCCAAAAGGTCAATCTATCGCCAAATTCAGCCTTCAATCTTCCGGGTTCCATATTCCGGGCGGACGTCTGCACCGGATTCAGAATATCGATTCCGGCATCGATTAAATCGGGAATCAGTTCGTAGATCGATCCGCAACTGTGCAAAAATACGAACAGATTGGAGTGTTGCTTAACGTATCGATAAATTTTTTTATGGCGCGGCTTTATCATTTCGCGATACAGATCGGGCGCCATTTGCGGGGCATTCTGTGTCCCGAGGTCGTCTCCCATCTGGATGATTTGAATGCGATCACCAACCGCTTGCAGGTATCCTTCGAGATTTTTGAGATAGACTTCGACCATCTTGTCCATTAGATCTTCCACAAATGCGCGATTGAGCACCAGATCCATCATGAAATTCGACCAGCCGCGCAATCCCTGCCCGGCTTCCAGAATGCTTCCTCCGAACGCTCCCATGATCGCATAATCCGTTCCGGTGAATAGCTGCTGCGCCTTTTGCTCCAGCCGCTTCAAGTGCTCATCCGTGAAATAAAACCACGGATGTTTTTCAATGGCATCCCGCGTTGAAGCATGTTCCATTGACCAGTAGCACGGCTCAAAATACAGGCAGCCTTCGGGCATTCGCGAAGTAACTGTTTCGCCCGACATAAAGACCCATTCGGTACCCCGGCGCACGGGATAGGCGCTCCGGTAAATTTGACCAACCGAGCCATCCGGCAACGTCCAATCCTTCCATTGCTCGCGATTGGCGCCCCGCGTATGATTCAAACTGATAACATCCACCTGAAAACGCTCCAATATAGCAGGCTCGGGTTCTGCTAATTGCTGCCCGACGTCTACAATCCGGGTGCTTCCGCCCGTCATTCCGAGATGCTTTTTGAGCTGGTTGTATGCAATCGCCATGATGCCGGTGGATCCCATGGCTCCTAAATCGATGGGTACCTTATCCGGCTCCTGATGGTTGAGTGCAGCGATAACTCGTTCTCTCGGTGTCATTTTTATCATCCTTTTAAGTATTTCCTTCGTTCGATGAGAATAGTGGTCTAAATTTTTGAAATTTTCTGTTGCCCATTAAAAGGCTATCAGGACATTTAAATTGCCAGCCAAAGGCAGCCGGAAGCAAGTCAGCCTAAACCGGCTGCTCCGCTATTACTTTTCCATCCGTAAGCAGCCAACTCGAAAACCGTACGCTTCATAGAAGGCGATGGCACTTTTATTGTGGGACAGTACGTCCAGCCTGACTTTCTTGTCGGTCCAAATATTTCTGTACATCCAGTCGAGCAACATCGTGGCGATACCTTTGCGGCGATGCTCTCTTTCTACGAACATCTGCCTCAAATAATAGTAGTCGCCATCGTCTCTGAACAGGCAGTAGGCGACCGTGTTGTTTTCTTCCTTCACCAGATAGCAAGCATATTCACCGTGCAGCCACTCATTCATGCGCCGGGCAAGCTGCTGCACATTCATTGGATTGGGATGATTTTCGTCTTCGATAAGACGTTTATTCATCTCAGCGAGTTTTTTGACATCGGAAAGATCCGCTTTTTGAATTATCATCTGCTGGAGTAGCTATAATTATAAATGCATACTGGTCAACGCTTTTTGATCCTGAAATATAGTATAATTTACGTGAAGATACAAGATTTAAAGTAAAAAGTCGAGAACAATATTATGGGAGGATTTCGGTTTGATCGCTGAACCTGGTGAGCAGTCGGAATTTTTCATTCCTATGAATTCAGCGATGGTTTTGAATTTTTGAAAAAAACCAGGGATGAGAATTCGAAAAGGTGATCGTGTGCATTGAACGAATTCACGCAAAGCCAATTGCGCCCAAAAAATCGAACAGTCAATTTTATTCATTCCCAAGTCTATAAATCGCTTTTATTCCTGACGCTCTGCAACCGCCTCTTTTTCTTTGTCCGAATTCAGCGATCTTAAAATAATGGCAACCCCGCTCAGGATAAGAATTCCCGAGCCGATAAAGGTGCCGATATTTTCATCGCTCAGGAGCAGCAGAAAAACGCCGACAGCCGCGAAAATTCCCCCGGGAATGAACGCCCACCAGTGTTCGCGATGGAAGAAGGCTATTGCGGCGAATGCCACTCCCACCACGAGGTGCATACTGCCGGCAAGTACTTCCCCATGGTACCGCATCGAAGCCATAAGTAATAATGCAAATAAGCCGAGGAAAATGCCGGCAGGAATGAAGGGCCAGAATTGCGTTCGTCCGAGGTGAAAATACACAGCTATAAATCCGAGCGCGAAAAATAAAAACATCAGGCTTGTCGCGAAGTCGCCCCTGAAATGAAATCCTTTTGCCAGCAGCAGCGCGCTGATGCCGAATAGCACCGAAGCCGGAATAATCGGCCAAAATTCTCTCAGGCGCTGATGCAGGTAAACTGCCAGAAAACCGAGCCCGAAGGTGAAAAACATGCCTCCGGCGGCAAATTCGCCGTCATTGGTGAAAGCTAACAGGAATAGAAGTAATCCCGTCGCCAGGAACGCGCTTGCCGGGATAAATGGCCAAAATTCGCGTCTACCTTGTTTAAAATATAGAGCCAGGAAAATGATGGCTCCGAGAATGAAAAGCGTTCCCCAGGTTAATAAGCCGAGATCAGCAAAATCGAACAAATCCAGTTGAAAAATATACAATGCGGATCCGGCAAGTATAATAAGTACTCCGATGATAATTTGAAAATTTTTCGTTGACATGGAAACCTCCCTCAAGTTTTTAAAAGTAGATTCTTCATTTGGAAAATAATCTTGCTGATTATACGTCACTGAAAATATTCTGTTTCGAAACGGAATTCCGAAATTATGCTTTACTCGTTCAAATGGTAGCAATATAAGCTCTCCCCGGTTTTGTCTTTGCCAATTTAACTAATCAAAAAATCTGGCAGTTGTCGGCTTCTACGTCCGGAGATTATTTGTCCCTGCTTGAAGTTTCGCCTCTGAAAAAATCTGAATAAAGTAAGAAAAAGTATTGACAATGACAATGATTCTTTGTAAGTTTAAACCAAATTGGAACAATTATAAACAACCGAAAAATTTTGAGTTCTGCAAAGCCGGCAAATTATTATCGTTCTGATAATCCCTCGGTCGCTGGTTCCCAAACGCCCGTTTGGGAACCCACAGGCATTATAACCCATGTAATGATCCGGTTAACTGAGCCATTACTTGCTCTGATCGGAACAGCGAATTTTCTGCTTTGCAGCTCATTAAAGGACAAATTGCAAAAGGAGGTCGAATGAAGCGAAGAAATTTTCTCATCAAAAGTTCAGGCGTTATCGGCGCTGGTCTGGCTTTGAGTTCGGGCGTATCAGGCGCGCAGAAGCTGGCATTGGCTGCGGGCGAGGAACAGGATTCAGGCAAAATCCAGGTCACGCCTGAATACCGGGTTCTGGGAAAAACGGGCATGAAAGTTACTACCGTGAGCTATGGCGCGATGAGAACCACCGATCCGGCGGTATTGCATCGGGCATTAGACCTCGGGATAAATTTGATCGACACCGCACACGGATATCAGGATGGCAACAACGAAATCATGGTTGGCAAAGTGATGAAAGAGCGGCGCGGCGAAGCCTATGTATGTACAAAAATACACCCGGCGCCAATTGACAAAATGGAAACCATGTTCGAAGAAAGCTTGAAACGGCTGCAGATGAATACGGTCGATATTCTGTATTATCACAATATTAAAGAGCTCGATGTGCTCCACAATGAAGACGTCTTGAAGCTGTTTAATAAATGGAAAAAGGAAGGCAAAACCAGATTCATCGGCTTTTCAACTCATAAAAACGAAGCAGAGCTACTCGAACAGGCAGCGAAAGATAAAGCCTGGGATGTGATCCTTGTGGCATATAATTTCAAAAAAACGCCGCAATTGACCAAAGCCATCAACGCGGTGGCAAAAGCGGGCATCGGCGTGGTTGGCATGAAAACCCAGGCTGGCGGCTATAAAGACAGCAAAATGGGATCTCTCACTCCTCACCAGGCATCGCTGAAATGGGTGCTGCAAAATCCCAACGTACACACCACCATCCCCAGCATGACGACTTTCGAAGAGCTCAATGAAGATATTCAGGTGATGGGGCAGAAAATGGGCAGACGCGATCATGACCTGCTCGAACGCTACGGTCAGGTGATAGATCCGATTTATTGTCGCTCCTGCAATGCTTGCACCGCTTCATGCCGGCACGGCGTGGATATTCCGGAAATCAACCGCTGCCTGATGTACGTCGAAGGTTATGGCGATTTTCCCCTGGCGATGACAAATTATGCTGAATTGTCCGAGAGAGAGAATCTATCGCAGTGCAGCCGCTGTAGTGAATGTGCGGCTTCCTGCATCCATGGTATCGATCTTCCGAATAAGATCAAATCAGCGATGAATATTTTTGCGTAACGAGGTAAAAATGCTGAATCATTTTAACGCACAATGCAGATGGTTTTGTATGGTGCTTTTTATTCTCATAGTCGGCTTGAAGCCTTGCCTTTGGGCAACCACCGACGACAGGTTGGTGTCATTGCTGCCGCCGACGAATTTTCTGGAAAATTGGCAATGGGAAGAATCGCCGCAGATGTATGAGCCGGACAATCTATTCGAATACATCAACGGCAGCGCGGACCTGTATCTGGCTTATGATTTCAAACAGTTGGCGACTGTCGGATTCATTGATCCGGCGGAAATGTCGATTGTAATCGATATTTATGACATGGGAACGCCATTGGACGCGTTCGGGGTGTATTCGGTTTCTCGCAGTCCGTCCAATCAATTCGAAGCCATCGGCGCTGAAGCCATCGTCTCCGATTATCATATACGGTTTTATAAAAATCAGTATGTGGTGGACTTGAATGCCAGTGATGCTTCACCGGAAATCCAGCAGGCGCTGCGCAAATTTGCGAAGGCAGTGGCTGCCGGCATCGGTGATGACAACGTTGAATTGAAGGAGTTGCGCCTGCTGCCGCAAAAGGATATGCTGCCGAAGTCGCTCAAATACATCCGGAGCGGTTTGCTCGGGCATAAATTTTTGTCTCGCGGACTGGAAGCCGGCTTCATGGTAAACAAGCATGAAATCAAAGCCTTCATCGCGATTTGCGAATCAGAAGCGGATGCAGCGGCGGCTTATCAAAAATACCTGGATTATCTGAAGCAATCGGGCAAAACACCGCTGGCACTGCCGGAACTCAGTCAGCCATCGGTTACGGCGGAAATCCCGTATCATCAGCAAGGAATTGTGACGCATTGCGGACGTTATGTTGCCGGTGCGATGGATTTGCCGGACGCGAAAGATGGCATGGGATTGATCGAGTCGATCCTGAGCGGGGTATCGTGCGGGAAGTGAGGGGTATTGTTGGGTAGCGCTCGTTCCCAGTCGGTTTAACTGCGGTAAAAGCTAAAACGCAGCGTCATCTTCGATCTGACCGCTCCAAGCTACCTTGTTGAAATCCACCCGTCCCTGTGCATCGAACGTGACGCCTTCGGCTTCGAGCAGGGCGCGTTGTACCTCTGCGCCGTCGCCCCCTTTGCGCGGACTGATTTTGCCCTGGCTATTGATGACGCGCTGCCAGGGCACATCGCTGCCAACGGGTACTGCTGCCATGGCATAGCCTACCATGCGAGGCGTACAGCGATCGAGCAGCGCCGCAATCTGCTTGTAAGTCGCCACTTTGCCAGGAGGAATCTGTCGCACAATTTCGTATATTTGTTGATACAGCCCTCGGGTGGTGTGTTTCTTTTTCATGTTATTTTTATATTTCTGTTTGATTTAACTGCAGGAATCAAAGACACCGCTCTTATTACGGATATGTGAACGCTTTGAATATAATCGATATCCGCTGCAAAGCTGAATCGATCCTTTAGGATCAGGAAAGCGCTCCCACAAAAAAGCTCACCTTGCTTAAGGTGAGCTTTTTTGTTGTCAGCAAAATTAACTATCAAAAAACGGATTGACATTCGCTATCTGACCAAAAGCATCTTCCTGATTGCATTTTGCTTGCCGGCAGTAATCCGGTAAAAATATGTACCACTCGGCATATTGACACCTGCCTGATTCTTGCCATCCCACTGAACGGTCTGAATGCCCGCCTCCTGTACCGCGTTTATCACATTGGCGACGAATTGTCCCGCAACATTATAAACGGTCACTTGAACCTGAGTTTTTTCGGGCAGTGTGTAATTGATGGATGTTGTGGGATTGAAGGGATTTGGGAAATTCTGAAACACCGAGAATGCTCGGGGAATAGTTGAATTTTCAAAGGGATTGACACCGCTTCCCTCCGAAAGCACAAAATTCTGATCGTTGAGATTGGAGCCGGGCATGAGGTATTGTGTAATAATAGCCGGCGTGGAGCTGTAACCGGCTTTGTACACACCCACACGCCAGTATTCGGGCAGCATATTCTCAAATTGATAGGCACCATTCGCATCCGTGTATTCAATTAAAAAGCCTTCGGGTCCGCCGAAGTCCTCAGCATACGCGACAACGTAAATGTCTGGCGCAGCAGCGCCACCATCGTAGGTCACATTACCGCCGATAGAAATGGAACCAGTTTGCGGAGTCAGTTGAAAATCATATCCCGCGAGCGTCTGTCCGGTTAAAATGACAATGCCCTGATACCCGATCATCGGATCGACGGAATACCCTTCTTTGGTTGCGATCAAGCTCATCAGCGTGCCGGGATGCACCCCCAGCTTGTAGGACCCATCGCTTTTTGTCGTTGTTTGATAGATGGTCATTTCAAATGTTTGCGTATTGATGCTCACCGCCGTAATCTCGACGCCTCCGATTCCCTGCCCATTCACCGTGCAGTTGCCGGTTACAAAGCAGCGATATTTCAGGAAAGTGAAATCCGAGCGAGCCGTTTGCCCCTGGACAACCTGCAGCGTATCAATCACGGGATCGGCGTAATAGCCTTCGGGCCAATTTTCCGACCCGGCAACCATATTGAATAACTGACTGCAGCCGACCATGACGGTTCCGGGAAAAACGCCAAGACGATAATTGCCATTTTGATCGGTGAATGCGATGCCGAAGAAATCAGTGTCTTCACTATATGCGGTGACCGAGATCCCCGCTACAGGTGTTCCATCGAGTTTTTTGACGCTTCCTTCCACAAACGCATCATAAGGATCGAGGGCAAAATCCTGCGTTTTGGTTTCTTCTGACCCGATTGTAATCCACGTCGTATCTGAAGGCTGATAATCATTATTCAAAAAAAACGTACCGGCAACGAGTCCCCAGGTACCTGCTGAAGGTAGTTGCATGATATAAGTGCCGTCAATATCAGAGACAGCGAAAGCGTTATCTCCTTCATTCATCGCTTTGTTGCCTAAAATTATTGCTCCTGCAATTGCGGCGCCGGTTTGATTATCCGTAATTTTTCCGCTGATGTAGGGTGCATGCGGCGCTATATCCATAATTGCCAGCGCTTGTGCAGAGGACCCGTCCTGATCCACCATTCTCAAGATGAATTGAATTTTGGCAAAATTCATATCTTCCAGATTAAGCGTTTCGGTATTTTGAATTTTGCCGTCAACGCCGGTTTCGTCTCCGGGGATATCGTTATCGGGATTTTCGGGATCGCGAATCCAGCCGATGCCATCTGTCAGGTACATAAAATCTACCCGTTCATCATTGCCATCAATGATTTTATTCCCATTGAAATCGATGTACGCTTCCCATGATACCCTGTTTCCAGCCTGAGCCAGATCGCACGTTACAGTAAGATTTGCCGGGAGGCTGGTAACCGTGTATTCAGCTACACCATTTATTTTGACATACGTAATTGCATAAAGACTCAGCGGCAGGATGAAAGCAAGCATTAAAACCAGTAGTCCGAATCGTTTCATAGCACACTCCTTTGATCGATTAATTAGTGAATGAGAAATTAAGGTATTTCATACAAGATTTAATTTATGAAGAAATGCTGTCTTTGTCAACACTTTAAACGCTAAGTTAATATAATTTAACAAATATTTAATCAGATAAGCTTTGAAATTATTTATGTTGAGGCAATTTTTGCTTGCCGCGAATCAAAGGGGAGGTGCCGGTCTTTTATTCATTGTAATCCCTCCCATGCCTGTTTCCTGACTCCGGGGTGGTAATCCGGGATGAATTGACCTACGAAGACTCCCGTATCTTACCGATTATTCTTAAATGAAAACAGCGCTTGACATTTGGCAAAAAATTTCTTATGATCATCACGTGCTTCCACAAAAATAAACTGAAAAAGAATCCCCTCAGTTTCAACGCCCGTGCAAAAATCGAAAGGATTTGTTAATGCCAAAGCAATTTGAACTTCACGTCATTTCCAATACGCATTGGGATCGGGAATGGCTTTACTCTTTCCAGGAAACCCGGCTTTTTTTGGTGCAATTCATGGATACATTGCTGGAAATTTTGAAGTCGCGCCCGGATTATCATTCGTATCTTCTTGACTCACAGGTCGTTCCGATAGAAGATTACCTCGAAATACATCCTGAACGTCAGCAGGAAATTGAATCTTATGTCCGGTCGAAGCGCTTGATGGTTGGACCGTGGTACACGCTGCCGGAGGAATTTCTGGTCAGCGCCGAATCGTTGGTACGAAACCTGGTCATTGGTCACCGCGTGGCGGGGAAGTATGGGCATGTGATGAAAATTGGCTACAGCCCATTTTCTTATGGGCAAATCTCACAAATGCCGCAAGTTTACAATGGTTTTGGCATTGATACGATCCTGTTTTATCACGGTATTTCACCGGATGAATCGGATGCAGAATTTATTTTCGAAGGTCCGGACGGATCGCGCCTGTTCGCCTCGCGCATGGGATCGTTCGCCAGGTACAATTTTTTCTACCATGTTTTCCGACCGCTCGTTTATAACAAAGCCATTCACGAACGCCAATTTGACTGGAAAGAAGGCGGCTTGCCGTTTCATTTTTGCAGCGAAGATGCGTTTCACGAGCACTTTTTCCTGGTTGACCCGGTTAAATATTTCGATAAAACCAAAATACAGGAACTGGTCAAAAAATTCATCGAGATCGAAGAAACGCATTGCTCCACGACTTACCTTGCTTGTATGCAGGGGATGGACAGCACGCTTCCCGATGCACGCGAACTCGACATTATCGGCGAGGCGTCGAAGCTCATGAAAAATGACAGGATTCTGCATAGCAGCCTGCCGGAATGGATGGAGAAAGCCAAGGCGGCTGCCAAAAATCTGGTTGTGCTGAAAGGTGAACGCCGGACGCCGCGCTTCATTGGTTTGCGAAAGCATTTATACGGAGATGTCACTTCGACGCGTACGCGGATGAAACACCAGAATACGCTCACCGAAGTGCTGCTTCAACGACTGGCAGAACCGTTCGCTGCGGCTGCCTGGCTGCTTGGCACACCCTATCCCAAAGGCGCCTTGACACTCGCCTGGAAAACGCTGCTCAAGTGTCATCCGCATGACAGTATCGCCGGAACCGGTATCGACCAAATCGAGCGCGACGTGCTGAATCGGTTGGAGCAGGTGCAGGGCATTTCCAGAGGCGTCCTTCGCAACCAACTTCAGGAAATTCAGTCGCAAATCGATAATTCCGAATACGCGCCTGAAACGGTGCTGTTTACGGTATTCAATCCGCTGCCAGTAGCGCGTTCAGAGACATTGAAGGCGGTTATCGACATCCCGCAAACTTGCGATTTCACCCATTTCAAATTAATCGAAGCAGCGAGCGGAAAAGAAGTGGATTATTGGGAAGTTTCGCGCAATGAGGCGTCACCGGTTGTGCGGCATTTCGGTGATGCCACAATGATGATGGATTCCCTGCGAGTGAAAATTCAATTTTTCGCCGAAAATCTGCCGGGCATGGGATACCGCACGTACTATTTGCAGCCTCAGGAGAAAACTATCAGGCTGGAAGGTAACCTGGTCACCGCTCGCAACACAATGGAAAATGAATATTTGAAAGTGATTTTTCGTGATGACGGTACGCTGGATCTCCTGGATAAAAGCAGTGGCAGGCAGTTCGACGGACTGCATTACTTCGAAGATTGCGGCGAAGCAGGGCATGCTTGGCGCCATGTTTTTCCGGCAAATGACCGCCTGATCACCAGTCACAATGCGCAGACCGAGGTTTCGCAGGTGTACAGCACGCCGCTCATGGCGCAATTTCGCGTCGATACCAAACTTGCGATACCGGCGCATCTGGTGGAAGGTCCAGGCAGCGATATCCGCCGGCTGGATGCAGATGGCGATAATGCCAGCCGCAGCGAAAATCTGCGCGAATTAAGCCTCACATCATGGTTCACCCTGCGCAAGGAAAATCGGATGCTAGAAGTGCGAACAAGCTTCAACAACACATGCGCCGATCACCGGCTTCGGGTAATGTTCCCCACCAATCTTATGGCGAAACACTCCTCGGCTGACACTGCCTTTGATGTGATTGAGCGACCGATTGATCGTGGTTCTGACAGCCACTGGGCTGGCACGTGGAATCCCACGCATCCCATGAGCCGTTTCATCGATGTCAGCGACGGAAAAGCGGGATTGGCGATTATTACCGATGGGCTCAAAGAATTCGAAGTAACCGACACGGCTGAACGTACGATTGGCATTACGCTGTTGCGCGCTTTTGAAGTGGCATTGACAACCGTTTCCTGGCGTTGGGAGCGACACCCGCAGATGACACTGTCGCAGGGCTACGGACAACATGAGTTTCGCTATGCGATTTATCCGCACCAGGGTAACTGGGATAGCGGTTTGGTGCTGAAACAAGCGGAGCATTTCACGGTCCCGGTCCAGATTGCGCAGGTCGGACCGCATAAGGGACACTTGCCAAAAGAGATGAGCTTCTTCGAACTGGATTCTCAGGAAATCGCCGTGAGTGCGGTGAAGCAGGCTGAAGACCGGGAATCGCTGATACTTCGACTTTACAATCCTGCTTCCGCAAATAAAAAAGTCCGCATCCGTTTTTTCAGGAATATTCAAAATTGCTGGCAAACCAACTTGAATGAAGAACGGCAGCAGTCGCAGCCTTTCAAAGGCAACCAGGCTGAGATTAATCTGGATTCGAAAAAAATCGTAACCCTTGAAGTTGAATTGTAATGTCCGGTCCGCATAATTTTCTTCAGGGATTTAGTGTGCGCTGCCAAAGTCTGATCATTACCTGCATCTTTTTCTGAAAATCGGGAAAACTCAACTTCTGAACCCCTTTCGCTGTTGCTCAGGGAAGGAACCAGGGAAGTGCGGTACGACGATGGGGAAGAAAAAATCGCAATTCAAAAATAGATTCTTGTCTTTGCATAAAATTTCTTTCAGAAAATAGTGCAAATTCCCTTGAATTGCACTCTTTTAACCCATCCCCCGGCCCCTTCCCTTAAAAACAAGGGAAGGGGAGAAAAAATGCCCTCTGTATCCAACCCGATATGTGGGTAAAGCAAGATCATGGCGGGGCAACCGGAAGGATTGTGTTTATTAAGTGAACTGCGTGGTTAGTTACAGGTCAAAATAAGGAAGCTACCGCGGGGAAAAGCCATGTCTGAAAAAGTAGCCCTCATCACCGGGGCAGCGCAACGGCTGGGGCGTGCCATTGCACTCGAATTAGCCCAAAACGGCTGCCACTGCATCGTCCATTATTATCGCTCGAAGGAAGCGGCTTTGGAGACTGCGCAGCAAATTGAACGGTTCGGGAAACGAGCGATAGTGGTGCAAGCGGATTTAGCCGTTTCAGAGGATATCGAGTGCATGTTCGCCCGTGTCCGCGAAAGCTTTGGGCGCGTGGATGTATTGGTGAATAATGCCGCGATTTTTCAGCGCGAAGAACTGGGTGAGATTACCGAGACGCTATGGGATCAGACGCTTGACATAAATTTGAAAGGAGCATTTTTTTGTTCTCAGGCAGCCGCGAAATTCATGATCGAACAAAAGTCGGGTTGCATCATCAATATTGCGTCCACCGGGGGCATCATTCCTTATAAAAACCACATTCCGTATTCAATTTCAAAAGCGGGATTAATCATGCTGACCAAATGCCTGGCTACGGCATGCGCGCCGTATATCAAGGTTAATGCCATTGCCCCGAGCAGTATCGTATTCGATGAAAAAGCTTCGGAGCAGCATACGCCTGTCAGTTGCATCCCGCTCAAGCGCCTGTGCACAGTGGATGAAGTCATTGGCGCAGCAAAATTTCTGGTATTTTCAGGGCATTATATCACCGGGCAGGTGATCTGCCTGGACGGGGGCAGGACGTTGGGAACAAAGTGATATGAGCTTTGCAGCGGCAAAGAAGCCTGCCAGTAAGCAAAACTTCAATTTTGCGCCAGGAAAAAATTACTTGATTTCTTTGCTTTTTTGATTTATGTTTGAATCGAGGTAATGAGAGCCTATACGAAAATCAATTCGTCCCTGGAAACAAGTCGCATGACAGGTTCTAAAACAGCCATTTTATAAATCGGAATTCAGTGAAACGTATGAAAGCTAACTTATTAATCAGCGGTGCGATAATAGCCATTTTTCTGTTAGCTTGTGCAAAGCAGGCGCCCCCACCGGGAGGACCGGTTGATCGTACACCGCCGAAGGTCATCCACGCGTTACCTCAGCCGGGGCAAACTGCCACACCGCTGGACAGCGAAATAAGCATCGAGTTCAGCGAACGCATTGATCGGCGCTCAGTTGAAGAATCCGTATTCATTTCGCCCATACCGGAGCAGGATATCCGATTCAAATGGAAAGGCAGCAAGGTTGTCATGAAATTCCCGGGGGGATTGAAGCCGGACAAGACGTATGTGCTGACAATCGGCACCGACACCAAAGATATGCGCAATAACCGCATGACCAATTCTTATACAATGGCTTTTTCCACAGGCGACAGCATCGATCAGGCACTCGTCAAGGGACGGGTTTATAGTGAAACGCCGGTTAAAGGGGCATTGGTATGGGCATACTCGCTTACTGAGAACTCGCAGCCGAATCCAGTGGAAATCAAAGCCGAATATATCACCCAATGCGGTGATGATGGCACCTATCGGCTCTCGCACCTTTCCTATGACAATTACAGGTTGTTTGCGGTAAATGACAGGAATGGCAACCGGCTTTACGATCCGGAATACGATTTAATCGGCATTTGCACGCGGGATGTGCGGCTGAACGCGGATACCATGCGCGCGGATGACTGCAATTTTCAACTGTCGCGTGAAGATACCACCCGTCCCGGACTTCTGCGGGCAATGGCTCAGGACCAGCATCATTTGACGCTGCAGTTCGATGAGCAGATGTCTTCGAAGAATATCGATTCCCTGTCGAGTTACCTCATTGAGCGCATTACGAATGATTCTCCGGCGGAAGCGCTCCGAATTCGTCTGGTTTACCAGAATCCGGCGGATAAATCCCGCGTGGATTTCATCACTGACGCCCAGGTTGCGCAGGCGGATTACGAGGTGCGGGTCGAAAGATTGACCGATCTCAGTGGGAATAAAATTGATCCGGAATACCAGACGATCTCATTTACAGGCAGTACGGCACCCGATACCCTCAAACCCATGCTGATAGCATCTTCCCCAAAAGATAGTTCGTTTTCGATTCCGCTGAACGCTGCGATAGAGCTTTATTTCACCGAAGCCATGGATCAGAATTCGCTTGAGAAGCATTTCAGCCTTACCGATACGCTTGAGCGAAAAATTCCCGGAAAATTATCGAGCCTGGCGCCCTCGGCTTTTCGCTTTGTGGCAGATGCGCAGCTTCAGAGCAAGATGACTTATTTTGTGAAATTACCTGTTGATTCGGTCTTTGATCTGTTTGACAATCCATCAGGTGACAGCGCACTCTCGATTACCTTTACAACCCTGAATAAAGATACGCTCACTTCAATCAGCGGCACTGTCTATGATGAAGTCGAGACTGATTCCGGCAAAATTCACCTGAGGGCGTCGCTGGTCAAAACCGGGAATCTCCAATATTATGAGGTGCTGGATAAGCCTGGTGCTTATGCATTCAATAGCATCCTGCCAGGCTTATATTTGCTCTATGGATTCAGAGATGAAGACGGGAATGGCGCGTACAGCTTTGGTTCAATTCTGCCATTCAAGCCGGCAGAGCAATTCATATTTTATCCTGACACATTGAAAACGCGCTCTCGATGGTCAAATGAGGGGAATGATTTCGTTCTCAAAAGATGAGGAGAGGAACGCCGGATTTTAAAACCAGATATTGGCGACATCCCAGTAATTGGAGTATTCGAATACGACGGTATTGGGATTTTTCAATTTTCCTTTTTTGGTGACAGCCGTCCTTTTGGCTTGCAGCGAATCAATAAATGATAATTCGAAAATATAAGGCGGGGCAAATTTTAGAGGCTTGATTTTGGTGATTGCTTTAACAGCTTGTTTGCTTCCGGCTTTCAGCAGCTCGATCGCTTTCTGATGACTTAAATGAATTGCCAGTTCCCTGTCGACACCTTCCTTCACTTCAACCGTGATGATATCGAGGACCAGTTCTCCCGCTTCCCTGCAGGCAGCCGAATCGCCGGAAAGAAAAATCGTTGGAATATTCAACTCACCGGCAAAAGCAGCCCATATTCCAAATTCACCGATGGGAATGCCATTGACCTTGGCTTCGAAAATAGTATGGTGGTCCATGGTATGATTCAGGTGCGCGTTGGGTGCGCCATTGCGGGCATGTTGTCCCACAAAAAGCAGTGCATCGTAACCGCGATCCATTTCCAGCGGTAGAAAAAACCCTCTGCCGGTCAGCAGCTTCACATCCGGATGAATTTCTTCATAATTAATGCCGCCGCAACCATGCCCATCCAGTACATAAATTTCAGCCTCTGATTCTTCGAGCAATCCCTCGACAACGGCATTGACCTCGCTGGTGAGAAGATATTTAGAACGTTCGTAGTACCGACCGGTTAACGTGACATCATCAAATGTGGTGACACCGGCAACACCTTCAAGATCGGTGATCAAAAAATATTTTTTCCCAGGCATATACAGGCTATCCTTTCAGGTTATGTTTTCTTTTTGCCCGTTAAAGCTTCGATCATTGTAATTGTAAACACGGGCAGTTCAGGAACATCTTCTGCGGTGATAATGAGCCCATCGACGGTTATCGGTTTTTCAGAGCGAGAACCGCCGGCTTCTGCCAATATCGTTTCAATACCCGGAACACGCGGTGCAGAACAGCGATGCCCGTCGAGAATACCGGCTTTTGCCAGCAGAAGAATGCCATTGCCAACCGCTGCAATGTAAGTTCGATACTGATAGGCTTCCTGAATCAGGTTTCGGGCACCCGGCAGGGATACCAGGCTTTTAGTGAGTTCTCCGCCTGGTATCAGCAGCAAATCCCAATCGCGTTTTCGGGCATCATCGAAATCGATATCCACCAAAATTTCATTTTGCCGCGTTCTGTCCGCAACCAGCGATTGTCTATCACTACCGATGAATAAGGGGCGGAGCCCTTCTTCTCGCAGGCGCAGAAATGGGTAATTTACCATCAGCACCTGGTAGCCATCAGCTACTAGAATGCCAATTTTATATCGTCTGACCGAATTCGTCAATATTTTGTTTTTCATCATGAATTTAACTTTTTAACAACGATTAAATTCCAGCTTCAGCTCAGTATCGTATGGCATAAGGTACTGCGGCGGTATTTTTTTAATTTCTACCGAATCGCGATTGGAACGCTGGCAGCAACCGCATGCAATATCACCTGATTTGTCAGGCAACAGTTAACAGCCTTATTGCGTCTGTCGAAGAGCACTTCGATTTTAAATGCACATCAAAGATACACATAAAGACAGCCGAATGTTCCATAAGAGAAGGGATAACCTGCGTCATAATCACCATTCGGTTGAATAGTCAGTCACTCACTCAACGGTTTGTGGGCGCCGTAAATGCCCGGGTTGGCTGGTTCAGGATTCACGGTTTGAAACCTCTCGTTTTTCATATTTGGAAGTATTAAGCATGTGTTCTTCCGGCGAAATAGTGTGCCTGAACGAAATGTCAGTATTTCTTCACCCTGAGCGAAGTCGAAGGGTGATAACTCATTGTTTTTACGTTATCCATCGATTCGCTTCAGCATGAAAATGCGAGTTTTCATCCAGAGACTATTTCGCGTATGCCTTCCGGCAAGCGAAACGGCAATACTTTTAAAACGTAAGGCAGCGATTTCGCGTCCGAGGAAGGATCAATAAATCCCGCTATGCTGCGCATCCCCCCGGAACATGCCATTGACAATTTGATACGGTGCACATGGCGCCGCAGTACTGAGCGCATACAACACGGTTCCATCGGTGCCGAACAATATTTCCAAATGCCCGTCGCCGTTGAGATCTGCGAGCGCCGGTGAACCGCCATATTTTGCCCAGCTATCGGTTTGAAACGACCATAGTTTTGCACCGGAGTGATCGTAAGCTACAAAAAAGCGCTTCGACCAACCGAGATTAATCTGCGTGATCACGTCGGGCAACGAATCCCCGTTCATGTCGGCGACCACGGGTGTGATTGCATAAGGACCCCCTATTGGTATCTTTTGCATGATGCGCCCTTCTCCATCAGCAACGACGATAGCACAATCACCAGCATCCTGGTATAACACCTCGGGCACACCATCTCCGTCCCAATCCGCAGCGACGGGTGACCAATCATTGTTCCTGCTTACAGGAAGAATCCATTTTTTCGCGCCATTGGCATCGAAACACGTCAACCGACTATCCCGCGATTGCAGGAGTATCTCCTTCGAACCATCGCCATCGAAATCAATCGCAAGCGCACATGATTCGATATAACCGCCCATTTGCTTTTTCCAGCGCAGGCTGCCATCGGAATTGATAACATGGAATTGACCGTCCTTTTCACCAACAAGCACCTCCAATCGCCCATCATTGTCCACATCCGCAAGTACCGGCACATAAGTCCTGAATCCGGAAGGATAGCGCCATCGGACATCACCAGCGCAGGAAAAGGCGTAGACACCGTCATAAGTCGAAATTACGATTTCATTTTCACCATCGCCATCAATATCGCCGGCAGCCGGCATAAATGCCTGGGCATCAAATTTATAGTTCCATTTGAGTTTGCCCGACGCATCGAGCACATACAGGTGGCAATCACTGGAGCCGACAACGATTTCCTTTTCCCCATCATTTTCAATATCTGAAATAACCGTCCAGTATGCGATGCCACCGGTTTCGAATTCCCACAATTTCTGTCCGTTTCTGTCAATCGCATACACCTTTCGATCGATATTCCGGCTGTCCAAAATGATTTCAGGTGCGCCATCGTGATCGAGATCGGATATTGCCGGTGAACACAGCAGCGCCCCGTCCGCCATGAATGTCCAGAGCAGCCGTTTTTTTGCACCCAAAGTAAATTCACCGGATGCCGCTGTTCGAACCGAGATTTGATTTTGCATCAAGTCAACGGTTGAACCTAATTTTTCCCATCGGTCGCCGTTTTTCCGGTAAACAGACAGGTGTTCTTCCATCAGCTCATTCACATCGTCATCAGTGTAAGTAAAACTCAGTGCCGCCTCTGAAAGTTTTATGCCCGGGGATGAAAACGTAAGCCGCCAGGTTTTTGCTGCAAAAGCGATGTCGCCCAAATCGGATTTTGCAGCATCTAAAAATAATTGTGCGTCAATTGAATCAGGTTTTGGCTTTCCCTCGACGTGCAGTACCCCGCGTACGCCCATCTCCGGCGAATCAAACGCAAGCCTGGTTCGTTGTTGTTTCAGGGGAATCGCTTGTCCGAGTTTCCAGCGAAACCGGGATTCCGCGGTCTGACTTCGAGCGGGTGTATCATCCGCATCAATTGCGTCGATCCGAAAGGCGGTGATATCGTTTAACGGATCCGGCGGCGGGGGACTTTAAATTGGTATGTGCTCCCATGGACGGAAAATGGTTTCACGCGCATCCGCTCGCCTTTCCCGTGGGCATAGCTTAATGTGGCGCTTTTCACCGAATTCATATCTTCAATCGAGATTTGAATCAGCGCGCTATTCCCGGAGCAGACATAAGCATCATAATCCAGTCGGCTGAACTGCGGACCGTTGAGATCATCATCAATAATCACGGAATCACTGATTGTGAGCTTATGGTTGCTCTGTTTGGAGTTCGGGATTTCCAGGCGGAAGCGCAACCTGTTATTTTTGATTTCTTCGGGGATTGAAATGTTAAAGGAAAAATGCGAGGATGCTTTCGGTTCGAAATTCAACTGCTGCCAGGCTTGATCCCCGAACTGATAGCGGACGCCCAACACGCTGGCATCTGTCAATTGAATACAGAAGGGCACTGTCTTCTCTCCGGAGGCGATTTCCCGCGGAACCTGCCAGTGAATCGGGAGCGCATTTTCTGTCTCGTATAGCTCCAGCATTCCCAGCGCCAGGTTGCCAGCGCCGGATTTGGCACTGTAGATGTAGCCATCCGATGACTCTTTGATAAGTCCGTTTTCGAAATAATTTTCCAGCGCATGTCTGGCGACCTGTCGCGCCCATTCGAGATAGCGCATTTCCGATGTAGCGTTATACAACGCCACATAAAAGCGGATACCTTCGCCCAGTGCTCCCGGCGAGACCAGAGGCGGGATCGATGATTTATGCATGTACAGCGCATACGTTTTTGCCAAATCGAGAAACCAGTCATCGCCCGACAAATTTGCGGCGATGAGCGCTGCCCGTCCGGCGCGGGGCGTCAATTCCCAGGGGCTCCAAATATACTGCTGTTGGGTCGATGCCGGTTTGCCGGTAGCAATGAGTAATTCCTGAAAAAACGTAGTGTCGTCCGGATTATGGGCGTACGTTCCCACGCTCTTCATATAGGCTAAGCCGCAGTTGAGGATGAAATCATCGCGATAAACCTGACTGGCTTCGATCAAATAGGTTGACAAGAGCAGGTTTTGAGAGCAGACAGGATTGGTGGAATATTGCGGCAAATCGACGACCAGGTTTGTGTGTTTATTCCGCCGATCCCAGAAAACATGCGTCATTTTGCGCGCCCAATCCAGGTATTTCGGTTCGCCGGTTCTGGTATATGCCACGAGGAAAATATATGTAAAGAGACCTGAATGTTTGATCCAGGTGCCGCGCACATCCGGATCGTCAAACTTGCCCGTGGTGTAATTTCCATGTCGATCGTAATCGAACGTCGTTTTATCATAGATATGGTAATCATAAATTGCATCGGCATATCGTTGAACTTTTTGCGGATCGACTTCCCATAGCTCCTGAACCAGCGGCAGTGGTATTTCCACCTCATGGCGATTGGCTTCGACAGTATCTCGCAGAACGTGGTAAAATATATGCTCACCCCAGGCGAAAAGCCCGGTTGTCGGACTGACGCATTTTTCGAGGAACGCACTGAGATACGCATCTGCAGCCCGATGATAGGTTGAATCGCCGGTTAACTGCGTCAGCTTGTAAAACGCACGGATAGTCTCGGTATCGCGATACAAATTGCTGCCGCGCGCGTTGAGCATATAATCTTCATGGTCGTAGTCCCGTTCCCAGTTTGGATCTTTTTGGGTGATTCGTTGGCGGGTTTTTAGATCGAGCATGCTCAGAAACATCGGTGTATTAATTTTTCCATACGTATCCCTGCCATATTCCAACAACACGTCAGCGAATATTCGAATGCTGGTCAGGCATTTTTCGTAATTCAACCCACCCTGAGTATCGTAGTCTTGAGGGCGTTCTGACGGCGCGGCGCAGTTTACTAAAAGCGAGAATGTGATAACATAAATGAGAATTGGAAATTTTAATCGCATTGTGTCAGTTCCCCTGATTTGGAGTTATTGATCTTGCACGCCTCGCCAATGTGTGATCTGAATGAGTGGCTGTTAGCATTGAAAGCTCATATATATAACGAATGTGTTGACAACTTTGCCTGAGATGGCTGATGGCTTCCCCTGGGTTAGCTTTATTTGAGGGCACAACTAATACGACAACGTGAATTGATTTCAAAATGTAACATCCGCCACGTTTTAATTTTAACGCAGAGGCGCGGAGTTTCGCAGAGAATTTTTAAAAGCTGCCTCTCCTTTTATCAAACAGGCGCATTTTACCGTAAAAATAAAAAAACATTTTCAGAGGGATTTCTCTGTTTTTATTCAATTCCTGAATTTCTGATTCACCTCTGTGGTTCTCAGCGTTCTGTGCGCCTCTGCGTTAGATAAATTTTGGTGACTTAGCGTTGTAGTATTAGCTATCAACTTCTTCTAAACGTGCTGTGAAATGCCTTAAAAAAGGTGCTTCGTATACCAGCTTCAATCCTTTGATTTGGTAGCGTTTCTTATAAATTTCGATCAGCGATTCCGCCACATAATTTATGTGCATCGTCGTGTAGACGCGGCGCGGGATCGCGAGCCTTACCAGTTCAAGTTCCGGGAAAACATCCTCGCCCGTCTCGCGATCTTTGTGCCCAAACATCAGACTGCCGATTTCAACCGACCTGATGCCGGCGCTCCGGTACAGCTCCGCCGCCAGCGCCTGACCCGGAAATTGCGATTTCGGAATGTGCGGCAGGAATGCCTTTGCGTTGAGATAAACCGCATGTCCGCCGATTGGTCGCAGGATCGGAACCTGTCCTTCGAGCAACAACTGCCCGAGGTAGCGTACCTGGCTGATCCGGTAATGCAGATAATCTTCGTTCAGGACCTCCTGCAATCCGCGTGAAATGGCTTCCAGATCGCGACCGGCAAGTCCGCCATAGGTGGGAAATCCTTCCACGATTATCAACAGATTGGTGGCTTTTTCAGCGATTTGCGGATCATTCAACGCCAGAAATCCACCGATATTTGCCAGCCCGTCCTTTTTGGCGCTCATGGTGCAGCCATCGCCATGAGAAAATAATTCCCTGGCGATCTCTTTGAGCGATTTATTATGGTACCCGTGCTCCCCTTCCTTGATAAAATAGCAATTTTCAGCAAACCGGCAGGCGTCGAAAATGAGCGGGATATTGTATTTTTGGAGCAATACCCTGGTTTGACGGATATTTTCCATGGAAACCGGTTGACCGCCACCGCTGTTGTTCGTGATCGTTATCATAACCAGCGGAATTTTTTGCGGTCCGTGTTGATCGATAACCCGCACCAATTTCCTCAAGTCCATATTGCCTTTGAATGGCAATTCTGTATCCGGATCGAATCCTTCATCGATTACCAGGTCCAGGGCGATGCCTTTATTATATTCAATATTCGCTCGTGTCGTATCGAAATGAATATTGTTCGGGACGATGTCGCCCGGTTTCAGCATTGCATTGAAGAGCAGATTTTCCGCCATCCGCCCCTGGTGCGTTGGTATTATGTACTGATATCCGAAGATATCGCGCACAGTTTCTTCGAGGCGGAAGTAGTTGCGGCTGCCCGCATACGATTCATCGCCAATCATCATTCCAGCCCATTGATTATCGCTCATAGCAGACGTTCCGCTATCGGTGAGCAGATCAATATAAATTTTTTCAGCGGGCAGCATGAAAACGTTGTAGCCAGCCTGACGTATCAGTCGATCGCGCTCTTCAAACGATGTTTTTTGAATTGCTTCGACAACTTTAATTTTGAAAGGTTCTGCTGGGAATAGCATGGTTAGAGTCCTTCTCGAACGGGTACAGGTTTTTGTGAATTGGTGTGAAAAACACTTACCTGCAAGGCGTGGCATTTAGCGGATCAATCTCAGCATATCACGAACCGCTTGTTCCATACCTATCATTACCGCACGGGAGATGATTGAATGCCCGATATTCAGTTCTTCAATTTGCGGTATTTTTGCGATGTCTATGACATTTTGATAATTCAATCCATGCCCTGCGGAAACGCCAAGACCAAGTTTTGCGGCGGCAACCGCGCTCGATTTGATTTTTTCCAATTCATCCATGACCGTGTTCAGGTCGTCGGCGTTCGCATAATTGCCGGTGTGCAATTCAACATAATCTGCGCCGAGTCTGGTTGCGGCTTTTATTTGATAGATATCCGGATCGATGAAAAGGCTGACAACGATATTGTTTGCCCTGAGGGTGGCAATTGGATTCTCGAGATAGTCAAAATTCGCCTGAACGTCCAGCCCGCCTTCGGTCGTCAATTCCTGGCGACGCTCCGGAACCAGCGTCACCATATCCGGCAGCACGGTGATCGCTTTTTTCACCATTTCTTCGGTTGCCGCCATTTCGAGATTCAGATGGGTTTTCACGACTTCACGCATTATCGACAGATCACGGTCATTGATATGCCGGCGATCCTCACGCAGATGGATGACGATGCCGTCCGCACCAGCCATATCAACCAGAACCGCCGCTGCCACCGGATCAGGTTCCCTCCCCTTGCGTGCTTCACGAATTGTTGCAACATGGTCAACATTGACCCCCAATCGTGTCATGATAAAGTCTCCTGATTTAATTCAATTAATGAAACCTAAAATAGGCGATTGGCTTATGGCTTTTGGCGCTTGGTTTATCAAGACTTACATCGTATAGATAATTTCACTTGTTGGATGACAAACTTTGATCATTTTAACTAATTGAAATTTAATTAGCTAAAAGCCAATAGCCAAATGCCAATCGCTCAATTTAAGTGAAAG